>CAZHAJ010000198.1:0-2504 GCA_964530215.1 uncultured Peptococcaceae bacterium | reverse complement strand
AATCTAGAATAGTTTTTTTCCATGCTTTGCATGTCTTGTCATAGTCACTCATTGCCTCTTCCACGGTAATTCCACCGTAATGTGCAGGAAACATTTCAAAAACAGGAGCTACAGGAACTCGATCAGGCTGTTTTAGCATAATAGCTTCCTGGATTCTTTTTAAACGTTCATCATATAATTTTTGGGGATTAGTATCCATTTTCAAATCCTCCTTAGTAGTGAGTTTATTTTTAAACTAGCGAGCCAACCAAGTTGAAGCTAAGTTAACCGCTTCAAGCGCATCTCTACCGTATGCATCAGCACCAATATGTTTTAAAACATTTTCGTCCATAAAACATCCACCGACCATAACTTTTGTTTTATCGCGTAAACCTGCTTCTTTAAAAACATCTACGACTTCTTTCATTGTTTCAAAAACAGCCGTCAATAACCCACTAAGTGCCAAAATATCGGCCTCATTATTTTTCACTTCTTCTAAAAATGTGGTGGCTTTAACATCAACACCAAGATCGATCACTTCAAATCCATAAGCTTCCAACATAAATACGACGATACCTTTACCGATATCATGGATATCCCCTTCAACAGAGCCAATTACTATTTTTCCTTTCTTGTTCTCCACTTCACCAACTTTTAAAACTGGTTTAACTACTTCCAGTATTGCCTTCATAACCTCGGCAGCTATCAGCAGTTCAGGCAGAAAGTATACGCCCTGATCATAGCGATTACCTACTTCTACTAAGGCTTTGCGGGCTTCGTCAAGTATTTCTGTTCCGCTATGTCCTTTCTCAAGCATTTCTTGAGTGGCTTCCATAGCCTTTTCTTCTTGCATTTCTAAAATGGACTCAAATAATTTACTTGCCATAAATAATAACTCCTTTCTAATTGTAGATTTCTCTTAACTCAATTTAAGTTTTTTAAATTTTTCTGTTTGTGTTTGGATAGCAACTTCAGTAGGCAATCTTTCCAAGCTTGATGCTCCAAAAAATCCGCTTATTCCTTTTGTGTGTTCGAAAATGTACTGGGCATCTTCAGGCTCAGCAATTGGACCACCATGACATAGAACTATAACATCTGGGTTTATACTAACTGCAAGATCATGCATCTGTTGAATCAATTCAGCTGATTGTTCTAAATTCCGAGATGTGGTAGCTCCGATTGAACCCTTGGTGGTCAAGCCCATGTGTGGAACTAATATATCTGCACCCGCTTCAGTCATTAGTTTAGTTTCCTCGAGGCTAAAAACATAAGGGCAGGTAAGCAAATCTTTTTCATGGGCGATCCGGATCATTTCTACTTCCTTGTCAAAACCCATTCCCGTTTCCTCTAGATTTTGACGGAAAAGCCCATCGAATAGGCCCACGGTGGGGAAGTTTTGAACGCCAGTAAATCCCATTTCCTTTACCTGGTCAAGGAACTGCGGCATTAATCTGAATGGGTCCGTCCCACATACACCGGCTAGGACAGGTGTATCGGGTACAATTGGCAAAACTTCTCTAGCCATTTCAACGACAATTTGATTGGCATCTCCATAAGGTAATAGACCGGCAAGGGAACCTCTACCTGCCATTCTATAACGCCCCGAATTATAGATTATTATTAGGTCTACCCCGCCTTTAGCGGCGCATTTAGCAGAAATGCCAGTACCGGCACCTGCACCAATAATTGCCTGACCAGACTTTATAGTTTCCTTTAATTTTTTTAGGGCTGATTCTCGAGTTATATTCACTTGCTTTCCTCCTCTTAAGATTGCGCGATGTACTCAAGTAATTTATTCACTGCTATTTCTGCAAACTCTGGATCGTTTATATGGGCGTCGACTTCTATTAGTTCTATGTGGGGATTTAAACCTTTTCTAATTGCCGCGAACAAGGCCTGATCAGCTTTTTCGTCATGGAAAGGTTGGCCGCTGTTATCAATTGCTGATATGCCTCGAAGTGGTATGAGTATAGCTGTTTTTTTGCTAGCATTATTAAGCTTTGCTGCAATTTCTTCACCAAATCTTATGTTTTCTTCTAGGGTAGTTCGCATCAGGGTCACATTGGCATTATGTTTGTAAAGATTTCTATCACGGAATTTTTCCGGCACAGTATCATAGGCCCAAAAGTTAACCATATCCAGGGCGCCCAAAGATACAACCTGCGGAACCTCTGCAGCAGCAGCTGCCTCCAACCTATTCGGTCCTGCCGATAATACACCGCCTACCAATTCATCAGCTATTTCAGTTGTAGTAATGTCGACAACTCCCTTAAAATAGCCATCCCTGATTAAACCTTCCATCGCTTGGCCACCAGTACCTGTGGCATGAAAGACTAAAACTTCGTAACCTTTTTCATCCAATTTCTTGCGGACCTGATCTACGCAGGCAGTTGTTACACCAAACATGGATGTGGCGATTAGGGGCCGGTTTTCTTCTTCATCTACTTTGACCTCTGTTTCAACCATGCCACAAATAGCGCCGGCCGCATTGGATAATATGGATGCAGATAGACGGTTAATTCCGG
>CAZHAJ010000197.1:0-2528 GCA_964530215.1 uncultured Peptococcaceae bacterium | reverse complement strand
CGCAAAAAATCCAGTGTACATGGGCGTTTCAGGGTTATTCAGTAGGCTCTACTTAAAAAGCTTAAAACCGGTGTAGTGAAAATTGATCCTGTAAAGGTAAAGGCAGAGGAGAAACTATAGCAAAAAAGCATACTCCAGTATGTAGATATTATATAGTTGAATGGATATTTGTTATCCAAGTATACTCTCTTTTTAAATATGAGAGTATAAGTGATGTCTCTGTCTTAATGACTCCGTTAATTGGCCAAATTCTATTGGTTAGGAGGCTATTTAATTCTTGTATATTGGGCAGATATACCTCAACATCATAAGCAGATTCACCCAGCGCTAAAGCAATGTACCACATTTCTTTGATTTTTTTCAACTCTTCACAAACATAGTCCATCTTCTTTATATCAGCGTAAATCCTAATGATTGCTGCAATATCAATACCAATCTTAAAGGGATCAGCTACTGCAACTACTTGAATTACTTTATCATCAACTAATCTTTTTATTCTCTTTCTGACCGTACCTTCTGATGCTCCAATTATTTGAGCTATTTGTGTATTGGCCATGCGGCCGTCTTGTTGTAGCAGACCAATTATTTTAACATCTATATTATCTATTTCCAGTCCATTGCCTTTCTCTTGTCTCTCTCCGTTTAGCCTTAAATTATGATTCATAATGTTTTCACTTCTCTTCTTTGTATTCTCGTAAATAAACTCTTCTAATGTCAATATTCAACCAGACAATTAAAATGGTTTAATATAGAAATTTGCTTCTGGGAGCAAGTATAACAATTTTCTGTCATGGATGTCAACTTCACGCCTCATAATGATAGTGTCAAGACACTGTAGGTTTTTAAGAACCCCACTTTTCTTCTTTTAATATTTCGCACCCCAGGCTGTCCAACTCTTCCTTCAGCTTGGCTTCAAATATACGGTAATCAATTTCGCTTTCTAAAACTCCTAAGATCTTGTTGAAGAAATCGACTCAATATATGATTGAATTGGTAATTAATACATGTGAGGTATGCAACCGCGGAGGAAAACCGATGAATTTGGATATTGTTATCAGGCTGGCCAATGAACGGGATATTCCTGAGCTTAGGCTTTTGATCAATGCTGCGTATAAAGAACTGGCCGATCTTGGCCTGAATTATACCGGGTCCTACCAGGACGAAGAGATTACAAGACAGCGTATGGCTGGAAAAGATATATACCTTGCCCTCCACGATAGTATGCTGGTGGGTACTGTTTCCATGGAAAGGTTATTGCCGGCTGCAACTGGATACTGCAATTCCAGCAGTCCATCTTGTCAACCTGTACACCGGGCTGGGATATAATATCATTGGAGAAGTTCAATGGGAAGGAAAGACCTATACCAGTTATATAATGGAAAAAATATTGGCAAAGCTTTAAAATAATGGCATTCTGTAGTCATCCTGCTTGCTCCACCTCTACTAAAAGGTCAGGCCAGCGGAAGGTGCTTATAACCATCAATGACGATATAGTTAAACAATCTTCATACAACTTGCCGGTTGTTCAAGTAATTTAGGGTGATATGGCGTTCGCTTGACAAAATAAGTAAGGAAGGCTTACAATAATGTAAGGAATTTATTTCTTACATGGAGGTAAGGAATCATGTTCAGGGCAAAAGTAACCGCAAAAGGGCAGTTAACTGTCCCCAAAGGTTTACGGGAAAAGTTGGGCTTGAAGACCGGCGATCATCTGTTAATACGGGAAACGAGCGAAGGTTACCTGTTGGAAAAAGAACTTGATGAACAGAGGTTTCATAAATACAAGGGGTATTTGAAGCAAGAAGGTGACAGTGATAAGATTATTAAGGAGCTGCGTGGGGAATGACTGTTGCAATTGATACCAATATCCTTTTTGATATTCTTCTTCCAGACCCCATGTTTATGGATAGATCTTTGTCTCAACTGACTGCATGCGGTAAAACGCACCTCTTAATTATTTCTGAAGTTGTATACGGAGAGCTGGCATCACAATTTTCTGAGGAGAGTGCGCTAACAGCTTTTTTGTCCGACACAGGTATAAGGCTGGTGAACTCAAACCCGGAGGCCCTGTGGAGGGGAGCCCGTGCCTGGAGCGCATATACAAAAAACAGATCGCAAAAGTTTCAATGTAACTCATGCGGAAACATGCAACTCCTGGAATGTGATAAATGTAATAAAGTAATTGCAGGCAGGCAGCATATCTTCTCCGATTTTTTAATTGGGGGGCATGCCTTAATTCACGCGAACTACTTACTGACCCGCGACAGGGGATACTACGAGAGGTATTTCCCGGAATTAAGGATGGTTTAGCGGTGAGGCTTATGCCGCAGGGCGGACGATCCCTGTCCACCCTGATATACGCTACAGACGGGACAAAATAACCCGCAAACTGCGGCCAGTCGTTTGTCCGGCACAGAAAGATTTTCATCATTCCTTTTCATAAATTTTCTCCGCTCCCTTCAAAAATTTCGATTAATCCGTTCACTGTTTGCCTATCACCGATTTTCATCCGGACAACCTCCTTTTTT
>CAZHAJ010000196.1:0-2535 GCA_964530215.1 uncultured Peptococcaceae bacterium | reverse complement strand
GACCATGCTATCTTCATGAAATACGACAGGTTACCCCATTGCCGTTGCTTAGAAAAGATTTTATCATTGACCCTTATCAAGTGTACCAATCTCGATTGTTAGGTGCCGATGCCATTCTTCTTATATGTGCCATCCTAACCAAAGATTTGCTTTCAGAGTTGATGGAAACAGCACACCTTATGGATTTAGAAACATTAGTGGAAATAAGCAACGAATGTGAACTAAATATGGCAATAGAGGTCAAAGCCGATTTTATCGGAATTAATAATAGAAATCTAAGAACATTTCAAACCGATCTAAATAACACCTACCGACTATATAATAAACTGCCTGATACCCCAAAAACTGTGGTTAGCGAGAGTGGGATAAGCAACCCTGAACATATGCACAATTTGTTTAAATGGGGGATAGATGCTGCGTTGGTGGGAGAAGCCCTTGTATCATCAGAGGATATAGCATCTAAAACAAGAGAACTGTCAGGTCAGAATGGGGGTTGCTATGCAAAGAAAATATGTCCGGGTTAAAATTTGCGGAATTAAAGATCATTTAACTGCCTATCAGGCTGTAATTGCAGGGGCAGATGCCATTGGCTTTGTTTTTGCTCCCAGCCCAAGGAGAATCAGTCAAGATAAAGCCCAGGAAATTATTTGCCGGCTTCCCCCATTTGTGTCTAAAGTAGGTGTTTTTGCAAATCAAGGCTTACAGGAAATATTAGATATTGCAGAAACCGCCGGACTGGATACAATTCAACTTCATGGGGAAGAAACCGCAGATTTCTGTAATAATATAAAACCCTATTATTCCGTGATCAAATCCTTCAAGGGTGAAGCTGATTACAACACGTTTTCTGACTATAATGTCGATGCCTATCTTCTGGATACCGAGGATGAGGGAAAATTTGGGGGCACCGGCAAAACATTTGACTGGCGAACGGCTGCCAATTGTTCAAAAAAACCTCTCATTCTGGCCGGTGGATTAAACCCGGAAAACGTTCAAAAAGCCATTTGCATCGTTAATCCCTATGCAGTGGATGTCAGCAGCGGAGTAGAAGTAAATGGCTTTAAAGATTTTTCAAAAATGAAAGAATTTGTTAGGAGGGTGAAAGGTTGATTTCATACATGCCAAACAGTAGCGGTTATTATGGACCTTTTGGAGGAAAATTTGTCCCGGAAACATTGATGCCGGCTTTGGAGGAATTGGAGGATCAGTATAATAAGGCCAATTCTGATCCGGTTTTTAACAATGAATTCAGAACTTTGTTAGCAAATTATGTGGGACGCCCATCCGGTCTTTATTTAGCTGAAAGACTGACAAATTATTGTGGCGGAGCCAAGATATACCTAAAAAGAGAAGATCTTAACCATACCGGAGCCCATAAAATTAACAACGCTATAGGGCAAATCTTATTAGCCGTCAGAATGAATAAAAAAAGGATCATAGCTGAAACAGGGGCCGGAATGCATGGTGTTGCCACCGCTACCGCAGCTTCTCTTTTTAATATGGAATGTGCCATATACATGGGGGAAGAAGATATCCAACGACAATCGTTAAACGTTTTTAGAATGAAATTGCTTGGCGCCGAAGTAATTCCGGTGTCTTCCGGAAGTAAGACTCTAAAAGATGCCATGAATGAGGCTATGAAGGATTGGGTTACCAATGTAGATTCCACTCATTATTTAGTGGGATCGGTTGCCGGTCCCCACCCATATCCCGCTATGGTCAGAGACTTTCAGAAAGTAATCGGTGAAGAAACCAAAGAGCAGATCCTTGCCTTGGAAGGAAGACTCCCGGACTGTATCATTGCCTGCGTGGGAGGCGGAAGTAATGCCATGGGAATTTTTTACCCGTTTTTAGAAACTCAAACAGAACTTATGGGTGTGGAAGCTGCCGGTTTGGGTGTTGATTCGGGCCGACACGCCGCAACTCTTACTGCCGGGACTCCCGGAGTATTGCATGGCTCCTTGAGTTACGTCCTTCAGGACGAAGATGGTCAAATACAACTGGCACATTCTGTTTCTGCAGGACTGGACTACCCCGGAGTAGGTCCGGAACACAGTTTTTTAAAGGATTCACAAAGAGTAGTCTATTCATCGGTAACCGACCAAGAAGCGTTGGAAGCATTTAAAATACTTTCACTGACTGAAGGTATAATACCGGCTTTAGAAAGCTCTCACGCCTTGTATAAAACCATAATCACAGCACGGGAAATGAGTAAAGACAGTATTATTATAGTTAACCTTTCGGGCAGGGGCGATAAAGATGTAGAAACAGTAGCCAGGATAACGGGGGTGCAATTATGAGAATAGGCAGAGAAAGGATTTTGGACACACTGAATAATCTCCGAGTTAAAGGTGATAAGGGTTTAATAACTTATCTCACTGCAGGTTATCCTGATATTAATACTAATTTTGAGGTTTTAAAAACCTTAGCGGAAAACGGCTCAGACCCGATTGAAGTGGGGATCCCTTTTTCAGATCCCATTGCTGACGGGCCAATAATCCAAAGGGCGTCTCACCATGCATTAAACTTAGGAAT
>CAZHAJ010000195.1:0-2579 GCA_964530215.1 uncultured Peptococcaceae bacterium | reverse complement strand
TTCGCGGGTTACCTCCGCACCCACCATAGCCGCGGTGATAATTAATTTATCCATCAGCTTTGTCTCCTTTTATTTTTAAATGACAAACACAAAATTTCATCTTCCATTGTTAGATGAATATAATGTGGCATATTATTAACCGTAACGGTCTACCAGATATTTATGCAACAATGGATTTTCTCTCACTGTGTTAAAGGCAATCTGATCATGTCCGGGATAATACCCAGAACCCATAATCATCATAACATATTTTTTTGCTCCTTCTGCGCCAAGTGATGCTTTGACAAAATCAGTACTCATGCTGAAAAAATATACTTTACCTGTATCTTTTGTCACTAAGATCGTTGAAAGTTCTGTGTTTGCAACATTTACAGTATTAACAGTAAAATCAGCAAGACGATTATCCATATTTGTAATATATTTATTGTATGTATCTAAAGGCTTCTGTCCATCCGCCTGGATCACCAAGTCTGCAAGCCCTAACTTTTCAACCGCTTCACACTGACTTTTTAAACTTTCAAGACAAACGACAATCCCATGAGGCGCAACCCTCTTTTTCGCTTCGGCAAGACACAATAATCCTGCTTTGCCGGCACCTAAAACCACCACAATATCACCAGGTCTGGCGTTCATTGCCACCTGAGCTGGGGCACCAGCAATATCCATTATAGCAAGACTAAGTTTTTGACCTAAATCATCTGGTATTTTGGTGTAAATCCCGCTTTCAAACAAAACTGCATCCGCCTGACAAAAAACCTGTTCGGTATCAAGATTGATTTCAGTCACATCATAAAGTTTGAGAGGCGTAAGTGACAGTGAAACGAGGGTGGCAACCAGATCGCCCTTTTTGATCTCTACTTTATCCAAAAGAGCATCTCCAATCTCTTTTACCTTGCCAATAAGCATCCCGCCTGATTTGGTAACCGGATCCTGAAATTTACCCTTCATTTCTACAATTTTATAGATCTCTTCCTTGATCCGGTTTTTATCCTCTCCACACTTCCCTTTTAGGGATTGAAAAGCCGATGCCGTAGGTTGAAGGGCAATAACATCGATTAGGATTTCGTTAGCCCAAATATCAACTGTATTGTCTAGTATTTCCGCTGCTTGAGGTAGAAGACCTTCGGGTTCGATCACCCGATGTGTCCCGAAATATTCTCCCTTACCTTTCACAAATATATCCCCTAACTTTTAGGATTTCGATTTCATCCAGGCAGCTATGGCAGAACTAAAGCACCCTCAAGTTCAAAGGCTTCAGCACATACTACTTTTACCGTACTAAAATAAGCGACAATGCGGGGACAAAAGTTATTACCCCTAAAGCTAAAATGGATACAATCAATAACGGTATCAGGTATTTCATCATACTTTCCATTTTAATGTTGGCCACCGCCGCGCCTACGAACAAGTTACACCCATAGGGTGGTGTACATAGACCGATAGCTAGGTTAACGGTCATAATAATACCGAAGTGAACAGGGTCTATCCCGTAATTTACCACCGCCGGAAGCAAGATTGGAGACATGATAATCAATGCAGGTACAGTATCCAAAATTGTCCCAATGGCAATCAACACTAAGTTAATCAGCAAAAGAAGCACCAGTGGGTTATCAGTCGCAGTCAGTAAACCCTGATAGATCGCTCTCGGAATATTCTCATAAGCCATGTAAGTAGAAAATATTGTAGAGTAACCCAGCAGAAAAGAAGTTATACCGTTTAATGCTGCTGCCAATACAAATGCTTTGTAAAGGCTTTTCAGGTTCATCTCTTTGTATATGAACAAACTGACTATGATGGAATATACCACAGAAACACAGGCAGCTTCCGTTGGAGTAAAAACACCGGAATAAATTCCACCAAGGATGATCACAGGCGAGAGTAATGCCCAAAAACTGTTCTTAAAAGATATGACAACCTCTTTAGCTCGATGTCTAATGAATTGCTTAATTGTTATGCCTTCTTCTCTTTCTTCCTTAAAGCCCATGTTCAATCTCTTACAAATAAAATAGTTTGCAGCTATCAGGAAAAGACCAATCGTAATTCCCGGGAAAATACCAGCCAGAAATAAATCGGATATAGAAGTGTTTGTTACTGATCCATAGAGAACATATCCGAGGCTTGGCGGAATAATCAATCCTATGCTTCCGGAAAAACTGACAAGGGAAGCTGAGTAAGGCACATCATAGCCTTTTTTCTTCATTTCAGGAATCATCATACTGCCGATTGCAGATGTTGTTGCCATACCTGAACCGGAAAGTGCTCCAAAAAACATGCAGGCAACGACAGTTACCACACCGAGACCACCGGTTACAAAACCAACCAGTTTATAAGCAAAATCAACAATCCGAGCTGCTATACCACCAGTAGACATAATTACTCCAGCCAGGAGGAAGAAAGGTATAGCCATAACAGTGAATGAGTTAATTCCACTGTAATTATATTGGGCAACCGTAATCATATTCATATTTGTGAAAAAATACATAGCCACCATGGTTGCACCACCAATAGCAAAGCCTATGGGTACCCCTACCAGTAACATAATTAATAAGACAATGAAAAGGACTGTGATTCCCACTATT
>CAZHAJ010000194.1:0-2596 GCA_964530215.1 uncultured Peptococcaceae bacterium | reverse complement strand
TAACATCACTGAGATAGTTTATTCCCACCTTAACTTTTTCCTGGGGTACCGGTGTTTCAAAAGCTAGAAACTCCACTTTTTTCACTTCATCCGAGGCTGACATCTTTTTTAAGAATTCCTGAATATCCTCTTGTCTTAACACTATACAAACACCCTCCGGAATTTATTGAATTAGAAAATCCACAAACAATACCCGCTCTACCTCGCCATTTTTCAGTTCCTTGTTAATACTGTCCATTATTTCCTTCTTCAGCTTTTCCTCCTGCTCAACGGACCACACATCAGCTACTGTTTTACTTCTTAAAACCCTTAATACACTGTCCACCAAATTGGGATTTTTCTCCTCTATTTCTGCAGACAGCTTTTCATCTTTTTTGTGCTCCATTACTACCTTTAGCCGCAGATATCTTCCACCGCCCTCATCTGCCAAGTTCACCAATTGTTCTCCTAGGTCCTTGGTTACATATATCGGGGGAGCTTCCGGTTTTATCGGGGGTACTACTCCGGGTATGCCGATAAAATACACCACTATACCGAATATAAGACCCAACGCAATAACTGTTCCCAACAACAAAGCCAGAACTGTTAATAAGCGGGAAGATTTTCCCTTTTGCTCATTAATTTTTTCCAAATCGTCTTTCATATCTTTTGCCACCTCTTTATACCAGCCTCTCATTTTAACAGTACCCTGACCCCATGGCCAGGGTACTGTTAAAAATATATCCCTTTATCTCTTCAACTGAATCAGTTCTTCCAACAAAGAGTCTGACACCGTTATTATCCTGGCATTAGCCTGATATCCCCGTTGAGTGGTAATCATATTGGTAAACTCCTCACTGAGATCAGTATTTGACATTTCCAGGTAACCTGACTCAATGGTTCCCACACCTTCTGATCCCGGCACCAGTCCGTCCGACATTACTCCTGCAATGGCTTCATTATAGCTGTAAAGGTTGCCGCCCATCTTTATCAAACCTTCCGGGTTTGGAAAGGTGTAAAGAACGATATTAACCTCATCCAGTTCTTCACCGGTTGAAGTGGTTCCTGAGATTGTACCGTTGGGTGAAATACTGATACTGGCTATAGGATCTTCTCCCAAATTGATGGGACCTCCGTCACCCTGCAAGATCAATCCGGATGAATTAACCAGATTGCCCAGGGAGTCTACAAAAAACGCTCCGTCCCGGGTGAAATAAGTATTTACTCCGTCGGCGTCACCCACCATAAAGAAACCTGATCCCTGAATAGCCAGATCTAGAGATCGTCCGGTCATTTGCAACGGACCTTGAGTCATTTTAGTCCCGATACTGCCCACCGCACTGCCGGTACCCACCTGCATAGGGTTACGGCCTGCTCCGCCACCGCTTAATATTTGGTTTAAAGAATCTTGGAAGTTGGTGGTGGATGCTTTAAATCCCATAGTATTTACATTGGATATATTGTTAGACAATGTATCCATACGAACCTGATGGTTGCGCAAACCGGATACACCTGAATATAAAGATCTTAACATTGTTAACCTCCTATTTATAGCTTCCAGCTTTTAGCTATCAGCTCTGTGTTTTTATACACTGTCATTCCACTATTACTACTGCTTGGTTTGTTTGTCTGCCCGTCCTCTCAGTCATTCAAGGACTCCCTAGCCTCCTATAAGGTCCGGCTATCTGTTGATTATTACCGCGCTGTCTATATTGGTGAAAACGTGCTCCTTCATATCCTTTTCACCCATGGCGGTTATTATCGTTTTGTTTTTAATACTGGCCACTAAAGCCACGTCACCGTACATAAGAAGAGATTCCCTGGCACCCTTTGATGCAGCCATCTCCATGGCTCCCTCTATCTTACGCATATCTTCACCGTTAAAGGCTACGTTTCTCTCCAGCAGCCTTTTTTCGGCATGAGCCGATATTTTCACCAACTCTTTTTTGCCCAGTTCGGCTGAAAGTACCTTTTCAAAGGAATACCCTGACTCAGGCCCTGTTTTTTTATTGACTGTTCCGCTTCTGTAAGTTTGGTCAATTGGTTTCCCGCCGGTAATGGGCTGCGGTATAATCAAGCTGTTTATTCCATTGTCAGGGAGCTTCACATTTTATCACCTCCGTCACTATCTTATCTCAGTTACGCTATCAATGTTGTAGCTTGTCCCGTTAACATAAACACTAAGACTGCCGTTTTCCGAACCTACTTTTTCCACTATCCCCTCCACTGTCTCTTCATCACTTATAATGGTTATATGCCTTCCAATCAAGCCTGCCGCCTGAAGCAATTGATATCCCGGCTGTGCTGTGGAAGGGGAATCCTCGGACTTAATGGAAATCACATTTTCCACCGGATAGCTTCTGGAGTCCACATAAATAACCACTTTGGCGTCAACTATCCCGGCACTTTCAACAACCCCTGCCTTAGTAATATTGTTGGATTGTTTTATTTCCACTGACTTTCCTATCAAATTCATAGCCTGATTATATTGAGCATTTCTGTCAATGGCTGCCAAGGATTGCAGGGAGTTGAATTGAGCCATAGTGTTAATAAACTCCTCATTGCTTTGGGGTTCCATGGGATTTTGATTTTGCAGCTGCTTCACCATTAAGTTTAA
>CAZHAJ010000193.1:0-2602 GCA_964530215.1 uncultured Peptococcaceae bacterium | reverse complement strand
TATCCTTTTCTAATTTTTCAATTATATTCATCAATACTCTTCGTCCCAACCTAAGCTGGTCAACCTTTTCCTCCAGGTCTCTGATTCTGTTTTGCATAAAACGCAAATCTTCCTTCAAGCATCCCCACCCCAATTACATTGAAATAGGCAATTTAGATATATTTCAGTATATGCCTGAAGGGATGTTTTTATCACAACGAAGAACTACTTCAACCAAATAAATTGTCAGTTAAAATTATAGGCTTCAGATATTCTGCTTACCACTTCCCTCAACAAATGCTCCTCCTGAACAAGAGCAATCCTAACATAACCTTCTCCCATCTCTCCAAAAGCAGTGCCCGGTATCACCAAAACTCCGGTTCTGTCCAATAGCTCTAGAGTGAACTGAACGGAAGAATCATATCCTGGGGGCAGCGGAGCCCAAATAAACATCGATGCCTTAGGTTTTGGCATATTCCAGCCAATTGCTCCCAATCCTTCCACTAATATGTCACGACGCTTTTGGTAAGCCATTGCATTTTCCTGGACACAGGATTGGTCACCTTCAAGAGCAGCAATTCCGGCATCTTGAATAACACAAAAAACTCCGTAATCAATATTTGATTTTAGCTTCTCCAAATTAGCTACTATTTGCTGATTACCCACAATAAATCCGATTCTACAGCCTGCCAGGTTGTAAGTCTTGGAAAGAGAGTAGAATTCTACCCCTATTTCCTTTGCTCCCTCGACTTCCAGAAAACTACAAGGCTGAAACCCGTCGTAACAAAGCTCTGAATAAGCCACATCATGACATACTAAAACATCATATTTTTTTGCAAAATCCACAACTTCTTCAAAGAATTCTCTGTTTGCTACTGCAGCAACTGGGTTGTTGGGATAGTTCAACCACATCATCTTTGCTTTACGGGCCACTTCTTCCGGGATATCTCTAAGCATCGGCAAAAAATTGTTTTCTTTCTTTAGAGGCAAGGGATAAATTTCGCCACCTGCCATTTGTATTCCAAAGGCATAAATGGGATAACCTGGATCCGGAACCAAAGCCATATCCCCGGGATTTAGACAGACCAGAGGCAAATGGGCCAAACCGTCCTGAGAGCCCATCAATACCAGTATTTCATTTTCGGGATTCAACTCAACCCCGAATCTCTTTTTGTACCATTGAGCTACAGAATTATACAGTTCTTGTTTGCCCACCAGAGGATAACGATAATTATCCGCCTTATCCAATGCTTTATGCATCGCATCTATAACATGGGATGCGGGTGCTCGATCAGGCGTACCCACTCCAAGATTAATAACAGTTAAGCCCCTCTCCTCCACCTTTCTTTTGCGAATCTCCATCTCATTAAAGATTCCTGCTTCCTGACCCTTCATTCGATCCGCTATGATCATGAACAAACTTACCTCCTACTTTGATATATATTAAACATCAAAATTTAGTGCTTAATCTTTGCCGGTCAATTTTTTTAACTTTTCAACTACTCTTATGGATACTGTATAGGAGCCTAAAAAATTTTCGACTCTGTCCTTACCATGATAATCTGAGCCACCGGTATCTATCAGGTCATAATGCTTACATATCTCAGAATATAATTTACTTATCTCAGGCTTATGGTGAGGATGATAAACCTCTATACCCTGAAGACCTTCACCTACCAGCAGGTCAATAAGTTTACGGTTTATCTTCGGTCCGGGATGTGCCAACACGGCAGCTCCCCCCGCATCTCTGACAAGTTTTATTGCCTGATGGGGAGTGTGCTTATATCTTGGTACATACCCGGGCTTACCCTCACCGATAAATAGCTCAAAAGCCTCATCCACCGTAGAGACAAACCCTTTCTCCATCATTGCCCTGGCAATGTGTGGTCTGCCTGCCGAACCCTCTCCGGCTATTTCCATGACTCTTTGGAAGCTTATATCCATCCCTAGCTTTTTTAACCGCCGCACCACACTTTCTAACCTTTCTTTCCTTTGTTTGCGAAAAAACTCAAGCCTGCTAATCAAAGCTTTGTTTTCAACATCAATTAAATACCCTAAAATATGAATTTCTTTATCTTTATATTCTGTACTAAGCTCAACGGCTGGTAGTACCCCTATATTTAGCTTTTTACCTGCTTCCATGGCAGGCTTAACACCTTCAACAGTATCGTGATCTGTAATGGCCAGATATTTTAGTCCCAAACCAGCTGCCTCAGATATGACTTCCTGGGGACTGTCTGTCCCGTCGGAAGCATTGGTATGAACATGAAGATCTGCCCTCACACTAACTTCCCCCAATAAATTAATATGGTGTATTTTTCATTCCTCTATATTGTACCCGAACCTTTAAAACAATCAAATTTTTTCGGCTACAAAAAAACAAAAATGCATCCTAAAAACTAAGTGGATGCACAAAATTAAAATTCCTTACATTGAATGCAGTAAGTATACTGCCTTAAAATATTGCTTTCATTGCATGACCGGTCAAATATACCATGGTCAAAACACATAAGCCATATCCAGCTAGCAAATCAAGTGAAGTATCCCTTTTCTCCATCTTATGAATTAAAGCAGTTACAGCAAATTCCATTCCACGGGAAATAGATTTTCTCCCTTTGGCATC
>CAZHAJ010000192.1:0-2620 GCA_964530215.1 uncultured Peptococcaceae bacterium | reverse complement strand
CGTTAGTGTCGGTAATAATGTTACCATTAACCTGGATGATAGCGGTAAAGTTAGCCGAATAGATTTATAGTGCTACCTTAACAATCAGATCCCTAGTGAGGGATCTGATTGTTTTTATAAAAAGGAAAAACCCCACAATATATCGAATTTTGTTATAAAAATTAAATTACAGGGGAGTGTTCCCATGGTGATACAACCGGAGGACTCAATTTTTGCTCTGGATATTGGAACAAGGTCAGTAATTGGTATTGTGGCTCAGGTTGAGGGTGAAAAAATAAATGTATTGGCCCAGAGTTATGTGGAACATCAGAGCAGAGCAGTATTTGACGGTCAAATTCATGATGTGTTAAAGGTGGCCCAAGTAGTTAAAAAGGTTAAAGAAAATCTAGAGGAAAAGCTGGGCTACGGTTTAACTAAAGTTTCCATTGCAGCAGCCGGCAGATCTTTAAAAACCGTTTCTGCCGATTTTGAGAAAGAAATTGATGAGGAAATTGAAATTGAGCCGGTTATTTGTAAAGCTTTGGAGATAGAGGCGGTAAACAAGGCCCATCAAATACTTAAGGATGAAAACAGCGGCAATGAAGAGGAAACATTTATTTGTGTAGGTTATACCGTAGTTAACTGTTATCTGAATGGTTACAGTATTTCTAATCTGGTGGGACATTCCGGCAAAAAAATTGCAGTGGATGTTTTAGCCACTTTTTTACCGAATTCTGTGGTAAATAGTTTATATTCTGTTTTGGAAAAGGTGGACCTGGAAGCTGTAAATCTCACTTTAGAGCCAATAGCCGCCGCCAGTGCCATTGTTCCCGATTCCTTCAGATTATTAAACATTGCTTTGCTGGATATTGGTGCAGGCACCTCAGATATTGCCGTCACCAGAGACGGCTCGATAGTGGCATATGGAATGGTGCCTTTGGCCGGTGACGAAATCACAGAAAGTATTTCCCAGTTTTGTTTGGCTGATTTCCATACTGCAGAATATATCAAAAGAGAATTGTGCAAAGGAAATGATATTACTTTCAAAGATATAGTGGGTAATGAAAGGACAATGACTTGCCAAAAGCTGCTGGATGAACTGGACTCTGTTTTAGAAACAATAACCGATAATATAGTCCAGGAAATTGTGCGTTTAAACGGAAACAATAGCCCCAAGTCAGTGCTTTGTGTAGGCGGTGGCGGTCAGGTGCCGACATTTACCGAAAGAATTGCCCAAAAATTAGATTTGTCCCCCGAAAGAGTAGGTCTAAAAAACAGACAAAGTATCCAGGGACTCCAGGCTGCAGATAATGAACTAAGCGGTCCCGAAGGTGTAACGGTTATAGGGATTGCTAAAGTAGCCATTGATGACGTGGGCCAAAATTTTATAACTGTTAACATAAATGAGCAAGATTATAAGTTTTTTAATTCTAATGAGCTTACGGTATTTGACGCCCTTGGTTTAATAGAGCATAACATAAGTGATCTGGTGGGGAGAACGGGCAAAGATCTTCGTTTTTATTTGAACGGGGAAAGACAAATAATATTTGGAGAGCTTAGCAAGCCGGCAGAGATCAATATTAACGGTGAGCAGGGAAATATTAAGTCCTTATTAAAGGATGGAGATAAGTTAATAATAGTAAAAGCTTTTCGGGGCAACGACGCCAAGGTGCTGGTGAGAGATCTTATGGTTGAGGAAGAGCCCATCTGTTATCTGGTAAACGGACAGCAGGTAGATGCTGATTATGAGATATTGGAAGGAGATCGGGTTGTGATTGAAACAAAAAAAGATAATCATAATGGCGTTGAAGAACAGATCCCTCAACAGCAAAGCACTGGAGTAATTAAGGATATAAAGATAACAGTAAACGACGAGGAATATCTGCTTACAGGTAAAGAGGATTATATTTTTATTGACATTTTTAATTATATAGATACTGAGCAGTTGAAAATACCAGCAGGCAAAATAAAGCTTTTGATCAACGGTAAAGAAGCCGGTTATACCGACAGCATAGAAGACGGTGATACCGTTGAGATTGGGGATTCACGCAGTTGATGACGCCCCATTAATGGAATAGTACCGAACTGTAATCGACATAGAATTTCAGAGGAATCCAGAATCCAGAATTTTTAAGAAATGACTATCTTTGATTGTTGGGTAGACCCATAAAAGGAGAGTAAATAATATGTGGAGAGGTTGATGTTTTTGTATATCAATCTCTTTTTTAATCAAAAAATACCCATAAATGCAGGCTGGGTGTGCGGATTTTAGGATGCTGTGTCAGCATTTTTTAATCGGTTTTTTGATTGCGATATTTTATGGTAAATGGGGCAATCTAAAAAAAACATTATTGAGGTGATGATTTATGAGACCTTTGTGGAAGGGAGCAGTGAGCTTTGGCTTGATTTTTGTACCGGTAAAAATGTTTGCTGCCACTGAAAAAAAGGATATCAAGTTTAACTATTTACATCAAAAATGCAATACACCTATTCAATATCGTAAGTATTGCCCGTATTGTGAAACCAATGTGCCGTCGGAAGAGGTGGTGCGGGGTTATCAGTATGAGAAGGATAAATATGTGATATTGCAGGAGGAGGACTTTGAACGATTGCCGGGAGAACAAGCTCGAAGCGTTCAGAT
>CAZHAJ010000191.1:0-2646 GCA_964530215.1 uncultured Peptococcaceae bacterium | reverse complement strand
CTGGCTGATAAGCAAATATGGCTGGGACCATTTTGCAGTTTCCATTCCTGCTAACTTTTTAGACTTTAGTGCCATGACCACAATGCAGGGAGGAGCCCTTATATTCTGGGCTTCATTTATCGCAATGGCTTTAGGGGACGTTGTTGCTTTGGATTTCATGGAAAGAATATTCTCGGCAGACAGTCCTAGGACAGCTTCTTTAGCCTGTTTCTGGGGAGGTGGCTTTACTATAATTATCGCAACCTGCGTAGGACTGTTGGGGATTATGGGATTGGCTTTATTTCCTACCATCGCAGACCCCAAAGATATTCTGCCTACACTGGCTACCGATGTTCTTCCCTTTACTTTGGGGCTTTTCCTGATGGCCGGAATTATCGGCGCTGGATTGTCTACCGCTAACGGTGGCTTGCTGGCAGTGTGTGCGGTTTTTGCCAGAAATATACTGCAAAGAAATGTTCTAGGTACTAAGAGGCAGCAAATGGGCGAAGAGGAAAGGCAAAAGTTTGATATGTGGCTCCTTAAGGCTACCCGTCTGATGGGTATACCGGTAATGGCTGCCACAGTTACTTTGGCATATTTTAAACCTGAGCCCGGGGTTATGCTGGTGCTGGCCTTTGATATTTTGCTGGCCGCATGTTTTGTGCCTTTGACCTTGGGACTTTATTGGAAAAAGGCTAACTCTGCAGGGGCAGTTGCGGCAATAATTGTTGGTACTGTAACCAGACTTATTGGTTATGTTATAACTCCTGAAGCGTGGGCAGGTATAGATACACTGATTCCCCCGGTTCTATGCTTAATCACAATGGTAACAGTAAGCTTATATACCCAGGAATCTTCTGTCCCCAAGCATCATGTAATCTATGAAGTACCGTCTGACGAGCAGGTGTTGTCCGGAGAAGCTTAATAAAAAATAGTTTTGGGGTGGTTGCATTACTTTAAGTGAAGCTGCCACCCCTTAATAAATTTAAATGGTGGGATGATATAATGGCACACATAATTGCGGTTTGTGGCAGCTATAGAAAGAATGGAAACACGGATATACTGCTTAAAGAAGCCATGTTGGGAGCCCAAAATGCAGGTGCATCTACAGAGATAATATACTTAAGTGATTATAATATTTCTTTTTGCAAGGGATGTCTAACATGTTTCAACGAAGCACAAGGGCAAGTGGGGAAATGTTGTATAAATGATGATATGACCAATATAATTGTTCCTAAAATTTTTAAATGTGACGGATTAATACTGGGAACACCAAGTTACTGGTCCAACTTATCAGGTTATATGAAGAATTTTATAGACAGAATGCTGGTTTTTACTTATAATCATGGTGGCTGTGAGCCGTCGCCAAGGCTGGAAAAAGGCAAAAAGGCAATGCTGTACGTTGTGGCGGGAGTAACATACAGGGTCAGTTCATATGAGGGTATTCATTATCTGCCTTTAGAAACTATGAAAATATACCTGCGTTCAGCTAATATTGAAGTGGTTGATTATCTGACGGCATCAGAAGTTGAAGGTAAAGGGGATGTATTGTCCCAACCGGAAATAATGAAAAAGGCTCTATCACAAGGATTTGAACTTGCAAAAAAATTAAAATAGTTTTTAGGGTAATTATTTAGTTTATGTTTTTTAATTTTACGTCTATGGATTTTTTCTGCAACGGAAGGAGTTAAGGGAATTATAATTGAATATTAAATTATAATTGTGAGTAAGAATAGGGGCAGTTATGGTGGAAAAGGAACATCTGGGTCAGGTTGATTACCTGCGGGTATATGGCCTGATAACTATAGTTGTAATCCATTCATTGGGCTTTTTTTACGTCCTACCGTCAATAAGTCCCATGAACCATATTATTCAGGGAATGGCGTTAAACTTGCTTCGTTACGGCAGGTTTGTTTTTATGTTTGTGACTGGACTGGTTTTTTTCTATAACTATCAAGGCAAGACCATTGATCTGCAACGTTTCTACAAAAGAAGATTTTTTAACCTTGCTCTGCCTTATATTATTTGGACAGGTTTTTATTTGTTTTTGGCAGGTACTTCACAGTTGGTCAGTTGGAATGGCTTTTGTGACTTTATCCTCCTTTGGATAAAAAATATTTTTAACGGCAACGGATTCTATCATCTATATTATATTGTTGTTAGTATCCAGTTTTACTTAATTTTTCCACTGTTGCTGAAACTGTTTAAACCCACCAAGCAAAAGTTCTGGGCTACTGTAATATTACTAGGTGGACTGGTCCTCAGTATTATTTACCATCATCTATTGGAAGACAGAAGTTCATACTTGCTTAATTTAGTGGATGGCACCGTATGGGAATCAACAGTAGCCTGGCTTGTAGCCCGAAAAAATTATCAGTTATTTTCATATCTTCCTTTTTATATGTTGGGAGGTCTGGCCGGTATTTATTGGGCGGAAACCCGCAGGTGGGTTTTTGAAAACAAGGGGAAGATATCTATTTTGTTTATCTTGGGTGCATTTTGGGCCGGAACCGATTTTATTTACAGTTATCTAAAGCTGGACATGTCTTTTACTTTGTCCGCCAGCATTTTCAGACCAGGGATGTATGTATACAGCATGTCTGCAATAGCCATGCTTCTTATTTTGGCTTCTATAATGGAAAAGAGAGGCTCTTTTTATTCCCTTGT
>CAZHAJ010000190.1:0-2704 GCA_964530215.1 uncultured Peptococcaceae bacterium | reverse complement strand
TTAAGAATATTGTCCTGCCAACGAACAATAGTTTGAAAGCAATTATCAAATTCCGGGAGTTTACTGCTAGCAACATAGAGATACCATGCATGAAGCTTCTGTTTGGCTTCCTCAAAGCTGTCGGCATCAGCAAGCGTTCTTCAAAAATGCATTGGTATTACCCTGCTACGGTATTACCTTTAAATTTCATCTATTGATAATACTTCTGGTAGTTTTACGGCATTTGGAGATATGTAAAAAAAAGTCTTCATACAGTAAAAGGAGAAATATTATCTCTTCTAGCAACACTTACTAAAGAGTTTGTACTTTGAAGTTTTTTAAGAATATATGACAGTTAAAGAGTTGATTATTTTGCTCTAGATTTTTTCCCCTTGATTCTGTATCCCATCACTTTGTTTCTGCCTTCCTTTTTTGCAGTGTAAAGTGCTATGTCGGCATATAGTAAAAGTTCTTCAAAATCAATGGTATCATCAGGGTAATTAACCACTCCGCCAGAAATGGTAACCATTGTAGGTTGTGATTCCTCGTCATCAGTCAGTTGAAAAGATTTTTTTGCTATTGTTTCGGCAATCTTTCTGACTCTCTCAACAGCCTCTCTTTTGGATGTATTGTTCATAAGAATTGAGAACTCTTCACCATCGTATCTGCATGAAATATCTGTTTTTTGAAGGTTGATGGAAATGATACCTGCTATTTCCTTTAACAGCTTATCCCCTTGCTGGTAACCAAGAGTATCATTAATTATTTTAAACTGGTCAATATCCAGCACTGCCAGTGAGAAGGTAGAACCGGAAGTAAGGGACTCAGAGATTTGTTTTTTTAATAAGCTAAGGAAATGATTTTTGTTATATAAACCGGTTAAAGAATCCAGCGTAGCCAGCGTCTTACTTCTTTGGGAATTATAGTAATCAGCAATCTCTGAGTTAAGGTGTGATACCACCGATTGTATTTGTTGGATTATTTTTTCTGGCAGAAAATTAGGTTCAGGCCCATAAAAATTAACCATGCCAATAAGTTTATTAGAGTGAACTACTGGGAATGCGCACATAGATTTAACTTTATCCATTATTGTAAAAGGTTTGATTTCAGGTTTCAAATCAATATCTTCACAGATCAGAGGAGCTGTTTTATTAAAAATTTTCTTCGCATTGAGGGTGTCAAGGTTCTCAGGGGAAAAGTTATATTTTTCTACCGATTCCGTTAGCATCCCAGAATGGGACATGATTAATAAGTTATTGTCTTTATCCGCCAAGAATAGTGCGATATGTATATTTGCTTTTATTTCACTTACCAGGTTGGCCAATTTATTGACAGCAGCATCCAGACTTCTTTTAACAGAAGGATCCTTGGGAAGAACTTGTTGGGACTTCACATCAGATATTTTTTGCTGAGGGGACACATCTTGAAAAATAATTACTGCTCCGAATATACTGTCTGCAGATCTCAACGGAGTGATGCTAACAAGAATTTCTTTGGAGGCATCACCTGTCTTTAATATGCTTCTGAAATTTAAATGCTCTTTACCTGTCAGAATCACTTCCATGGTTTTATTATAAAATTTAGTTGGGAATATATCGGTTAGATGGGAGCCCATGATTTTTACGGGATTTACGTTCGCAATGGCTGAAGCTTCCTTATTGAACATTTGAAAGAGACCGTCATCATCCACTATCACAATTCCCATAGGTACACTGTTAATAATATTTGCATGTCCCTTGACTTGAAGTATTGAGGAACCATTTGTACATTCCGTTGTATCCGACGGAGAAAATAGTGGTCTTACTTGGTCTACAAAAGTATCCACCGGTTCCAGCATTTTTTTTATAACAAAAACAGATGCAAAAGCTATTATTAAGGTGCCGATGCTGATTCCTATGGATAACCTGATAAAATAATTGTGCAAATTGGTTAAAGTAATCTGGCTTACAGGTTCTCCAGTCCATGAAGACATTATGTCAATAAACATACTTTTTGTTTGCGGCAGGACAAAAAAAATGAAAGTACCCAATATTATTGAAATACTAATAAAAACAATGGAAATCACTTTTCGGTTAATTTTAACGGCACCTCCGGTCCAAAGACATTTCTTCACATTATAATGCTGCGTGATGTACCACGGGTAAACTCCCTAAAAGTTTTTCAATAACAATTTTAACCCGTTGGACATCACCGCTGGTATAATAAACTTCCTTTCCAATGCTTGCAATATGATTTTCTGCATCATTAGCTACAAGCACCCTTTTTATCTGCTTTGCCACAGCTTCACCGGTATCTATAACCTGTATGTCGTCACCGGCTATAGCCTTTACCTCATTCTTTAAAAACGGGTAGTGAGTGCATCCCAGTACCACTGTATCCACACCCTTATCCAGGAGAGGCTCAAGATATCTCTTCAATAGAATTTTTGCTGCCGGACTGTTGTATTCACCTGCTTCCACCAGTTCCACCAACCCTGGACATGGTTGAGAATATACAGTTGAACCGTTTTGATATCTTTTAAGTAGAGATGAGAAACGATTGCCGGTCAGAGTTACGCTGGTGGCCAATACACCCACCCTACCATTTTTTGAAATATTAGCTGCCGGTTTTACGGCAGGTTCCATTCCGATGATTGGTACGTTATATTTTTCCCGATAAATATCGAGACCGGCCACTGACGCAGTATTGCATGCAACCACCAGTGCTTTACAGTTCAGTTCTAATA
>CAZHAJ010000189.1:0-2722 GCA_964530215.1 uncultured Peptococcaceae bacterium | reverse complement strand
TATGAGCTTCCTGATGACCTTATAGCCCAGGAACCTGTTTCAGCCAGAGATGAATCAAGGCTGCTGGTGCTCAATAGGAAAAAGGAAGATTTTGAGCACCGGCATTTCAAAGATTTGTTAGACTATTTACAATCAGGAGATGTTTTGGTTGTAAATCAGACTAAGGTTATACCTGCGAGATTAATGGGCAATAAAGAAGGTTCCGGGGGTTTAATTGAGGTTTTGCTGCTAAAGGACAAAGGTGAGGGATACTGGGAGGCCTTGGTGAGACCAGGGCGTCGTGCACGGCCGGGGGTAAAGTTGCTGTTTGGTAATGACTTAAAAGGAACCGTTATTGAGAATACCAAGCAGGGTGGTAGGATAATATACTTCGAGAGCAGCCAGCCTTTGATCAAATCAATACAAAAAGTGGGGAAATTACCGTTGCCTCCATACATAAAGAGGTACCCGGATGATCCCCAAAGATACCAAACTATTTATGCAAATCAAGAGGGTTCTGTGGCGGCACCTACCGCAGGTTTGCACTTTACAGATTCGCTGTTAAGCAGGATTAAGGATAAAGGAATCAGGATTGTGCCTATATTGCTGCATGTAGGATTAGGCACCTTTAGGCCGGTATCTGTTGAAAATATAACAGAACATCATATGCACCAGGAGTTTTACGAGATTTCAGAGGAAGCAGCAGACACCATAAACAGGGTTACTCAGAAATCAGAGGGAAGAGTGGTGGCGGTAGGTACCACTACGGTACGTACTCTTGAGAGTGCCGCGGATGAAGCGGGTATTATCAGCGCAGGGACAGGTGAGACAGGACTATTTATCTATCCCGGATATAAATTTAAAGTGGTGCAAAGTATAATAACCAATTTCCACTTACCAAAGTCCACCCTTATTATGATGGTGAGTGCTTTTGCAGGACATGATAAGACTATTAAAGCTTACCAGGAAGCGGTAAAGCTGAGATATAGATTTTTTAGTTTTGGTGATGCAATGATGATTATTTAATTAAAGCATAATTTTCAAAAAAGGAGTAATAATGGCAATATCTTTTAGAGAAAAAGTGCGGGATAATAAGTCCATGGCTCGCACAGGGGAGCTTATTACGCCTCACGGAGCAGTGGAAACGCCAATATTTATGCCCGTAGGTACTCAGGCTACAGTGAAGACTATGACTCCGGAAGAGGTCTATCAAGTTGGCGGCAGACTTATTTTAAGTAATACCTATCATTTGTATTTGCGCCCCGGTCATCGCATAGTGTCTGAAGCCGGGGGATTACACAGATTTGCTAATTGGAAAGGACCTATACTTACAGATAGCGGTGGATTCCAAGTGTTCAGCTTGGGACCACTCAGAAAAATTGATGAGGACGGTGTTATGTTCCGCTCCCATATTGATGGCTCGGAGCATTATTTCAGCCCGGAAAAATCCATTGAAATACAGGAATCCTTAGGTGCCGATATAATTATGGCATTTGATGAGTGTGCTCCGTTTCCATGTACATATGAATATGCAAGTCAGGCTGTGGATAGGACAACACGGTGGGCTGCTCGCTGTTTACAAGCCAAGCGCAGGAAAGATCAGGCTCTTTTTGGAATAATTCAGGGTGGGGAGTTTAAAGACCTAAGATTAAAAAGTGCCGCTGAATTACTGGCAATGGACTTTCCCGGCTATGCTGTGGGGGGTCTTAGTGTAGGAGAGCCAAAGGAGATTATGTATAAAGTACTGGATTATACAATTCCTCAAATCCCAAATGACAAGCCAAAATATTTAATGGGGGTAGGTTCTCCAGACTGTCTATTAGAAGGGGTGGCTCGAGGAGTAGATATGTTTGATTGTGTGCTGCCCACCAGAATTGCCCGCAACGGTACGGTATTTACCAGACAAGGCAAACTGGTGGTAAGGAATGCAGAGTATGCCAGGGACTTCAGACCCTTAGAAGAACAATGCCAATGTTATACCTGCCAAAATTATACCAGGGCATATGTCAGACATTTGATTAAAGCTGATGAAATATTAGGGGTAAGGCTTACTACGATACACAATCTTCATTTTATATTAAATCTAATGGATAATATAAGAACTGCCATTGAGCAAGGTTTTTTTAATCAGTATAAAAATGAGTTTTTAAGTAATTACAAGATAAATTAATTTTTATGCAAAAAATAAAGGGAATAACATTGCTTTGAAGAATAAAAAATGGTGGAAAGGAGGTTGGTAGATTAATGGAGCAATATCAACAATATGGAGGCAGTATTCTTTATATTGTATTATTGTTTGGTCTTTTGTACTTCCTGATGATTAGGCCTCAGCAGCAAAGGCAAAAAAAGCATCATGTTATGGTTAAAAATATCAAAGTAAATGACTCAGTGGTAACGGCAGGAGGAATATTGGGAACAGTAGTAAAAATAAAGGAAGATACAATTGTTCTGAGAATTTCCGATGGAGTCCGGGTTGAGTTTCTTAAGTCAGCCATAGCACAGATGGGAGAAAACACTCCTTCTGCTTCAGAGGACAAGGAATAATATCCCAATGCTTATGAAGTTGCAACTCCAAACTTTTATAAACAGATGGGGAGAGTAGGCGAGAGGTCTGCTCTCTTTCTCAGTACTTAAAGATTTCCATCATGTTTATACGGAGGTAATAATGCCAGATGGTAACTCTGGATGATATCAAACAAAATCCGGTAATAGAAACTTTTATCAGAAAAGGCAATCAATTTCT
>CAZHAJ010000188.1:0-2722 GCA_964530215.1 uncultured Peptococcaceae bacterium | reverse complement strand
CTCATCTCCTTCAGATCCTGCATGTACCATTCCTCTCATTTGACCCATAACTATAACATTACCCTTAGCCACAACCTCAGCTCCGGGATTGATATCGCCCATTATTACTACATTACCGTCATAGTAAAAATTCTGCCCCGATCTCAGTGTCCGCTTAATCAAAATGGTATTTTCATCCCCATCTTCTTCAGCTACCTGCCAAATATTGTCCAAACAGTCTCACCTCATTAATGTTCTGGTTTAATATGTTCTACAAATGGCAACTAAATCCTTCTTGGTACAAACTTAAAAAGTCCGGTGTTTTACACCAGACTTAAACATTAAATAACAAAAAACCCTTATTTATCCGATACCAAACGTTGATTTTAATTTGTTTTAATGATTATCCTGAATTCCATCCTTGCCTATAATCATTCTGCCTGCCTGTTACCACAGGGGGAGGTGTTATTCCGGGCTGTCTTTCATCGTTACCATTTCCTTGACTCTGGTCTTCAGTTTCACCACTTTCTTCATTGTAAGTTGGGCTACTTCCATCTTCGATTTGAGGCGGTGTCCCTGTGGTTTCTGGCTGTTCCACCCTTTCATCATAAGAAGCTTGGTTTGTACTGGGTCTGATATTTGTTGGTGTCCGAGAATTAGGCGTTTCGTTAGTTTCGGGCTGCTCTGCCTGATTGTCATTTGTAGCAACATTATTTTTTGCAAGAAAATATGCATCCAATATTTTCCTGGCAACCGGTCCCGCTATGGCCCCTCCGCCTGAACCATATTCTATAATTACTGACACCGCTACCTCTGGTTTCTCATATGGGGCGTAAGCAACATAAAGGGCATGGGCATTTTCCGCACTATCCCCCACCTCAGCAGTTCCTGTCTTTGCAGCCACCTGGTATGGCGCACCCCAAAAAGCTGCAGCACCTGTGCCGTCTCCCACAGCCACCTGATGCATTCCTTCCCTGATTATATTTAATGTTTCCTTTGATAAATCCACCTTTTTAATAACCTCTGGACTGAACACCTTTAAATCAATCCCATTGGGATCCACAATCTTTTTGATCATATGAGGTCTGTACAAAGTTCCACCATTTGCAATGGAAGCAACGAAATTGGCTAATTGGATAGCAGTAAGTTTGGTTTCCTGCTGTCCTATGGACATATCCATGCTGTCATACTCCCGCCACTGGGATTCCCACTCATTTCCCTCCCAGACTTTTGCCTTTAATTCTTTAGACGCCACTCTGCCGCTTTCTTCACCGGGTAAATCTATACCTGTGCGCTCACCAAGTCCGAATTTTGCTGCATACCTACCCATAAGATCTGGACCTGCCTGAACTCCGAACTGATAAAAATAAGTATCACAGGATATTTTTAAGGATTTAACCGCATCTACATTACCATGTCCTCCGGGTTTCCAGCACCTTTTATATTTGTAGTAACCGGGATCATAAATGGTTGTTTCCGGCATCACAATATTGTTTTCTAAAAAGGAAGCAAGGGTAGCCATTTTAAAGACTGAACCGGGAACATAGGTTGTCTGTATGGCATAATTGCGTAGTGCACCCATTTTTAGCAGTTCGTCGTACTGTTTTGCCTGGAGGGGTTGTGAAAAAATATTTAAATCATAAGACGGCAGTGAAGCCATGGCAATAACTTCACCTGTGTTAACGTCAATAACTACAGCTGTACCCGAAATAGGTGTTCCCGGAGGCACATCGGCCAAACCGTTTCTAGTTTGACCAATTGCTGCCGCAACAGCATCTTGGGCAGCTCTTTGCACCCTATGATCAATGCTGGTTATCAGATTATTCCCCGGTACCGGCGGTTTATATCCTAAATCCCTGACAGGATTACCCTGGGCATCTACCTCCACCTGTCTGGCTCCGTTCCTACCCCGAAGATAACTCTCATAGGTATATTCCAATCCCACCTGCCCGAAAGAATCTCCCAACTGATACCCTTGATCTTTATACTTTTCCAGTTGTTCACCTGTTATTTCCCTAACATAGCCCACCACTTCCCCCAGCAAATCATTATATGGGTAAGAACGTACCGGTTCCACATCAATAATAACACCTGGCAAAGCAATTCTCTGTTCGGTGATTTTATTTACTGTTTCTTGGGAAACATCCACTGCGATCCTCACAGGTTCGTAAAGTCTTTGGTGCTCCTTAATCTTTTCCTGAATATCTGACTGTATCTGTGGAGCAGTCATACCTTTCATACTGATGTCCCCCTCCAGTAAACTTGACAGGAAGTTGACCACCTGCTCTTCAGGCTCTCCAAGATACACAAGGGAAACGGTGTATACAGGTTTGTTCATAACTAAACGCACACCGTTTCTATCAACAATCTCCCCCCGGGGGGCCAGGACTGGGTTTAGCCGCTGGTGATTTTGGGTGGCCAAAGTGCGGTATCTGTTGCCTTCAACAATTTGCATATAGCTTAACCGTAGCAACAAAACAAGAAATAATAGTGTTAAAAAAACAAGAAAAATTTTAATCTTTTTTTTGTCAGGCAGTTTTTTTTCCAATTTAGTATTACCCTTTCAGTAATTCAAGATTGGGCTATATCTTTTCAGAAGATAAATTTCCCACAGTGCTGGACTGATGGAATTTTTTATAGAAAACAGCAGCTATGACAGCAGTATAGACAGCAGTTGGGATTATAACTTCAAAAAGCACACCATAAAAGCCGATATTTACACCAAAAATATTTAAAATCAAGT
>CAZHAJ010000187.1:0-2727 GCA_964530215.1 uncultured Peptococcaceae bacterium | reverse complement strand
ACCCTGCTTGTGTCAACAGTGGTGGGAACAGTGCCTGCCACAAACAGATCGGTGATAAGGTGATCTTCTGGGGTATTAGGTCCCGGCAGGAGACCGGACATTCTGTCCACTGTGGCTGAGACTATTCCTGCCGGACGTTTAAAATTTTGTGCTTGGATATTCTGGTGAACCTGGCTCATTATTTTTCTAAATATTGTTGCCGGGTAACCTCCCCCATATGCTTCCCTCATGGGCGTGGGTTTGTCATAGCCAATCCAGACAACTCCCACCAAGTTTGGGGTATATCCGGCGAACCATATATCTTTTCCTTCATCGGTGGTTCCCGTTTTTCCTGCAGCGGGTCTTCCGAAGTAGGCATTTCTGCCCGTTCCTTCTCTGATAGCTGATTCCAGCATATTTGTAATCAGGTAAGCCGTTGTAGGTTTCATTACTTGCCTGGGACGGGGGGTATATTCTTCAAGAATGGTTCCATCGGCACTCTCCACTTTAAGGATAGTAATAGGCTCGTTATAAATGCCGTTGTTAGCAAAAGCTCCATATGCACCGGCCATTTGCAACGGTGTTACTTCTTCGGTTCCTAATGCTAAACTGGCCCCCACAGACCTTTGGTCTATAGATATACCCAGTCTGTTTGCAAATTCTATCGCTTTTGGAATTGTAACGTGCTCAACCAGCAATTTGGTGGCGACTACGTTAACCGAATTAACCAGTGCTCTTCGCAATGTAATTAAACCACTGTAACTTCTGTCAAAGTTTTGCGGTTGATAATTGCCGTACTTAACAGGGGCATCATCAATTACAGTGGCAGGTCCGTAGCCTAAAAATTCGATTGCAGGTGCGTAATCAATTATGGGCTTAAAGGTTGACCCCGGTTGTCTGCCGGGTTTTTGAGTTGCTCTGTTCCAGCCCAATCTGCTGGTGTGTTCACGACCACCCACTATGGCACGTACATAACCTGTGGCGGGATCCATAATCACAGCGGCACCTTGAGGCTTATCCTCTCCTCTGGGGGAAGGATAATTGCTGTCATCCGATAATACATTTTCGGCAACATTTTGGATTTCAGGATCCAAGGTGGTATAAACCTTTAAACCCGAGCTATATACCTGATTCTCTCCATACTTGCTGATTAAAATCTCTGTTATATAATCAACAAAGAATGGATAAGGATACTTAGTAGGTGTTTTGGAATACTCTAATTGGGTATTGTATGCTTCATCAGCCATTTCCTGGGTAATATGTCCGTGAGTTACCAGTTGCTGAAGCACTATTTTTTGTCTTTGCTTGCTCTGGTGTGGTTGGTCTTCAGGTATTCCGCTATCTTTTTCTGCTGTCGGGGAGTAATAGTTTGGGCTTTTGGGTATTCCGGCCAGCATGGAAATTTCCGCTAAGCCCAAATCGGCTACATCTTTTTTAAAATATAGCTGTGATGCAGCCTGAATCCCATATGCACCTTCCCCAAAATATATCTTATTAAGATACATTTCCAGGATTTCATCTTTAGAGTAATAATGCTCTACTTGAAGTGCCAAGATAGCTTCTTGAATTTTTCTCTTAAAAGTCTTTTCGGGTTTAAGAAAGGACAATTTAACTAATTGCTGGGTTATGGTGCTTGCTCCCTGATGTTTTCCTCTACCCACAATATCTGTAACCGCAGCTCTCATTATGCCCCACAAATCAATGCCATGATGTTGATAAAAGCGGTGGTCCTCCACAGATAGAAAAGCCTCTTTTATCAAATCCGGGGTGTCTTCGATGGATATCGGTACGCGATTTTCGGTTCCCACCTTGGATACTAAATTTTCGTCCTTGTCATATACAAGGGTGGAATTAGTGGATGTTAAAGCATCGCTATTCCATGCCGGAATGTCTTTTATGCTGACGGCTATTAGAGTAAGAACAGAAACTGCCGCCATGATAAGAACAGAAAGCCCTATAGCAACTAGGAGTCGACGCCCTTTGAGCTTTCTTCGTCCGCGTTTTTGGCCCAAGACATATTTCCTCCTTAGGTGTAATAATTTCAAGTCATTATACCATAACATTTTCTATTAGAGCATATTTTGTATCAATAGAAAACATTGGTTACAGTTGCCGGGGCTGTATATTTAGAAGGAAACTGCCCATTAACTCTTTATCAGCTTCCTTGCATATAATGAATGCAAATCAAATTTAGTTAGCAGGTGGCAGTATGCTGAAACGAAGGTATAGACTTAATAAGGTAATATTTATTTTTGGCTTGGTAGGTTTATTGTTTCTTAGTTGGCTTGCCAACAAAACAATTACTGAAAGTGTTTATGAAATTGCCAGGGTCAGGGTCACTCAAATGGCCACTGACATAATAAGCAATGCCGTCAATCAGCGTATTGCCCAGGAGAATCCGGACTATAATAATCTTGTGGAAATTCATAAAGATAGTTCAGGAAAGATAGTTCTTATTCAGTCCAATGCGGTTAGGCTGAATAAAATTGCCGCAGAAACAACCTTGGCTGCTCAGTCAGCTTTGATAAAGCTGCGGGAAGAAACACTGCGAATACCTTTGGGTCAGGTTACAGGTGTGTATTTTCTTGCTAATCATGGTCCCAGGATAAATGTCAGTGTGGTTCCCCAAGGTACCGTGGCTGTAGAATTGGTGGATAGATTTGAACAGGCTGGCATTAATCAGACCAGACATTATATAGGCGTGGAATTTAGTACTGAAGTTAGATTGGTAATTCACCTTAAGCGTGG
>CAZHAJ010000186.1:0-2787 GCA_964530215.1 uncultured Peptococcaceae bacterium | reverse complement strand
AGGCTAAAATTTGGTCCAGGTCACCCTCGATTATGGTGCCCATTGCGGTAAGCTCATATTTTAAGTTTGTCCCATGCTCCCGAAGTTCTTTTTCACAGGCGGCAACGTAGCTGCTCAGGCTCGTACTGCCTGTTCCCAGCGGCACGATTGATACTTCTACCACAGCCATCAACATTCCCTCCCCGGTAGGTGGATTAACCATATGATACAAGATCAATTCTCTTTGGTCAAAGCGCAACAGCTGTGAAATTATCAGCTATTGTAAGAATTTGTTATGTAAATATAATTCAAATGCGGGTTGATGATAATATAGATTTAACTACACTTGATGAGAGTATGAGCGGCATAATAATACCAATGCAGGTGTCAATCAAACCGAGGTAGAACCAGTATAATATAATTGATCTGAAAGGAATTATAATATACTTATGAAATATGCTAGGAAAATACCCCAACCAGATCCTGAACTTCGAAAAACCCTGCTTGCTGATGGATGGAAACAAATTAAGGAACCTCAAAGCCTGTTTTGGGCTTTTTTATTTTCCATTCCCTTAATGATAATTAATGCTTCGATATGCTATTTATTATTGCTTCTTGTAAATCCATTTTATGCGCTAATGGTTTATGACTTTCTTTTTTCCGGGTCGTGGTATTTTACAATCAGGTTTGACTATATAATTTATGTATATCTCTTCATAGTTTCTCACGAGTTCATTCACCTGTTTTTTGTCCCAAACTTCTACCGGTCAGAAAAAACCTTTATTGGTATTAAACCATGGGGAGGCTTTGTATTTACAACTGAAGCGTTAAGTAAGGGAAGGTTTATTTTAGTCGCAATTGCTCCCTTTACAGTCATTTCAATCCTGCCACTTATTATTTTAGGACTTACAGATTTGTTGAACGGGTTTTTGTTATTTTTAATCTTTTTAAACGCCTTTTCATCATCAGTAGATGTTCTGAATGTTGTCTTGATAGCAATCCAGGTGCCGAATGGCAGCACTATAATAGGCAACGGCTTTGAAACTTATTACAGGGCTCCTGACGAAGACCATTGCCCGAAATACGGCGATCACTAAACCTGTACAAAACTACGCGTTAGAAGCATCGCGGCAGATTGGCCATCAAGACTTCCTAGGGATCTGAAAGGCGGTAACCCCGGCGGTGGATGAAAAGGGCAGGGCGGGCCTTAAATTCAATGTGCCCCTACTGCTTATGCATGGTCAGCAAGACCGTACAGACTCTATCAGGCGGGATATGCCTCACTGGTCTGAATCAGAAACCTTTGCTTCCTATCATGTAATACCGGATACCGGGCATAATGCTAATCAGGACAACCACATATTTAGCAATGAAAAAACACTTGAATTCTTACAGCAGCATGCTTCTTAGAGATGATACTGGAATGAAGGAGTATGAGAAAGAGGACTTCCCTTCTTATTTCGTACCTTCTCAGTCTCTAAGGATAGGCTCCCCACCCTCTTCAAGGCGTTTTTTCCTCAACCACAGGCCAAAGGCTAAAAAGGCGATTAAAGGTAAAACGCCCCTTAATGGATTAAACAAGGAATCTCCGATTCCAATAAACTGAACCAACTGCTCTTCAAATACCAGGAAATTCGGGACAGCATCTTCAACTGCATGCATCAAAACAGCAGGCCAGACCGAGCCTGTAAGCCTCGTCATTTCCACAAACATAACTGCCCAGATGATAATCACAATTGGGCTGAACACAAATGTATCCAACACCCTATCCATCGTGGTGCTGTAAAAGCTGTCCGGTAAAAAAAACAGATAATAGGGGGCATGCCAAAAGGCCCAAACCAAACCGACGATCAGATATATTCGCAGATCGGACATCTTGGCTTTCACAAGTTTTGGCGTTAGGAATCCTTGCCAGGCAAAGTCTTCAAAAATATTTTTAATGAACAGACCTACAAATAATGAGGCTATGACCGGCAGCAGCGATAAAGTAGAAAAAGAAGACACTGTGGCAAGACCTAAAACCCAGGCAACCAGGGTAAAAAGCATGGTCACAGCAGGAAAAATCAAAAGGGCTAAAATATACCATCTGATATTTTCTCTCAGACGGGGTCTGATGCCAAAATCCTTCCAGTCTCGCCTGAAGAATCTGATTGCTATACCGCTAAGAAAAGGCAATACCAGCCAAATACCCATCCCCAGGGTTTGCTCATCTGGTTGATCCGGTATAACCATATCAACTAAAAGGCCAATCCACCCACTGAGAAGAGCGAGAGCGATAAACAGCACAATTACCTTTTTTTCACCTGTTTTGGTGATTTCTTTTTCACTACTTGTTTTACCAATTGTATTTCCCACTAAACTTTACCATCCTTTATTAAATATCTTCCCCTGTTTTCATTTTACATGGGGTTCTTTTTTTATACCCGACTAAAGTAAGGTTTTTAAGTAATGTTACAAGGTGGAATTTTCCCGGTTAAAACTAAATAGGTGCTACTCATAAGGATATGAAAGGAGAAACCTATTGTCAATTAAAAATGCTAATGCTATTATTATGATACAAATGAATAACCTTTCCGGGTGCCCATATAAGGGAGAATAGGGAATTAGGTGTTAAATCCTAAACGGGCCCGCCACTGTAAGGGGAAACTGATGCCGGTAAACCACTCTGCAAAGGGGAAGGTGGCATTCAGTAATGAACATGAGTCAGGAGACCTGCCTGGAAAGTAAAACTGCTTACGTGGAATAAGCAGCTTTTGCGAATGGATGATGGAAAGTCCGCGCTAAATTAGTGCGGGCTTTTTTTATTGA
>CAZHAJ010000185.1:0-2809 GCA_964530215.1 uncultured Peptococcaceae bacterium | reverse complement strand
AGGTTTTGCCCCGGAAACCGCCAAATCATTGATGGTTCCACAAGCTGCCAATTTTCCGATATCTCCACCCTTAAAAAATAATGGAGAAACTACAAAACTATCTGTGGTAAAAGCAATCTGCTTGTGCTGTAATGTTAGTAATGCAGAATCCAAGAGAGCATGACCGCCATTGAATCCAAAGATAGGATAAATAATTTTTTCTATCAGCTGTTGGGTTAATCGTCCACCGCTGCCATGAGCCAAAGTAATTTTATCTGCCATCATATTCACATCTCCCGATACTGGGCATATTTAAAGTACGCCGCACATGTTCCTTCGGAAGACACCATACAGGGACCCTTGGGAGATATGGGAGTACATACAAGGCCAAAAAGCTCACATTGGTTGGGTATTTTAAGTCCCTTCAAAATCTCACCGCAGGAACAGGCGCTGTTTTTTTCCAAATAGGAACTTTGGGGATTTCCAAGGTCAAATTTTGTTTTTGCATTGTAAAAACCATATTTTTCTTTAAATCCTAGACCGCTTCCGGAAAGCTCACCTAGTCCCCTCCACCAAGCATCCTCAGGTTCAAACACCTCAAACATGGCTTCCCTGGCCAAGGCATTACCACCCTGGGATACGCCACGGGAATATTGAATATTTATATCGGGTTGCCCGCGTCTAATCTGATCGGACAGCATTATTATAGCTTCCATAATATCTGAAGGTTCAAATCCGGCAATCACACCGCTTTTCTCATAATCGGAACTTAAGAACTTAAAGGGTTCCAAACCTAGAATTGTACTGACATGACCGGGAAGAATAAATCCATCCACTTTAATCTCATCATCCCCCAGCAATGCTGCCAGTGCAGGTGGCACCAGCTTATGCATTGATAAAACAGAGAAATTATTAATCTGTTGCTTATGAGCTGACATAACGGTTACTGCCACAGCGGGTGCAGTGGTTTCAAAACCGACACCGAGAAAAACCACCTCTTTGTTAGGGTTGTCTAGGGCTATCCTGAGAGAGTCCAGTGGTGAATAGACAACTTCCACTTTTGCACCCTTTCCCCTAACATCAGCCAAACTGCCCATGCTACCGGGAACTTTCATTAAATCCCCAAAAGTTGTTATAATTACATTTTCATTTAGGGCGAGATTTAAATAACCATCAATATCTCCATCATGGGTAACACACACCGGACAGCCGGGACCTGAAACCAGCCGTATATTCTCAGGCAACAACTGCCTTATGCCGCTTCTGCCAATGGCATGGGTATGAGTGCCGCATACTTCCATGATATTAATGGTCTCCGGCAAGTTAATTTTTTTCAGTTTATTTGTCAGTCCGGTGATTTTATCCCTGTCGGTCATTAAATTCATCCAGTTCCTCCAACAAACTTATGGTTTCTAAAGCTTCTTTTTCTTCTATTCGATGGATCGCAAAGCCAGCATGCACCAGAACCCAATCCCCAATTTTCACATCAGGTGTAAGGGATATTGATACCTTTATATTAACTCCATTGATCCCGGCTTCAGCCATATCATCAGACACCGTCAATATTTTCAATGGTACAGCTAAACACATTTTTTCATAACCTCATTTCCTATCAGGGATTGCCCCAAAGCCAGACCTCCGTCGTTTGGGGGTACTTGTCTGTGACGGTATACCGATATATTTTTGTCTTTTAAAAGCCTTTCAGTCATTAAGGAAAGTAGCTTATTTTGAAATGTGCCTCCTGAAAGCACAACCTTAGTCAGACCGGTAGTTTCTGCCATACTTACAACTCCGTCCCGTATGCCTTGAGCTACACCCAAGTGAAAACGGTAAGCAATATCTGATATAGATCCATTGGACGTTAAATCCAAAACCATCTCTCTCCACAAAGGTATGCTGTCCAGTTCAAATGTACCGTCATCCTTTTTACTTATAGCCATCTTATATGACCCCTCTTTGGACTGAGATATGCAAGCAGCCGCTTCCAATTCCATAGGTCCCTGACCTTCAAAATAATTCTCATGACATATTCCCAATAATGAAGCAGCAGCATCAAATAATCTACCACAGCTTGATGTGAGAGGGCTGTTAATTCCCTTTGCCAATTGAGCAGCCAATATATCCATATCGCAATTAGATAATTGAGGCAGAAACTGTTTTGCTACATGTCTCCATTTATCCCCATAGGCTGATATTAAATAGCTCGCTGCCATGCGGTCTGCTCTTCTAATGGCAGCTTCTCCGCCAGGAATTGCTATATAAGCCAAATGACCATGTCTAAAATAGGCTTTATAATCTCCGCTTAAAAATTCAAATCCCCAAACAGCTCCATCTGTTCCATAACCTGTGCCATCACAAACAACTGCCAGCACCTTTTCACTAATGCCGTTATCCGCCATACAGGATACCATATGGGCATGATGATGCTGTACCCCTACCGCAGGAACACTCCATAATTCGGAGACCTCACCGGCATAATGGGTGCTATGATAGTCCGGATGTAGATCATGAACAATAAGCTGGGGTTCTACCCCTAACAACTTCATCATTTTGGGTACTGCCTGTTGATACTGCTGAAGGTTTAAATAATTGCTCAAGTCACCCCAGTGCTGACTTAGAAAAACATGTTCATCATCTGCCAAAGCAAAGGTATTTTTTAAATCAGAACCACAAGCTAAAATTTTATTTATTTTAACAGGCGTTGTTACAGGAACAGGAACATATCCCCTTGACCGCCTTAACAGCTGCCACCTATCTCCAACCATCATTCCCACCGAATCATCACATGGGTTTTCAATTTTCCTGTCGTGAACCAGATAGTAGTCCGCAA
>CAZHAJ010000184.1:0-2821 GCA_964530215.1 uncultured Peptococcaceae bacterium | reverse complement strand
ATGTAGTGGAAGTTACCTGTCCTAATTGTGATGAAGTTGTGTTTATAAACGATGAGGGTTTCCAAGCAGCTGACGAGCCGGAACAATTAACAGCGCATATAGAAGAAGACCTTTAATAACAGCTATTTAATAACTTATGGCTGCAGGATTCAATCCTGCAGCTTTGCTGTTTCTTTTATTTTGCCAGATTTATGTCTTCAATTATAATACATGCACCCCTTGAAGCCCCTATTCATAGTATTGGGTTAAAGCTGAAATAAGCGGGGGTAAATAGCATGGGACTTGTAAATATCGTTTTTATTGCCATTGCCTTAAATATTGATGCTTTAAGCGCAGGTATCTCTTATGGTATAAGGCGTATAAAAATACCGTTTTCTTCGATACTGATAATCAGCATAATTTCCATGGTGGCAATTTCGCTTTCAATGCTATCGGGACAATTCCTAACTGTTTTTTTGCCCGAAACATTTACCCAATTGGCAGGCGGAATAATTTTGATTATTCTTGGCTCATGGGCTATGTATCAATTCTTCAAAGAACTGGATAATGGCAAGGATGAGCCTATACCTGAAGAATCGGAGCACATCAAACAAAAGCCCATCACCGTGATAAAAATAAACTTCTTGGGACTAATAATTCATATATTGAAAAAACCTTATAAGGCTGATCTCGATAAGTCAGGCGTAATATCTTATGGTGAAGCAGTTTTATTGGGCATTGCTTTATCCATGGACTCCATGGCAGCAGGTATTGCAATTTCGCTGTTTGGATACAGCATATTAAAAACTACTGCTTTAGTAGGATTAAACTACCTCATATTCACATTTATGGGATTAAGCATAGGAGACCGTTTAAATCGAAGCTTTATGGGGAAGTATATTCAGGCTTTGCCGGGAATTATTTTAATATCTTTGGGATTAACCAAAATTGTTGTTTCCTAACCTTATGCAGCCGGAAGGCTGTTTTTTTATGTTGCTGGAAGTCTTCTTAACCGGCATTTCTTTTGTCTCTTTTATTTATACAGTTATATTTTACCAAGTAAAAAATATAGTTAGTATAGGAGGCTGAAAAAATGAATGCTTTGCAGCAAGTACTACCAGTATTGCCTTTAAAAGTTAGGACAATTATTGAGAATACTGACCCGGATATCCAAAAAAATGCAGAAGAAATCAGATTAAGAGTTAAAAGACCTTTAATGTTGGGTTTAAATGATCGGGATATTATGCTTTCTAGAGAATGCAAACCAGTTTTTTTAAATCATCAAGCGTATATGGTCACCCAAGATGATGTAGAGAGATGCCTCCATAAAATTAGCGGTTCTTCCATATATGCTTTGGAAGAAGAAATCAGAAGCGGATTTATCACTGTCAACGGAGGTCACCGGGTTGGAATTACTGGTAAGGCAGTATTAGACGGTAGCCAGATTAGGACGATTAAATATATTTCCGGCATTAATATACGAATTTCAAAGGAAATATTAGGTGCAGCCAATGATCTAATGCCAGAGATTATTGATAGAAAAAACGGAAGCATATATCATACTATGATTTTCTCCCCTCCCCGTTGCGGCAAAACAACTGTTCTTAGAGATGCAATTCGCATTATCAGTAACGGAGATCCTAAAATTGGTTTAGTGGGGCAAACAGTGGGACTGGTGGACGAGAGGTCTGAAATAGCGGGGTGTCATCTCGGGATTCCCCAAAAAAATGTCGGAAATCGTACTGATGTACTGGATGGCTGTCCTAAAGCAGCAGGCATGATTATGCTTCTTCGTTCTATGGGGCCTTCGGTTATAGCAACAGATGAGATCGGCAGAAAAGAAGACATCACAGCATTGGAAGACGTCCTATATGCTGGAGTTAAAGTTATTTTCACTGTTCATGGCTCCTCAATTAATGAATTAAAATCTAGGCCCAATTTAAACTATCTTTTTCAACTGGGCATAGTAGAGCGTTATGTAATGCTGGGGAGAGATGGCAGGGCAGGGGTGGTAAAAAAGGTTTATACTTCCCGCGACGTTGCTGATATGGAGGTGTAGTATGCTCAAGCTTATTGGCGTCGTAATACTGGTAGCTTCCGGTGGTTTAGCAGGGATATTGGTAGCATGGGAATATGCAAAGAAACCAAGAGAACTTAAAGCATTGCTTTCAACCATACAAATGCTGGAAACAGAAATAACCTTTGCAGCCACACCGTTGGCCGAAGCTTTGCACAAGATAGCTAAATGTACAGATCCCCATATTGCGGTATTTTTACAAAAAGCAGCCCACTATATGCAATTAAAAGATGGCTGCACTTCGGGTGAAGCCTGGCATAAAGCACTTAAATGGTATTATACCGTGAATTCTCTAAACAAAAGGGAGATGACAATATTATATAACCTCGGAAATGTATTGGGCATGTCGGATATCGAGGATCAAAAAAAGCATCTGAACCTGGCCAGTGAACAACTAAAAAGGGAAATTATCAGGGCAGATGAGGAGGAAGCAAAAAACGCCAAAATATGGACCTATCTTGGCTTTTGTGGTTCCTTAGTGATGGCCATTGTACTCTACTGATTGAAAGGAGGAAATATTTTGGGGGCTGACGTGAATTTAATATTCAAGGTGGCAGGGGTAGGAGTACTGGTGGCAGCAATTCACATTATTTTAAAAAATGCCGGCAAAGAAGACTTTGCTCTGCTAACAACCCTTGGTGGCGTTGCAGTGGTTATGGCATGGGTTATTTACCAATTGGGAACTCTGTTCGAGCAGGTTAAGTCTGTTTTTAAACTTTTTTAAATAATGGTTATTAAAACAAATTTTCATAAGATTGGTCACCT
>CAZHAJ010000183.1:0-2872 GCA_964530215.1 uncultured Peptococcaceae bacterium | reverse complement strand
ATATGCACTTTCGGCAGGCTACTACGATGATTACTATTTAAAAGCTCTTAAGGCACGAACCTTAATTAAACAGGACTTTGACTTGGCATTTGAAAAATACGATGTTTTGATATCCCCCACTTCTCCCACAACAGCATTTAAAAAGGGAGACAAGGTGGACGACCCCATGCAAATGTATTTGTCGGATATCACCACTATATCGGTGAACCTGGCAGGAATTCCTGGCATATCGGTGCCGGCAGGATTTTCTGAAGGTCTTCCTGTGGGAATGCAAATTATCGGCAAACCTTTTGGGGAAGGAACTATTATGCAGGTTGCCCATGCCTTTGAAAAAAACACCCAACATCATAGTAAATTCCCCAACGTTTAGGAAATAGATGATAACGGGGTTATTGGCTGGTTAGAGAACGTAAGAGGAATTTTATAAACTATAATAAATAATAGCTGGTGGCTGATGACCACTGTGGGAGGTTAATACTCAGTGTCCCAATATGAATCTGTTATAGGTTTGGAAGTACATGTGGAGCTCAAAACAAAAACAAAGATATTCTGCTCATCCAGCACGGAGTTTGGTGGTGATCCCAATGCCCATGTGTGCCCTGTATGCTTGGGACTCCCGGGTGTATTGCCGGTTTTTAACCGGAAAGTGTTGGAATATGCCATTAAAGTGGGTCTAGCTCTTAACTGCAGTATTGCGCAGTATTCGAAGTTTGACCGGAAAAACTATTATTATCCGGATTTGCCAAAAAATTATCAAATTTCTCAATTTGATTTACCTATAGCGGAACATGGCAAGTTAAATATAAGTGTTAATGATGAGGTAAAAAAAATAGGTATAACCAGAGTGCATATGGAGGAGGATGCCGGCAAGCTTGTTCACCAAGGCAATATAATGACCAGTTCATACTCTATGGTGGACTATAACCGCACCGGGGTTCCGTTGGTGGAAATTGTATCAGAGCCGGATCTTCGGACACCGGAAGAAGCCAAGGCATATTTGGAAAAACTAAAGGCCATTATTCAATACACCGGTGTATCGGATTGCAAAATGGAAGAGGGTTCTTTGCGTTGTGACGCCAATGTTTCAATAAGGCCTGTGGGCAGTGAAAAATTGGGAACAAAGACCGAAATAAAGAATATGAATTCTTTTAAGGCTCTCCAGCGGGCGTTGGAATATGAGATAGAGCGACAAATGCAAGTATTGTCTGAAGGAGGCAGTATAGTTCAGGAAACCAGAACGTGGGATGATGCTAAGGGAATTACCCTTTCCATGCGAAGCAAAGAACATGCCCATGATTATAGGTATTTCCCCGATCCAGATTTAACTCCCATAATTATTGATCCTCAATGGATTAAAGACATAAAGACTTCCTTACCGGAAATGCCGGATGAAAGAATGGAAAGATATATCAAGGATTTCGGACTTTCAGAGTATGATGCTTCGGTAATCACATCCAGCAAGGATTTGGCAGACTATTTTGAGGAATGTCTTTCTTCCGGATATCCTAATATTAAAGCGGTGAGTAACTGGCTGATGGGTGATTTGTTAAGGCTCCTTAATGCAAAAGGATTGGAAATTAATGAATGCCTTATTAAGCCGGGGCAGTTGTTAAGTATGTTGAAGATGATAGATAACGGTACCATAAGCGGTAAAATCGCAAAATCAATATTTGAGGAAATGTTTGAAAGCGGCAATGATCCGGATTCTATAGTTAAGGAAAAGGGCTTGGTGCAGATATCAGATGAGGGTGCCATTTCTGCTTTAGTGGAAGAGGTATTGGTAGCCAATCCTAAAGTGGTTCAGGATTTCCGGTCCGGCAAGGAGAATGCAATAGGATTTCTGGTGGGTCAGGTGATGAAGGCCTCCAAGGGCAAAGCAAATCCCGCCATGGTAAATAAAATGCTGAGGGATAAGATAAATTAGGTTATTTTCTTTTCAACCTGTCATTTTTTTGATATTATAATGACAGGTCATTCTACGGCTTTTGACAGCCGTTTCTTTTATGTCTGGTTTGTGTTGCAGTACGGTAGATGAAAGGGTGATAAGGCGTGGACGGTAACAAAATAAGAATTGTTGATACCACGTTAAGGGATGGCGAACAGACAGCCGGAGTGGTATTTGCAAACAGAGAAAAGGTTAGAATTGCAAGATTTCTGGATGAACTTGGGGTTCACCAGATTGAAGCGGGAATTCCCACCATGGGTGGAGATGAGAAAGAAGCGATAAAGTCTATATGTAAAGCAGGACTGAAAGCCAGTATTATGGGTTGGAACCGTCCCGTAATAAAGGATATAGAATCGTCTTTGGATTGTGGTGTAGATGCAGTAGCTATTTCAATATCTACATCAGATATTCACATGAAGTATAAGCTGAAGAAACCCAGGGAATGGGTCCTGGAAAATATGGTTAATGCAGTGGAATTTGCCAAAAAGGAAGGGATGTATATCTCTGTTAATGCAGAGGACGCATCCCGAAGTGATTTGGATTTTCTGATCCAGTTTGCCAAAGCTGCCAAAGAAGCAGGAGCAGATCGCTTGAGGTATTGCGACACAGTGGGTATAATGGAGCCCTTTAGTATAACAGAACATATCAAGCATATTGTCAATCAGGTAAATATTGATGTGGAAATGCATACTCACGATGACTTTGGGATGGCCACAGCCAATGCACTAGCAGGCGTAAGGGCAGGTGCAAATTATGTGGGAGTGACTGTAATTGGTCTAGGTGAAAGAGCCGGAAATGCTGCCCTGGAGGAAGTTGTGATGGCTCTGAAGCATATATACAATGTGGATCTTAATTTTAAAACAGAAATGTTTAGGGAAGTGGCAGAATATGTTTTCCAGGCGTCCGAAGAAATGATGGATTTCAGTT
>CAZHAJ010000182.1:0-2913 GCA_964530215.1 uncultured Peptococcaceae bacterium | reverse complement strand
CCCATACCGCCACACTGTCTGCGTCAGGTACTCCACCCATATTATTTTGATACATAAGCATCAAAATATCAGGCTTTAGTTCCTCAGTCTTTTCTTTTGCTTCTTGGGCATCTGATGTCACCAATAGCACATCTAAACGATCTGTGTACATTGAGTCGATCCATTCTTCGATACGTCTGTCTCCCACACAGATTATTGCCGCAGGTTTTCCTTTTCTTTTGCGTTTAATTTTTAATAAGGCGACTGTTTCCCTCCCTTGGATATTAGATTTTACGTCAACATTTTTTTTGTCTTGCAAAGAATCAATTTCTTTCACTAATATATCAGCTGTTTCACCAACTTTTTCCCTATGTAGTCTCTGTATATTATCTTCCAAACCTTTTTCGTATTGAACATCCCCTTTTATATAGTCCGGAATTTTTCCGATTTTTAATTCTTGAAAATCCGCAATAGTCATTGGTCTACTAATCCACTCTATTAATGTTTTTCCGTTAAAGCGAGATACTTGTCGAATATCATATATACCTAATGACAAAACACTAACTATCAATTCCACAGGATTTTTTTGGGGGAGTAAAAGTAATATTCTGCTCTGAGGGGTTAACATTCTGATTTCTCTAAGTTTAATTAACATAGATCGACTGCGATTAATTTCATTTTCACTAATCCCGGAAGCTTGGGCCAAACCATTTATTATAAATAAATCTGCATTTTCAGGTTTATTTTTTAATGCTATGACAGCTGCATCCAGAGTGTATTCATATCCCACCAGTATATAACCGTTCTCCTCAAGCACAGTCGATATGCTTTTATGCAAATCTACTCCTGCTACAAGATATACCTTTAGCATATTTAATATCCCCCCTTGTCTTTATATACGGTTATGGGGTCTAAATAAGATGTCTCACCATTTCCTGAACGAATTTCAAAGTGCAAATGATCTCCGGTGGACAACCCGGTAGAGTCAGCTTTGCCAATAATTTGCCCCCGTTCCACTTCCTGTCCGGGTTTAACTGCAATAGAGTCCAGGTGTGCATATAGAGTCTTATAATCACCATGATTCACCATAACTGCTCTTCCGTATCCCGAAACCCAACCTGCCATTATTACTTTACCCTTCCAAGCTGATAAAATCGGAGTGCCCCTAGGACAAGATATATCAATTCCTTTGTGAAATTTCAAATCCCCCAGCACAGGATGATATCTCCAACCATAGGCTGATGTTATAGTCCCATATTCACCTGTGGGCCATGTGTACCGGCCTTTCGTGTCCGTCGTAAAGTACAGACTATTTTCTGTATCCATAAATAACTCTGTTATATTGCCGGAAAGATAGCTGGTGTTATATTTAAACTCTTCATCATAATTTATGGCTAAATTAATAACCAATTCTAAATCACTTTCCTTAACAAGTTGATTCTCCACCAGCAACTTGCGAAGTTTTTCATAATACGGCCCTTGCTGCTTTGAACCTATCATTACCGGATAGTAAGCTTCTTCAACAAAACCGGTCTGTGTATCCTTGAAGAAATAACGTTTTCTATCCCAGTCATAAGTAATTTTCTTTGCTTCATAAGACTCTACTTCAGCCAATAATCTGATTTTATGACGATATGTTTTTGTCATTGTATCTGAACCTTGACCATCTGCAGACGTTTCGGACCAAGTACATCGATAAAACAGCTCGAATTCCTGCCAAGTAAAAATAGGCTCCAGTTTTTTAAAATGACCTTCGGGATTCGGCTGCCTTTCATGACTCCCGCTTACAATAGGATCACCCAACACCCTATCCACTGCAGCCAATAATGCCCAGCTTAAGTGATGAAGTTTTGCCTGGGTTCTTTCAGCAGGCAACCCACTATCACTATCATAAAAACGTGCCCAAATCTCTTCCACTGTAGCATTCTCATCAGCTACATTTCCCTCCGCAAAATCTATTTTAGAATTATTTAGACTCTGTTGAGAGATAAATTGGTTTAACCAGTCCTGCTCTAAATCAAAATATTTTTCATATAATTTCTGATCATCTGACAACTGCCAATCATCTTTTTTACCTGTATTAAATATTGCTACTGTTTTTTTATATACAGAGCCGGCTTCAGCCTCGATGTTTTCTACAATGAATTTAGGTAAAACAAAAAGAACGCATATAATAAAAAAAAACAGTGCTGTAATTGCCAGCACTGTTAATATATACGGTATCAATTTTACCAAAAGCTTCTTGGTCAACAGTACTAATAATTGTTTACCTCCAACCCGAATCATTCACACCTCCGGTACCACCTGTATATTGTCTCTTTTGTATTTTTTCAAACATACTCCTGAAGTTTTGGCTTTGCCTAATTTTTTCGAATTCTTTTCTTAATACCTCCTCTGATTGCACGCCGGCATCAGCAGTTCTTGTGGTTACATAATCCAATCTTTCCTTTGCTTTTGGAGCTACAACAGGTGATAATGCTTTCACACCTCTAGAAACAGATGACATTGACATTGCCGCCGCATGCCCTAAAGAGTTATCTCCCAATACCTTTGCAGCTAAACTTGCGCTAACACCAGGATCCATCATCATTGAATTGTCCACAATGCCTGTAGCACCACTGAAACCCTTCTCCCTAACCTCAGATATAAAATTCTTTATATTGGTACCAGAATTACGAAAACCATCTGCTACAGAATTACCTGTTTTTACACCGCCCTCTAATCCTCCAGAAGCATTACCAAACATTGCACCTGACACTATACCGCCAGTTAATGCAAAAGAACCTCGTGATGCTGTTTTTAAAACACTATTTGTTACTAACCCACTGAGACCTGGAGCTTTGCTGCCAAGTGCTGCTGCGGGCGATAAGCCAATATTCAAAGCATTGGTCGCCCTGCTACTAATCTTATCTGAAGCAAAATTATCGGTACCTT
>CAZHAJ010000181.1:0-2974 GCA_964530215.1 uncultured Peptococcaceae bacterium | reverse complement strand
AAAGCTCCCGCTCAAAAAAATCATATTAAATTAATTCATCTGGTATAAACTCCGGGTTGTTCAGAAAAAGTATTACATCATAATTCTCAATAAAACTGTGATGGCTCATCACTGTACCCACAGCACTGACATGTGCCCCACAGCTAATCAGTTTTGGCACCAAATATCTTCCCAGTAAGCTGTAGCCCCCAGAAATTAATATCCTTTTGCCCACTAAAGACTCCCTCATCATTACCTCCCAGATGATCAGTCGGCTTAAATACAGCAGTTAATTAACTGCTCATATAGTCTATGACGGCAAATATTTTATTGTTAATTAATTCAAATCAGACATAGGGGGAGCAATCAGATTTTTGCACGCTTTTTAATGATCAAAGCTATAGCAATGTAAATAATTAGTAAGCCAGCAGCAACATAGGGTGTATATTTTTGAGTATACTCCATCACCTGCTGCAGACTTCTGGAAAAGAAGAATCCCAGCCCTAAATTAAAATTAGACCATAACAGAGCAAAAATTGTATTATAAAATAAAAACTTAACTGTCTTCATCCCGCTTATGCCTGCCAAGTATGGTGTTAAGTTGCTGGCCATAGGAACAAATCGTCCTAACAAAATAAATGCCACTGCAGATTCTTTCATCCATCTTTTAGATTGTTTCAATTTACGCTCATTTAATTTGAAAATTCCTTGAAGCTTACTTAAGACAGGTTCTCCCAATACTCTGCCTAAAAAAAATGCAGTTGCAGCACCCAAATTAAAGCCAATTACTGCCAATAAAAGAGCTCCCATATATCCTAATTTGCCATTGCTGATTAATACACCGGCAAAAATAAGCATTATTGCGCCGGGAAATGGCAGACCCAAAGCCTCTATAACAGAGCCTAAAAAAATTCCACCCAAGCCCAGCTCACTTATAAAGTCAAAATTATTTATTTCCATAATCACTCTCCACTAATAGGATATCCCTTTGGGGATATGATATTCCTTAATCCATACACTCAGCCTGCATTTATGTGTATTTTTGATTAAAAAAAAGAGATTGATATACAAAACATCAATCTCTCCATCTAATTATTTACTCTCCCTTTATAGGGCGTCTTACCCCATTGACATAGAGCCATTCCTTAAAATTCTGAATTCTGGATTCTGACTTCTGTATTCCTCCGAATTTCTTTGACGATCACAGTTTAGGTTCGATTGACTCTCCATTAATGAGGCTTATCCAGAAACTTATGTTATCCTTTACTATAACACTTGGGCCGCACCATCGTAAATAAGACCCCGTTGGACATCTACAGTAACAGTTTTTCGATCTTTAAGCAATGTTGTAGCACCTTCCACTCCAACAATGACGGGAATGCCAAACTCTAAACCCACAATGGCGGCATGAGAAGTCAGACCCCCAAATTCGGTTATTAATGCTCCGGCTTTTTTTATGGCAGGTATATAGTCTCTGTCTGTTGAAGACGTTACAAGTATGTCGCCGGACTCAATATTTTCCAATGCTTCCTTAACGTTTCTGCAAACTTTAATCTTACCGGTAAATGCTTGGGAACCTATGCCAACACCCTGAGCTACAATATCACCCACCGTGTGCACCTTTATAAGGTTTGTGGAACCGTGAATTCCCAAAGGCATTCCGGCAGTTATTACAACCAAATCTCCCGGAAGTATCAAGCCGGAATAAAGAGATGCTCCTATTGCAATGGAAATCATACTATCAGTATCTTCAAACCGCTCCACCAAAATGGGTTGCACGCCCCAAACCAAAGCCATCTTACGCAATACCTTCTTGTGAGGTGTGACTGCAATTACAGGTGCTCTGGGTCTGTACTTGCTAACCATTTTTGCGGTGTATCCGGTCTGGGTAGATGTTATAATGGCGGATGCCCCCAGATCTTCCGAAATAGTACAGGTGGCATGACTGATGGAGTCTGTTACTGTGCATGAAACACAGCGTTGGCGAATCATAACGTCATCATAATCAAGGGAAGATTCTGCTTTTTGTGCCACTTTTGCCATGGTTTGGACAGACTCAATGGGATACCTGCCCGCAGCGGTTTCACCTGACAACATAATGGCATCGCTGCCGTCAAATATAGCATTGGCAATATCACTGGCTTCAGCCCTGGTGGGTTTTGGATTGCTTATCATTGATTCCAGCATCTGGGTTGCAGTTATCACCGGAGTACCTGCCCTGTTGCACTTGCCAATAATCTCCTTTTGCACCAGGGGAACTTCTTCTACCGGTATACCTACCCCCAAATCCCCTCTGGCCACCATAATTCCGTCCGATACTTTAATAATTTCATCTATGTTATCCAAGCTTTCTCGGCTTTCTATTTTTGATATTATGTCTACATTTGACCCGGCGTCTTCAACAATTTTTCTAATTGTCAATACGTCAGCAGCTCTCCGGATAAATGACGCGGCAATAAAATCTATCCCATTATTTATACCAAAAATAATATCCGCTTTATCCTGTTCCGTTACCGAAGGTATATTTATATTAACTCCGGGCAAAGCAACACCCTTTTGAGAAGTTATTTTACCTCCGTGTATTATTTCACAAATCACATCTTCTTCCTTTTTATCCAGAACTCTTAATTCAATAAGCCCGTCCGCTATAAGAATCTGATCGCCAATATTTACATCACCTGAAAGGCCGGGGTATGTAATAGGCAGTACTTTTTTATCACCCTTAATTTTTTTACTGGTTAATATTACGGTCTCTCCCGCTTTAAGCATAACAAAATCTTCATGCAGATAACCCAGTCTTATTTCGGGACCTTTTGTATCAAGCATTATAGCAATATTTTTTCCTGTGACTTTTTCTGCCTCTCGGATATGCCCTAAGCGCCGCAGATGACCGTCATAAGTACCATGTGAAAAATTAAGCCTAGCTATATTCATTCCTGACCTTATCATGTCAGCCAGCACTGAGACATCCTCTGAAGAAGGTCCTACGGTGCAT
>CAZHAJ010000180.1:0-2977 GCA_964530215.1 uncultured Peptococcaceae bacterium | reverse complement strand
CTTCTTCAGTATCCTGACATGCTACAGTAATACGCGATTGTTCTGCCAGTAAATATATCATAAATATTGGATTTAGGCCAAGAGTATATTGCTAACAGTAAAAAAAGAGGGTTAAAATAACCAAAAAGACTTTTTAAAAGCAATTTAGTGTTCTAATGAAAAATTTCAAAAAGGAATTTACTGTATGAGGTGCTATTATAGATGACGTTTTCCCGGAAATATACCGCCTCGAATGTATCTGGCATCCTGAATGTGGTAAAAAGACCCTGGATACTTCTCGTCAAGGATTTTCATGGCTTTTCCGAGGTCCTTTCTTTTCAAGGTAATAAATAATATTATTCTTTCTCCGTCCCGACCGCAACCGGTGACAGCAGTAACGCCGAAACCTTCGTTGCGAAGCACCTGGGACATCTCTTCGGAATTACATGAATCACAGAAGACCTCAAGTAGCTGATACCCCATAGCCAGTCTGGAGTCAATAAGCATACCTACATAGTTGCCGGTGGCAAAACCACCAGCATAGGCTATCACTTTGAAGGGGTCGTTTAGTCCGGATCCCAGTACTTCATTTAATGCCAGTATGAATATACAAACTTCAATAAATCCTATTAAGCCTGCCAATAGTTTTCTGTCCCGGGTTAACATGAGAATTCTCAAAACATCCAAGGAGACGTCGGTGGTTCTGGCAGCAAAGATAAACAGATAACCGCCCAGCAATGGCCAGAAATTTTCCATTTTTTCACCCCCACTACTTTACTATATCAACTGTAATAAACCTATTCAATAGTTACAAAAAATCTACTATAAGAGTGGACAGGGAAAGGACTTGTTATATTTTTGATTTATTGGGAAACATGTATTAAGTATCTATAATAATTTAGGAAAATGTTGTAAAGCGTATTATTATGGAAGTAAAAAAAATTTATTACCACATCGGAGGAATGATTTTTGCCTGTATCCCTTAAACCCAACAAGTTGCTCTATGAGAAGTCACCATATTTGTTGCAGCACGCATATAATCCCGTTAATTGGTATCCTTGGTCACAAGAAGCTTTTAATAAGGCAAAGGAGTGCGACAGACCGATCTTTCTTAGTATCGGATACAGCACCTGTCATTGGTGTCATGTAATGGAGCGGGAATCATTTGAAGATACCGATGTTTCCCAACTGCTGAACCAGTTTTATGTTTCGGTAAAGGTGGACAGAGAAGAGCGCCCGGACATTGATCAAATTTATATGACGGTTTGTCAAGCCTTAACAGGGCAAGGTGGATGGCCCCTTACCATTGTTATGACTCCTGATATGAAACCTTTTTTTGCGGGAACTTATTTGCCCAAAAACGATAAATGGGGCAGAAGAGGTCTGATTCCGATACTGGAAGAAATAATACGACGTTGGAATAGTGATCGAGAGATGTTGATGCATGCCGGAGAGCAGATATCTGAGGCAATAGCCCAAAGGGTTGAAAGTGCCTCAGGTGAAATGAAAGATCAAGTTACAAAAGCACTATATCAGACTCTTGAGGATAACTATGATGCTTCTTTCGGTGGTTTTGGGAAGGCACCTAAATTTCCGACTCCTCATAAAATAATGTTCCTATTGCGTTACTGGAAAAGAACTAAGGTGGCAAAGGCATTGGAAATGGCGGAAAAAACCCTTAGCTCTATGTATGCAGGGGGAATATATGATCATATAGGTTTTGGTTTTTCCAGATATTCCACCGACAGACAGTGGCTTGTTCCACATTTTGAAAAAATGCTGTATGACAACGCTCTTATATCTGCGGCTGCCGTTGAGATATACCAGGTCACTGGAAAGGGACTATATTTGAGAATGGCAGAGGAGATTTATCGATATATTCTCAGAGATATGACCTCACCGGAAGGTGCCTTTTATACCGCTGAAGATGCTGACTCAGAAGGTGTGGAGGGCAAGTACTATGTCTGGGAACCACGGGAAGTTGAAGAAGTTTTGGGTGTTGAGGATGGCAAGTTATTTTGTGAAATTTATGACATAACTAAGGAAGGCAATTTTGAAGGTAAAAATATCCCAAATCTAATTGCTTCCGGGGTTCGTAATCATGCTGATCCAAAGTTAGAACGGTTCAGAGATAAACTGTTTCAATATAGAGAAAGAAGGATTCATCCCAATAAGGATGATAAGGTGCTGACCTCATGGAACGGTATGATGATCGCCTCCTTAGCAAAAGCAGCAGGCATAACCGGTAATTCTGAATATCTTGAAGCAGCTAAAAGGGCAGAGAGTTTTATTTGGAGTAAGCTGAGAAATAAGGATGGGAGACTTCTGGCCCGATATAGGGATGGAGAGTCATCATTTTTAGGGTATCTTGACGATTATGCGTTTTTGCAATGGGGCTTGCTGGAGTTGTACAATACAACCTTGGAGCCGAAATATCTTAAAAAATCCCTGTATTTACTAGATCAGATGAAGGAATTATTCTGGGATGGTTCCGGTTTTTACTTTTACGGCAAGGATGGGGAAAAGTTAATAGCAAGACCAAAGGAAGTCTATGACGGAGCTGTCCCCTCGGGCAATTCAATTGCCGCATATAATATAATCAGACTTGCAAGGATCACCGGCAGGGACGACCTGATGGAACTGTTCCAAAAACAAATGAATGCTTTTGCCCAAATTGTAATGGAACATCCTATAGGCTATGCTTTTTTTATTACAGCCTTTTTAACCGGTAGTGTTCCTCACGGAGAAATTGTAATTTGCGGAAATGCAGATTCCTCTGAAGTTAAAGCCATGGCAATTGCTGTCAGGCAAAAATTTTTACCTGAATCGGTACTTTTATTTCGCCCCTGCTCTGATAAAGTAGCAGAGATTGATGGGCTTTCCAGCTTGGTTGAGGGTCGTACATCCAATGGAAAGCTGCCTGCAGTCGCTTATATTTGCCAGAACTATACCTGTCAACCACCCGTCACTACGGTGGAAGATTTGGTTGCGAAGCTGC
>CAZHAJ010000179.1:0-2990 GCA_964530215.1 uncultured Peptococcaceae bacterium | reverse complement strand
GCAACATTTTATTAGTATCCTCAAACCTAAAAAGAGATCCCATATCTTTATTATCATTTGTCAAAATATTTTTTATTGATACCAGACAGGATTTATGTTTATTGTTAACCTTTAGTGCTATTTCCTTATTTTCAACTTCTGCTATATCCTTATAGTCCTCAATTTGCGAAAGAATCTCTAGAATATTTTTTGTTACATTATGGGGGTTGGATATGTTTTTGATTTCAAATAAATCAAGAAGTGCTCTGTTATATTTAATATTGTTGTTATCAGCTACATAGAGAATACCGGAGTGATTATACTCAATAATGCCACTTAATGTGGAATAAGCTGCAGATAACTCCGCTAATATATGATTTATTTGAATATTATTTTCAATCACTTTCGCAATGCTCTTAACCAGGCCTACTGTTTCATCCGTCAGCTTTTCAAAAGCACCAATGTTGACGACGCTTAAAATTTTACCATCAGGGTCATGGATGGGGGCCGCAGAGCATTTGGCATTATGAAGGCGTTTTTTGTAATGTCCCCCTTCTAATACTTGGATCGGGGTGTCATACCGCAAGGCTAAACATATTGCGTTTGTACCGAGAAGATGTTCTGAGACATCCCGGACAAGAATGGATTCGATTTTTTTTGCAACAGCTATGATCTCTTTAAGCTTGCCATTTCTATCAAACAGGAGAATAGACCATCCCATTTTCGAAGCAATCTCTCTCAATGTTAAGGCAAGATCCTCTTGAATTTCACTTCGATTGGGATCGGAAAGGTATTTTTTTTCTTCGTCTGAAAGGCGTGATTCTTGGTCAATGTCATAGGGGTCGACCCCTGCCTGCAAACAGCGCTGCCATGACTCATATATAATTGGAGATAATATATCCGTGTCTACCTGTTGACCGTTTATCAACTTCTCCCATTCATTCGTAATAGCATCAATATTTTTTTCTTTCAAATAGCTCATAATATAATAAGCCTACCTAACTGTTAAAAATCAATTTAACATCCTTTTCTATGCGTCCACGTACGCAGCAGGGGCTGATGCTCCTTCGGTTTCATTCATACTGCCCTGCCTGTAACCCGACAGGTCTAAAGCAGCATAGGAAAAGCCCGCATCCCGGCAGGCAGCGGTAATTTGCTCTGCCCGGGCCAAGGCTTTCTGCCGGTCATCCCCCAACAACTCCAAGCGGGCGACGGATCCGTGGTGCCGCACCCGTACCTGCCTAAATCCCAACTGCAAAAGAAATTCTTCCACCTGCTCCACCTGTTGCAGTTTTTCCGGTGTAATTTTTTCTCCGTAAGGAATGCGGGAAGCAAGACAGGCCAAAGCCGGCTTAGACCAGCTTGGTAGCGCCAAAGAGCGGGAAGCATGGCGAATCTCTTCTTTGCTCAAACCGGCTTCTTGCAGGGGAGTCTTGATGCCCAATTCAGCGATAGCCTTGGAGCCCGGCCTGTAATCTTTGAGATCATCGATATTGGCCCCGTCCACAACTGCCTGAAGGCCTTCTTCTTCCGCCAGACGCAGCAGGGAAGTGTACAGTTCTTTTTTGCAGTAGTAACAGCGATCCGGACTGTTACGAAGAACATCTTCGGTTACCGAACCCTCTAAGACGCGGTGGCGAACCCCCAAGGTTGCCGCTAGGGCCAGAGCCTCCCGTATTTCCCGCCGGGGGTGGATTTCCGATACCGCAGTCACTGCCAATACCCTGTCGGCGCCCAAGACGTCCCGGGCTATTTTAAGTAAATAAGAACTGTCCACGCCGCCGGAACGAGCTACCAACACGCTATGCAGGCCTTCCAGAATTTCCTGTAATTTTTTTTCCTTGTCCAAAAGCTGGAACCTCCTCTAAAAAACAAATTCTTTTAACCAAGCTTGAGTCAACGTCTCCAGTGCAAGGAGCAGTTCCCAGATATATATTTCTTGATAAGCCGGTTTCCCGTATCTCTTACTTTTCATATTATCAAAGCATTTCTTAACGTTGCCTTTATTCCGGCAAATATCAAGGCGTCTATTACTCCCTGTTCATAGCTGGCTCTCCTTGGATACTGCTTACCCAACGTTTCTAATTCTTCTTTATGGGAAAGTGCTGGTTAACACATTAACAAACGAATGGATATGGCTCTTGCTCCAATTATACCAAAACATCAGTGTGTTAGTAAAATAAAATGCAAATTTTAAGATATTCATTGTTTGACAATTAATTCTAACCTTTATGCAACATCATTGTCAGGATATAAAAGCTAGCCCGAAGAAGAATTTTGAAGACTCAGTGATGGTAACGGTTACCACATGTTCGATGACTTCCAGTAAATAGTTGATTTTTCATATCCCAAAATATATTATACAGAATTTCCACCTTGACATCGTAAGGGTGGCAACCTCCATGCCAATTTCCCGATCGCCTGCCACCTTGAACGTATAGACCGTCAGGATTTCCCGCCAGTTGCTGACGATGACGCTACTGCCGTTATGGGACGGTTCCAGCGTGTAGTCAACATAAAATTGATGCTCAACTATGCATTAAATTTTTAACGCCGGTGTGTATGCCTAAACCTGTTCCGCTTTTCTTCCACAGGGATTGCTCCTAATGCAATCGCTTCATAATTCGCCGTACTTTTGCACTGTTCGGGAATGTGCCCTCTTTCCTTCATTGAAGAATAGCTTGCGCCGCCCACAATAATGTGGTCCAGAACTTTGATCCCAAGAGGATGAAAAATATCAACAATTCTCTGTGTCAATGCTTTATCTTCAAGAGAAGGATTTACGGAGCATCCCGGATGAATATCTTAAAAGTGCAAAAAAGACAGGGTTGTCCATTTCGACAGATCGCCTGAAAAAGGAAGGAGATTTTTGATATATCAGTCGAAAACACAGATTTTTTGTCAATAAGAAAACCGCAATTTGCAACAAGCAAACTGCGGTTTTATAGGCTGTCTTACATGTATTTGTAATTAAAGGGCGTATTTTATCCCATAAGGATAGAATGCAAATA
>CAZHAJ010000178.1:0-2990 GCA_964530215.1 uncultured Peptococcaceae bacterium | reverse complement strand
TCAGCAAATCTGCCACCCATTGCCGATGATAGATTATACATCTCCAGCCTTTCTCCCCCAATACCAATTTCATCTAAAAGTTTTTTTACTGCATTGACACGCTTCTTGGCTCTGATATTACCTCTAAGGAAGTGGCAGTCGCCTTCCATACAGCCGGCCACAAATACACCATCGGCTCCCTCTTCAAAAGCACTAAGAATTACCCGATGATCGATATTACCTGTACATGTCATTTCAACTATACGTATATTAGAAGAATACTGCAGTCTCATCGAACCTGCCAGGTCCGCAGCTGAGTATGCTCAGTAATGGCAGCAGAATGCAACAATTTTAGGTTCAAAACTCATATTAACTTACCACCTCCCTGTAAAAAGAGCTGCTAATGTCAACAAATATTATCTCTTACCACTATCTAAAAGTCTTAAGAAATGAATCGCAGTAAATATCTTTATTTAATAAAACTTTAGCAGCTGCGACAGCATCAACAAGCTCGGGGTCTTCCATATCAGCTATGGCAGAATCCAGTCCCACTGCCATACCCATAATCAAAAATGTTCTGTTGATTAAATGACGGTTTGTGCAGCGTTGAGAAGCATTTGACAGTCCAAGAGTTGTGCGGACTCCTGGAGCCAATTCTTTAATTTGCCTTATGGCTTCCAAAACCTCTATACCATGTTCCTGAGCAACATTAGTGGGTAGCATTAAAGGATCAATGTACAAATCCTCCATAGGTATCCCATGGGCATCGGCATTTACAACAATTTCCATAGCTAAAGCTGCCCTGTCAGATGCACTCTTGGGAACACCGCTTTCATTCATTGCTAAACCAATTATAGCCGCATTATATTTTGCTGCCATGGGTAAAAAAATGTCCATTTTCCACTGATCGGCGTGAGTAGAATTTATCATGACTTTACCATGTATGTTGGCTGCACATCCTGCCTCAATGGCTTCAGGGTTAGTAGAATCCACACAGCATGGTATCGGTGCTGCTTCATTGCAAATTTTTACAAGCCATTCCATAACTTGCGGCTGTTCTTTTGTTTCAACGGTGGGACCTGTGTTTACATCCAAATATGCCGCTCCTGCTTCATATTGTTGCACAGCCCAATGTTTTATGGGTTCAGGATCATTGTTCATAATAGCTAAACTAATATCCTTAAACATCCCGTTGATCCTCTCACCTATTAGGATCATTAACCATACCTCCTCGATTTTATATACAGATCCTTATAAATTAACGGGCTCCATCATTTTATCAATATGGAATTTAAACTGCTTTAGGGATTCCGGATGACGCAAAACCATTATAGCGCCACTGGCATGAGCAAAAGTCGTAGCTGTCATGGTTTCCCAAAGAATAGCGCGTTTTGTCAATTCACCCCACTCAGGGGTTTCACTAATCTCGGTCTTTGCTTCCTTTGCCTTCCATGCTTCTTGGCCGACAAAACATATTACCGGCATTGCCAGCATTTTATCCCCTGTCAAAGCACCCAGGCGGGCACGTTCCATAATGGAATACGCATATTCTATGCCATAACCCAATGCACCCACCAAAGGGTCAATGGCTATTTTGTCTGCAGGAAGACCCATTTCAGTGATGAGAATGTTCAGTTGCTTTGCTAAGTTAATATCCAATGGGTTAGAAGCTATTATAGAGTGACCGCTAACCATACATGCAGCGGTAATGGTTTTGTAATTGTCGGGAGTTGCATTTCCCAACAGAACGGATTTGCCCTCCAATGCAGCAGCAACCACAGGTAATACCTCTGCATCCTTCTCTTCTACACCGCTGCCGATTACAATTAACGGAACATTTACCGCGTCCGCCACTGCCTTTGCTGTTTTAGCACATTCTTCAGGACTGGCATCTTTAAAGTCAGGGTGTGAACTGGTTAGTCTTAAACATACCAGGTCTGCACCATACTCAACGTTCTTTTTGGCCCAGGCAACAGGATCACCTATTACATCTTGATATACAGACATTAAATTTTCAGGCCAATCATCAGGCTCCATATCACATACTTCTAATGCCACCACCGGTCTGTTGGGCATTTCACCCTCATAAAACAAAAAAGGTAAGGTCGTGTCGCCGCCCACTTTCACAGTATTTGGCTCTACTCCGATGACCAATTCATTCACTTTACTGGTCCATCTTTCTTTTGCTATTGTTACAGCCATTACTCCCGCTCCTTTCGGTGTTCAAACTAATCAATGATCCCGGCTTTTTTTATAATTTCATCCACTGCTGTAACCACCGGTGAATCATCAGGTAAACTGCTCAAAGGTTTACTATGCAAATCATAATCCCGCACCTGATTATCAAGAGGGATAGTACCCACTAATTCAAGACCAGTGCGATCAATTTCGCCTTGTAATGCTTCTATAGTACCGGCATCCACTTTACTTACCACCAAAAACATTTTTTTGACATCCAACTTGATTGAATCTACCAATTCCTTAACTCTCCCCGCAGAGCGAACTCCCCTTGCACTGGAATCACTTACCACTAATAATACATCTACGTTCTGAGTAGTTCTGCGGCTTAAATGTTCCAGTCCAGCCTCATTATCCATCACCACATAGGGATAGTTATCACTCAATTCCTGCATAAAACCTCTAACAAGATTATTGGCAAAGCAATAACAACCGGCACCTTCCGGTCCACCCATAACCATAAGATCGGCATCATCCCCTTCGGCCAGGGATTCATGCACCCTATATTTTACGTAACGATCCTTTGTCATCCCGGCTGGCAACGGCTCTATATTATTATTTATGCGATTGAGTATTTCGGATAAGGTATCTTCCACCTGTATTCCCAGGGCTTCGTGTAAATTGGCGTTGGCATCTGCATCAACAGCCATAACAGGCCCTTTACCCGCTTTAGTAATTTGTCTTATCAGCAGAGCTGCCAGGGTTGTCTTCCCTGTGCCGCCTTTGCCGGAAATAGCTACAGTAAATGCCATGGTTACACTTCCCTTCAATAT
>CAZHAJ010000177.1:0-3134 GCA_964530215.1 uncultured Peptococcaceae bacterium | reverse complement strand
AACTGATCTTATTAAAGATATGAGTTTCGTAGTTAAACCGGGACAGACTGCTGCCATTGTCGGTCCCACCGGAGCTGGCAAAACTACCTTGGTAAATTTATTAATGCGCTATTATGATGTAAACAGTGGGAAAATAACAGTGGACGGTGTTGATATCCGGGATTTAAAACGATCCAACCTGAGAACATTATTCGCAATGGTGCTGCAAGATACGTGGCTATTTAATGGAACCATAGAAGAAAATATTGCTTATGGCCGAGAAGACGCTGATGAGAATGAAATATTTCGGGCTGCCGAAACCGCTCATGCCGATTATTTTATCCGATCGCTTCCCCTGGGTTATAAGACCATATTAAATGAAGAAGCTTCCAACATATCCCAAGGACAAAAGCAATTGCTAACCATTGCAAGGGCAATTTTAGCTAACCCCACCGTCCTTATTCTAGACGAAGCAACCAGCAATGTTGATACAAGGACGGAACTGCTTATTCAAAAAGCGATGAGCAAATTGATGAAAGGACGAACTAATTTTGTCATTGCCCATAGATTGTCTACAATAAAGGATGCCGACCTAATCATAGTAATGAAAGATGGTGCCATTTTAGAAACAGGAAGTCATCCGGAGTTGCTAAAAAAGAACGGCTTCTATGCAGATCTTTACAAAAGCCAATTTAGCAGTGCATATATTACAGAAGAAGTGGTATAATTTTACAAGCTGATACTGCTACGGAGGGATAATAGCTATGACCTGTAATGTTCAGATATATACCGATGGTGCATGTTCCGGTAATCCCGGCCCCGGGGGATATGGGGTGGTGTTAATACATAAGGAACGAGTTAAAGAATTATCCGGCGGATATAAAAATACCACCAATAATAGAATGGAATTATTGGCAGTAATAAAAGGGCTGGAAGCACTTAAAAAACCATGTGAAGTAGATTTGTACAGTGACAGCAAATATGTTGTTGATGCAGTTAATAAAGGTTGGCTAGAAAATTGGCAAAAGAGCAACTGGAAGAAAAGCGACGGAGCACAGGTAAAAAATCCCGATCTATGGAAAAGAATATTGAATTTGAAAAAAAAGCACCGTATTAACTGGCACTGGGTAAAAGGTCATGCCGACAATATATATAATAACCGCTGTGATTATCTGGCAGTTGAAGCTATAAAAAATCCTGAGCTAAATGAAGACCCAGGCTATAACGAATAAAATTTCCTCTATCTAATTTGAACATTGATTAGATGTTTTATTTTTTTTGGGTGAAAACCGTTCTTCTAAGGTAAATATGATAATACCACTCGCCAAAGACCAGTATAACTATAATTATTACTAATCCTATCCAGGAAATATAGCCCATTGACATATTCCACAATACCATTACAGTGATGGTAACGTCTGCTAAAATTGCTGGGATATTGCCATATTTGGGGTATATTATTAAGTCTGCCGTTAAAAATGAGGCAGCTGCGGCAAAAAATCCTGCAGCAATGGCATTTTGCATGCTATTTGAGCTAAAAATAGGCATTATAATTCCCATTAAAGGAGCAAATAATAAAAACTTAGTTATAAATGCATTAATATAAACTGTAATATTGTTCACATCCCTGGTAAAGATATAGATTAGGAGCTATAAAAATACACTATAACAACCATAGCAATCAAGAGAATTATTAAAAACAGATATGTACCCCTGAAACTATTAAGGGCTGCAAGGCTTGAACCCTCACTTTCTGATTTTTCTCGCAATCGCTTGTAAACCAGGATTCTGCCCACTGCATTCATCACTACACTATCAACAATGTTGGGATCGCCGTTATTTATATACATATTATCAACTGTTTGGCTCACAATACGATATTTTAAAGGTACCGGAGCACGTTTATAATAATTTAATATAAACTGTATTATACTTCTTTCTTGTGGTTTTATAAATTTATAATATTGCATTCTTTCTTGACGGTTTAAGCTTCTTATATTTTTATTAAAGATAGCGAACAGTTCTTCACTGAAATTAAATTCATTGACTATTAATCGAGCCATTTCTTCAGACATTGTTCTATCACTGCCTCCATAGTGCTACTTTTTTACCGAGTACTATTATCAATTATTACTGACTTTGTTTCTTCTTTGGCAAACATCAAAATCCTTTAATATTTTAAAAGAATTTTGAAATAAACATACCATATTATGGATATTTTTATATAAATATGATATGTTATTTATTACTTTTCATAAATGTAAAAATGATTTATATTTATATAAGTAACTTAAGGACGAGGTGAATGATATTAAAAGTCCATTAGAAAAAGATCTCCCATCTGATTTATCACAGATGCAGGTGTATGCCTTAATTGGTTCCAGTGGCACAGGCAAGAGTCATCGAGCTATAATGGTAGCACATCAGACAAAATCAGATATCATTATTGATGATGGTCTTGTGATTAAAGGTGATCAGATCCTTGTGGGAAGTACTGCAAAGAGGCAATCCACCAGAATAGGAGCAATAAAAGCAGCTTTGTTTTATGATCCTAATATGGCAACAGAAGCGTCCGAAACCATTAAGAAAATTAACCCCAAAAGAGTTCTAATATTGGGAACTTCAAAAGGGATGGTGCAAAAAATTGCCGCTACCCTGAATCTGCCTGATATACACAAATACATTAGCATCAATGAAGTTGCAAGCCCCGATGAAATAAACAAAGCTAAATTAAATCGCACCAAGTTTTCCCGTCATGTTATACCTGCACCCACCATTGAGGTTCTAAAGGGTTTTCCCGAAATTTTAATAGAGCCTTTAAGGGTCTTAATTCGCAAAGATAAGTCAAAAAGAACAAAAAGCTGGCTGGAACAATCGGTGGTAAGACCTACCTTTACCTATTATGGAAATATGACCATATCAGAACATGCCATTGCCTCCATTGCATATATATGTGCAAACACTTTGCCTGGGGTGAAAAGCCCGGGGAAAATTCATGTACATCAGTCAGAACAGGGATTAATTATAGAAATGGCACCTGTGATATTTTTTGGCCAGTACATTCCTGATATCTCAAAGAATATACAGCATGTAGTCAAGGATAAGGTTGAATATATGACAGGTTTAACCGTAGTAAATATAAATATTGCTGTCAA
>CAZHAJ010000176.1:0-3135 GCA_964530215.1 uncultured Peptococcaceae bacterium | reverse complement strand
CCAGATACAAATTGCGGGGACTGATAACACTACAATTTATACATACGACAGTCAGGGACGACTCACCGATGTAACGTATCCAGTCACAACAGGTCAAGATGGTACTTATGTGGTGAAAGATCATTATGTCTATAGCGATGTGAACTTGATTGAACGTAGCAATCAGGCAGCTTTCAACGTTTACCTGGAAAAAACAAAAACGCTAACTCCGGTAGGAGAACACACGCCCGAGGTCTTCTTTAAATCCAACAATTATTACGATGACCACGGCAATCTTTTGGTAAATCAGTATTTTGATTTTGATCCTAATGTAAATAGCTATGTGACAACTAATAATGGATTTAATGACTATGGTCAGGTAACCTGGCTTAAGGATGCCAGAAATAACCAGACTAATTATGATTTGGATGAATGGAATCGGCTTAAGAGTGTTACTGATGCCCAAGGTAATCAGCAGGTCGTGGAATATGATATCTACAACCGGACGAAGCTGACCTATTTCCTTCCGTACAATGAAGCAGCGGAAAATCATTACAAGGAAGCTTATGACCAGTGGGGTCGGATAATTTCCAGAAAAGGTTATCCCGATGGATATGGTTCTTCTAATGTCATTGAGGAAAAATATGACTACGATTTAACTGGGAATATGGTAAAACTGACGGATGCTAATAACAAAAACACACTCTTTCAGTACGACGCTTTAAACAGGTTAAAAGCAGTTGTTAACGCCTTAGGTGAGAAGAGTGATTATGACTATAACCGGTTAGGAAATTTAAGTTCTATTAAGCAGTATGAAGGTAGTAAAACCTTTACTACCACGAAGTTATATGATGAAAGAGGGCTCTTGGTTTCTAGCCAGCAACCGGACGCCAATCCTACAACCTTTCAGTACAATGCATTGGGACAACTGACACAGGTAACAGACCCCATGAGTAAGGTTACTACAATGGATTATGACGATAGCGGCAGATTGACACAGAAAAATGTAGGTATAGAGCAGATTAACAATTACTATAGTCCGCTGGGCGGGATAGAGAAATTTCGGGTCTGGACCGGCGGGATAGAAAAGGATTCATTATCCTACACCTATACATCCGCTGGACAGGTTAAGCAAAGGATAGTTGGCAGCAACGCTGTTAACTTCCAATATGATGTGGCAGGCAACCGTACTCTTGTAACCGATCCTTTTGGGTTAAGTACAGACTATGGCGTCTACAATACGCTAAATCGGGTAACCACTATCACGGTTGGCAGCAAAACATTTACTTACGAGTATTACGGTGATGGGATGATTAAATCCGTTACTTACCCTAGCGTTGGTGGGCAGACCTTGAAAACGACTTATACCTACGACAATATTAACAGGCTAATGACTATCACCAACACCAAGGGAACTTCGGATCTTTCCAAATATACCTACACTTATGACAACAACGGGAATATCCTGGTAATTACGGATAAAGACAATTCAACCGATCAGTATGAATATGATGCATTAAATAGGTTGACTAAGATTATCCGTTCCAATGGTGAGAATATACAGTACAGCTATGACACCAGGGGTAATAGAGCACAAGAGTCTGGTGTTACAGTGGACGAAACGGAATTTATCCCTGGGGATTTCTCTTAGAACGATTGGGATGAGTTAAAGGATTTTAAGAATACAACAACCAATGATACCTATACCTACGAATATGATGCTGAAGGACTGCGGATAAAGAAAACAGCCCCCGGTGGGAGCTATATCAGATATCACTATGATAATACCGGTAGGGTCATTGCCGAATCCAATGCTGGTGGTGTGACGGCTCAGAATATTTGGGGCCACAAAATATTATCTCGTAAAATTGGTTCGAACTATTATTATTATCTTTACAACGGCCACGGCGATGTAGTGCAGATTCTTAATGAATCTGGTAATATAGTAAATAGTTACAAGTACGATGAGTGGGGAAATATCTCAGAGAAAACGGAGGGTATAAGTAACCCGATCAGGTATGCTGGTGAGTATTATGATGTGGAAAGTGGGTTGTATTATCTGAGGGCACGATATTATGACCCCACGATTGGAAGATTTATTACGCGGGATTCGTATGAAGGGGATATTTGTAACCCCTTGTCAATCAATCAGTACACATACTGCTACAATAACCCTTCCATTTACCTAGACCCAAGTGGTCATGATGTTGTTGATATAGGCTATGGTATTTCTGTTGATACAGATTATTGGGGTGTTTCCGATGACCAAGTAGACCAAATTATTGAAGCCATAAAAGGCATGTTTAGTAATATTTTTGGTAATGGAGGTACAAACGGGAATAGTGATGAGGGTGGTTTTAGTGATGATAACAGTAGTAGTAATATTGATAATATACAGACAGCATTAGAAATTGCAGGATTTACACCTATAGGTGTATTTACAGATTCTGCAAATGCTGTAATTTACTTTGCCAGGGGAGAAAAAGAAGCGGCTGCTTTTGCACTTATGTGTGCAATACCTGGTTATGGTGATGCGTTAGGTAGTGTAAAGCTGGTAGCAAAGATTAGTAAGGCTGCTGAGAAAGAAGCGAAACTTATTAAGGGGGCGGGTGGGGCTGTAGGTGAGGGATTTGAATCCTTCACACAATTGAAGAAGGCTGTCGGATCACCCGGGGAAGGAAATGCATGGCATCACATTGTAGAGCAGTCACAAATTAGAAAATCTGGTTTCAACCCCACTCAGATAAATAACACGGGAAATATCATATCTGTTGATAAAGCCACACATGGAAAAATAAGCGGCTTTTACTCTTCAAAACCTGAATTTGCTAAACCCAATACTGTAAGGGATTGGCTTTCCGGTCAGAGTTACAAGGAACAATACCAATTTGGAATGGATGTGCTGACTAGGTTTGGTATAACCAAGTAGGAAATGGAGGTTTGTTGCAATGACAAAAAAACTAGACGTAAAAGCATTGATTGATGACTTTATCAAAAATGCTATGATTCAAGGGGAGGCAACGTATGAAGGCGATTATAAAACAGGCAACAAAGCAAGCAATAAACTCTTCAAGCTAGGTAAAATAATGGAACAAGAACAGGAGATTGCTCAACAGATGTTGGATGTTCTGTTGGAAAATGAGAATATCAATGTAA
>CAZHAJ010000175.1:0-3170 GCA_964530215.1 uncultured Peptococcaceae bacterium | reverse complement strand
CACTTTTACCTTGTCACCGGAATCAATTCCAAGTTTTTCGGCATCATCAGGGTTAACCTCTGCATACTCTTCAGACCACAAATTATTAATACCTGGTGAGTATACCGTGGTTACATTATAGTGCTGCAATATCCTTCCGGTGGACAATAGGAAGGGGTATTCCTTATCGGGCAGTTCTGCCGGCGGAATATGATCAATGCCCTGAAAAAGACCTTTCCCCCTGGTAAAACAATCTGTATGCAGGCAGGGAGTCCCCGGGTGACAGGTCGTGGGACAAGGCCATTGGATCCCCTTAGTGTCCATTCTGTCATGGTTAATACCTGCATAAGACGGTGTCAGAGCTGCCATTTCGTTAAAAATCCCTGCTACATCACTATAGTCCCATCTAAAACCCATTCTTTCAGCCAATGCCAAAAACACTTGCCAATTGCTATAGCCGGATAAAGGCTCAATTGCCTTGCGAACCCTTTGAACACGTCTTTCTGTGTTGGTAAAGGTACCGTCCGTTTCAGCAAAACTGGCGGCCGGCAGGACAACATCAGCATATTCCGCAGTTTCTGTCAGGAATAATTCGTGAACCACAAGAAATTCAAGCTTATCCAGTCCCGAGCGGATATGATTGCTATTGGGGTCTGATAGTACAGGGTTTTCGCCCCAAATATACATAGCCTTAATCTCTTGATTGTTTGCTTTATCAAACATCTCCGGGATAGTCAGTCCAACCTCACCTGACAGAGATACACCCCAAGCATCTTCGAACTTTGTCCTAATATCAGGGTCATTAACACGTTGATAGCCTGGATATACATTGGGCAGAGCTCCCATATCACAAGCTCCTTGGACATTATTTTGTCCCCTTAAGGGGTTGACCCCTGTACTGGGACGGCCAATATGTCCTGTCAATAATGCCAGGTTAGCAATGCTCATAACATTGCTTGTACCGCAGACATGCTCTGTAATCCCTAGGGTATAGAAAATCATTGCCTTATCGGTGCTGGCGTATAGCCTTGCCACCGCATATAAATCTTCTTCGGGGACACCCGTTAGCCTTGAAACATAATCAGGTGTATATTCTTTAACGGTCTCCACAAGGGCATCATAGTTTTCTGTTCTTTCAGCTATAAAGGCTTTATCTTGCAACCCTTCTTTTATTATTATGTGCATCAAACCATTTAGAAGGGGTATATCTGTACCCGGCTGAATTCGCAACCAATAATCAGCTTCCTCAGCCAGCTCAATACGCCGGGGGTCCGCAACAATTAGTTTTGCTCCCTTTCGTCTTGCCTTTAGCATCTCATATCCGATAATGGGGTGCGCCTCAGTGGTATTTGTTCCGATAAGGAACAGCAACTGTGCGCCGACAATTTCAGAAATTGAGTTTGTCATTGCTCCACTGCCAAAAGAAGTGGCCAGACCGGCCACAGTTGGGGCGTGTCATGTACGGGCACAGTGATCAACGTTATTTGTGCCCATCACCACCCTTACAAACTTTTGGAATAGATAGTTTTCTTCATTGGTACACCGAGCAGAGCTCAAAGCTGCAAAGGCTTCCGATCCATTCTTGTCTTTTATTCCCTTAAGCCGCGAACTTATAAGGTCTAAAGCTTCATCCCAAGAAGCAGGAACAAATTTTCCATCCACCTTGATCAAAGGGGTTTTAATCCTTTTATGGTGATAAATGAAATCCCATCCGAACCTTCCTTTGATACATAAAGCCCGGCCGTTAACCACGCTGTCGGGATTTGAAACTACACCTACTACCTTCCCATTCTTTACACAAAGATCAAAGTTACAACCAGTTCCACAGAAAGGGCAGGTAGTCTTTACCTTTTTCAGCTCCCAACGGCGTCCCTTATGCTGCATCTGTTTCTCTATAAGTGCTCCTGTGGGACAGACAGCAACACAATTTCCGCAAAAAATACAATCTGACTCTAATAAAGGGGCGTCTCCGAAGGTTGAAACTTTGGTATCAAAACCACGATTAGCAAAATCAATTATGTCCTTGCCGGTAATTTCCGCACAAGCCCTAATACATTTGCCGCAGAGAATACATTTATTAAGGTCCCTTATAATAAAAGGATTTTCATCCTCAATATCATATTGATGACTTGCTCCATCTAAAGGGCCCTTTTTGACACCATAGTCATAACAGTAGTCTACTAAAAGGCAATCCCCCATTTTTTCGCAAGTCAGACAGTCATTAGGGTGATTAGCCATAAGCAACTCTAAAATGCTTTTTCTGGCTTCAACAACCGACGATGAGCTTGTCTGAACCTCCATGCCGGGACTGACAGTGGTCACACAAGATGCCGGGAGGTTTCTCATTCCCTTTATTTCCACCACACATAAACGACACCCACCGTGCCGGCTCAGCTCTGGATCATGGCAAAGACGGGGAATTTCTATTCCCATTTGCTCAGCAGCTTCAAGAACAGTGGTGCCTGCCGGAACCTGTACCTCCTGATTGTCTATCTTTAGCGTCACCAACTCCAAATTATCCACCCCTTAGTATGAAATATTACTATTATTTATTATCTTTGGGAATCTCCAAATAATCTAAAACATAGTCGGTAAGTTCCTCAAGTTTATCAGTTGAAAATGAAGGTAATTTTTCCTTTGAAGGCTTATCACTAACCATGGCGATTATGCCATCAACACCGGAAAGCCGCTCACCCGGAAATCCTTTTCTGAGAACTTCTATCTTTGGCCCCGGACTCCTCTTAAACCCCTCAACAATAATTAAGTCCACACCTGTTATTTTACTACAAACATCCTTTAAAGTTAAATTGACTTCGCAACGCTCATGAACTAATAATGAGTCAGGTCCCACCACCACTACACTGTCTGCACCTGCTTCAAAACAGCGATGTGAATCCTTGCCGGGGACATCAAAATCATATCCATGTGCAGCATGCTTTATCACTGCAACACGGTATCCTCGACTTTTTAGAATTTTGACCATTTCCACCAATACGGTGGTTTTACCGGAATTTGAATATCCTGCCACAAACACCATAGGTATCATATGCAAAGCTCCTATATTTTTAAGGTTAAAACATAAAATCCTAAACAAATAGATCAATAAGTATTATAAAATATAACAGCCACCTTTTATACATAATATTATATTCCCTTAAATGAAGCAAAGGGACGGTTCTGATGCTTCCTCC
>CAZHAJ010000174.1:0-3218 GCA_964530215.1 uncultured Peptococcaceae bacterium | reverse complement strand
CGGCTAAAATAAGAAATACAAGAAAAATAAAGGGCAGCACAAATCCGTTTGTAGAGGTTTGATTATATGCCCTTCCCAGGGTAAAAACATTTCTTAAAAAGTAAATACATGTTAAGATTCCTGCAGGAGTTGACAACGGTACCCGCGTACGCATGGCGGGTGAGGGAGAAGCCGGTACAATGGGAGGTCCTAAAGGAGATCTTTATATTTACATTCACGTCAAACCGGACAGACTTTTCCGTCGTGAAGGCAATGACGTAGTTATGGAAATTCCCATAAGTTTTGCCCAGGCAGCTTTAGGCGACGAAATAGAAATAGACACTTTAGACGGCAAAGCTAAGCTTAAAATACCGGAAGGTACCCAAAGCGGAACGGTATTCCGTTTAAGGGGTAAGGGAATAACCGATTTGCATGGATATGGACGAGGGGATCAGCTGGTTCACGTTAAAGTTATGACCCCGAAGAAACTAACCGAAAAGCAGAAAGCCTTGTTAAAGGAATTTGCAAACTTAAGCAAAGAAAACATTAACGGAGATGATAAGGGTTTTTTTGATAGGGTTAAAGGGGCCTTTATGGGCTAATAACGAATGGACGGGAAGGTATGAACGGGTTGAAGTGGCTGGAAATTGCAATTTCTGTGATACCTGAAGATATTGAAGCTGTTTGCAATGTTTATAATGAGTCAGGCACCGGCGGGGTCGTAATAGAAGACCCCGCCATAATTTATAATACGATTGCCCAGGGCAGCAGCGAAACAGTGGCCATCCAAAACCTACCAAGATATGGTTCTTTACCTGTAATTAAAGGTTACTTGTTCAGAGATGAAAAGTTTTCTGCGCGTCTTAATGAATTAAGAGAAAACCTTGCAAAGATTAATGTCAACTATTCTAAAGATATTATTGTCAGTGAAATTGAAGAAAGTTCTTGGTCAGAGAAGTGGAAGGAGTTTTATAAACCATTTAAGTTGGGTCATAAGTTTTTAATTAAACCCACTTGGCTACCAAATGAAGAAGCCCAAGGACTCAAGGTGATTGAAATGGATCCCGGTATGGCTTTTGGTTGCGGTACTCATGCTACTACTGCCATGTGTGTGGAGTTGCTGGAAGAAATTATAGTTGCCGACAAAACGGTGGTAGATGTGGGAACAGGTTCCGGTATCCTTTCTATAGTTTCTGCGATGTTGGGTGCCCGTGAGGTACAGGCAGTGGATTTGGATCCTGTGGCGGTGCGAGTGGCCAGGGATAACATTGCCGCAAATGGTCTTGACCGTTTGATTTCTGTTGGAGAGGGTAATCTGCTGGAGGGTTTTACCGGAAAGGTTGATATTGTAGTTGCAAACATTATAGCTGATGTTATAAAAAAACTGCTTCCTTCTGTATTATTGTTGCTTTCAGAAGGGGGATGTTTTATTGCTTCCGGTATTATAAAAAGCAGATCCCAAGAAGTTGCCCAAGCCATTAGAGAACATGGCTTGGATGTCATAAAGACTTCCACTCAAGGGGAGTGGATAGCCTTTTTGGCACAAAAGAACTATGGATAGCTATCTTGATTGAAATCGAATGCTTCCTTGGTATGTCTTGCAATAATTACCGGTTGTTAACAGGTAGGTGATTTTCATGCACCGTTTTTTTATAAATCCAAATGAGTTCCAGTCGGAGGTTCCGGTAATAAGGGGAGCTGATGCAATTCATATTGCCAGGGTGTTAAGATTGGGTTCGGGCGATAATTTTGAAGTCTTAGACGGAAATGGCAAGGGAGCGTTGGCCCAAATAATTTCTATAGGGGAACCGGGAGTATCCTTGAGGTTTTTGGAGGAATTTACACCCAAAGGAGAACCAACGATAAAAGTCACTTTGGTTCAGGGACTGGGTAAGGGTGAAAAGATGGATTGGATTGTGCAAAAATCCACTGAACTGGGGGTTTCAGAGGTAATTCCAATGGTTTGTCACCGGTCTGTGGTTCATTATACAGACGATAAAGCTTTTAAAAAGCAGGAACGTTGGCAGAGGATAGCCTTGGAAGCAGCAAAACAAAGCCGTAGGGCTAAGATACCGGTGGTACATATGCCCCAAAAAATGTCAGATGTTTTGAATAATATTCCGAAGGAAACCTTGGCTATTATCCCTTGGGAGGAAGAAAGAGTTAATGGTCTGCAGCAGTTTTTAACAAAGGCAGATAGAGACAGTCTTTACATCATTATAGGTCCTGAAGGTGGATTTGAGCCTTGGGAGATTAAGCAGGCTGTGGAAAAAGGCGTATTGCCCATTACCCTTGGTGCAAGAATATTAAGAACTGAGACTGCAGGATTGGCCTGTATCGCAGTGGTTATGTTTACTTCAGGTGATTTGGGTTAGTATTCTGTGCTCTGCACTTTTCTGATAAAGAGAGGTTGTGGGTATGATAAGTACTGACAAAGGTAAGGTCAGGAAGGTAGCAATTGTTACACTGGGCTGTAAAGTAAACCAATATGAATCCTCTGCGTTGGCAGAAATGTTCAAAGCTAGAGGATATCAGGTGATCAGCAGCAAAGAACCAGCTGATATATTTATCATTAACACCTGTACCGTCACTAATTTAGGGGATCGCAAGTCCAGACAGCTTATTCGCAGAGCAGCAAACATAAATCCCCACGCTTTGATTGTGGTGACCGGATGCTATTCCCAGATAGCTCCCGGGGAATTGCTTGATATAGACGGAGTGGATTTGGTAACCGGAACCGGTGACAGAACAGAAATTGTAAATTTGGTGGATAGTCTGGAGAAGGGCGATAAAATCAATGCTGTTCTGGAAGCAAATCAGTTTACAAGATATGAAGAGCTTCCGGTTGTAGCATCAACGGACAGGGTCAGAGCATTTTTAAAAATTCAAGAGGGTTGCGATAATTTCTGCTCATATTGTATTGTACCATATACCAGGGGGCCTTTAAAAAGTAGAAATCCGGCTAATATAATTAAAGAAGCAAAAAGACTTGTCTCTCTGGGCTATGCCGAATTAGTTCTTACCGGTATTCATATCGGAGCATATGGTAAAGATAATGGCAGCGGTATAAGTCTTTCTGCGTTGCTGGCCGAATTGGGTGGAATCAACGGTCTTGTTCGACTAAGACTTAGTTCGGTAGAACCGATGGATATCACAGATGAGTTAATATCCACCTTGGCCCAAGGGTCACCTTTTTGTCCCCATATACATATACCTATTCAAAGTGGTGACGATAAGAT
>CAZHAJ010000173.1:0-3229 GCA_964530215.1 uncultured Peptococcaceae bacterium | reverse complement strand
ATGTGAAAGAGATAATAATCAGTTTGCTTTGTTGTTTATCGATTTAGATGGATTTAAAGATATTAACGATAATTATGGGCATGAAGTTGGAGATGAAGTATTAATCACAGCAGGTAACCGAATGATGCAGTGTATTCGTAAGTCGGATACTGTAGCGAGAATGGGTGGAGATGAATTTACTATTATTTTACGAAAAATTGAAGATAAGAAATCTATTTATAATGTTGTCAAGAAAATCCATAAAGTACTAAAGGAAGTTATGAATATAGGTGATATTGAGTGTAAAATCGACTCTTCTATTGGTGTAGCAATATACCCTGATAACGGTAAGGATAGTGAGACATTGTTGAGAAATGCAGATCAGTCAATGTATGAAGTTAAAAAAAATGGAAAAGGTGGTTTCGATTTTTTTAGTTCACCATAGGAAGTGCAGGGAAGCAGCAGAACCGTCCCAACTGCTTCCTGAGGGAAGCGCAAGGAAGCAGTAGAACCGTCCCTGCTGCTTCCACTGCCATGTTAACTATAAAACATAGTAATGAGGAATGATATCTTCGTAAGTTCCATCTTTCATTAAAAAACCACGTGGGATAATTCCTAACTTAACAAACCCAAGCTTTTCATATAGTTTAAGTGCATATTTATTTGACGTGACCACTGCATTAAACTGCATGATTTTAAAACCTAAATCCTTTGCCTTTTTTAGTGAATGGTTAACAAGTTTTTCACCAATACGATTACCGCGCATATCTTTTATTACAGCGTAACTTGCATTGCAAATATGCCCGCATCGTCCAATATTATTGGGATGGAGTATATAAAGACCAACAGTTTTTTTGCTGTTAAGGTCATGAGCAATGCCGGTATATGATTGTTCTGAAAAAAATTCATCACCACTACTTTCTGTTAATAAATCCATTTGCGGAAAGGCAATGCCATCCTCAATAATCTCATTCCAGATATAAATCAAATCTGCAATATCCTTTTTGGTATAAGCTTTTATTTCAATATCCATATATTTCTTTCCCTCCGGTAATGGCACTTTCCATAATCAATTCATCTGTAAATAATATCAAAAATGAATAACCTTTGGACTTTTTTCCCAATCACTAAGCTCTGGTGTCCAAAACCCGGCCCACTCTTTCATTAGCGCATAGTCCGGGTGTATCGGATCCAGCATGATTTCGCGGAAGTCCAGAAATCCCCTTATACCGCCAACATCCTCAGGTGGTGTTTGGCCGATTGCTTCCAGTAAGTAGGGTAATTCCTTATCGTACTCTTCAATCACATTAACAAGCTGAATTTTATGTTTCCAGTTATCCCCCATATCATAGGTATAGACCATATGCTCGTGCTCTGGTAAAAACTTTGACAAGTTATGCTCTTTCATTAAAATAGCGCCCTCATCGTACTCTAAGTCCTCCTCAAATGGAACCAGTCTGGCAACCTGTTTATTGTTGCCGTCAAATATAGTAAAGTCATATAAGTGATAATTTTTCCAGTCAAACACTGACTGCAATACTTTGTGTAATTGTGCAAATTCCAGATTCGAAGGTACAATAATCCTCCTCACTGCCTTGTATATATCCAAATCAAGGGTGACCATCAATTCAAAAGCACGACATTTATAAGCCTGCTTTCCTGTAAGCTCAGATAGTGCTTTAATCATTGCCTGATAAGGGAAATAACTATCGTTTATGCTACCACCAGAATGACTGACAATAAGGTAATTTGCGGAAACTCCAACGGTATCACTGAACATTTTTGCAATGCCGTTATATTCATCTCCAACAATAAAAGCACATTCCAGTCCCGCTTTTGTTACCCAAGAAGCTGTCTGTCTGCTACGATTTTGGGAAAATTCAACTTCGCCTGCCAGGTGTAAATATTCCTCCACCAGCTCCGGGTTTATATTCAAAGCAAGCAATGTATTTATAATGGCTGTTCTCATCATTTCCGCTACATTTCTCAGATCTTTCCGCTTGACCTGGTAAATTGCAACGGTGAAGCGGGTGGCGTTGTTCACTAATACGAGCATGTCCTCTTTTCTATGGTTATCCCATACATTGGTCCAGTTTGCAGTCCATGAAAACAGTGGATTCTCATCCTCGCGAGGGGAGGCAGAATTTATTCCTAATTCATTTGCTAATTTTTTGGTCAGGGCAATTTGCATTACATCACTTACTTTCAGCTCATAAGTACTATTATCGAGGAATATATGCATAGAATTATTTCTTATTAGGAGTTTTGTGCTTTTTGCAACCTCAAAAGTTCTTGAAGCTCTGACTCTAATTCTTCTAGTTCTTGAACCAGCGATGGTTGAACAGAATGAAAAGGCCAGCGTTTTTTAACATCTTCGATTTTACTTTTTACAACAGCAATGCGTACGTTCAGGTTTTCCAATTATGTAATCGCCTCCTTTTACGTACTCTGAAATTTAGTAATTAAGTTTATTTCTTAATATCTTAATAAAATCTAAAAGAAAAGACCATAGAAAAGGAGGGCAAATGGTCTAAGCTTTGTCCTCGATGGTATTGTCTTTATAAAAATGACCCTGTCATTCGTTTATCGCCTCGATGCCGAGCCGTTTAAGCTCGTCAAGGTGATTACGCATTTTCTGGAGCTCCTCTGGGGAGTGTCCCTCCCAGTCCAAGACTTCACTCACTACTATCAGTGGTTGTCGGGTGCGGTAGGACCTAGTTGGGTTTCCTGGGAACTTTTTATCCGTCAGATTAGGGTCATTCTCGAAGGTACAGGTGGGTTCCACTTGGTAGATCCGACCTGGCTTGTCGCCAACCGCAAGCTCTGCTCCCCATATAGCTGCATCCATGGTTGCGGTAAAATAAATGAAGTTTGCCTTTTTTCGCTCACCATAGTTAGAGCTATAACCGGGTTCCAACAAGTCTCCCGGCTTTAAGACAGCTTTTGTGCCATGGTAGAAAGGCCCTAAGTCCAAGGGTTTATTCATTAATTGCTCTAATCCAGTTTCTGTTGTTAGCTTTTCAAGGTTATCAAATATCATTTCTTCGCTCCAGTTCCACCATTGAAGCTTAAGCAAGAATTCAACCTTTTCATCACTAAATCGTTTTTTGATAAATTTAGCCGGATTCCCGCCATATATTGCATATGGTTCAACACTTTTTACTACTGTTGAGTTAGCGGCAATAATCGAACCAGCACCAATTTTAACACCTGGCATAATGGTTACATTTTGACCTATCCAGACATCGTT
>CAZHAJ010000172.1:0-3405 GCA_964530215.1 uncultured Peptococcaceae bacterium | reverse complement strand
AGACACCGCCCGGAGCCGTTCACCTCCGTAATAAAAATGTTTCAACTTTGACCCAAGTCGAGCCTTCCCTACCCTGTGACCTAATCCTAACGTTAGTCCCATGTTATGCAGGTTCTATGTAATTACTTGCGCCCCAAAATACATCATAGACGCTGAGATCAATACCCGACGCGGAAATTTCCTGAATATAAGCAGGTGACCAGTCATTCAGGACCACAGGCAATGGGGATGCAGTTTCATCAAGGAGACATTTGCAGGTGACTAACGCTACCGTGTCGTCTGTGTCGGCCTTGGGTTTTACGAAGATTGAAAAAGCCGGTCGATTTCCCAGATTAAACGCTGCTGTCAAACTGGTTATCTGCCCGTGTGCCATGACCCTGACTGCTGTCATTGTTGGATTGTAGTATCTTTTCTTATCCATATCACTAATTTTTTAACAATTTACGATTATTATTTGACTTTTGAAAGCCTATTAATTAACCTTCCAGCCCGGTTGGGAACCTGAGAAGCCCATTTGCTTTTTTTCAAATTCTCTGAAGCCTCCAAGTATCGACCATCGCGGATCAGCGGAAGCGTTGCGCCAAACGTCATTAAACTTCCGATACCCATATTGAACGCCATATTCAGCAAAATATCACGCACTTCAGACGGTGCGGACTGATACCACAATAGCCGGGATTTAAGTTGTTGAGTTATCCGGTTAATGTCATTGTCAAGTAACATCATTGCCTCACGTCGCGTTATTCCGTTTGTGTGAAAATCATCAAATAGCAATTTTCTTAACGCCTCAACAGGCATTCCTGAACTTTGCAAATGTGGACGCGAATATAATAGATCATTAATTTCGTCGACAGAAAGCGGATTATCTTCAAGATTTCTACCTACTCCAATAGTCCACTTTCCAGCTGTGCATCGGTAAGGCGTTAGCCTTAATCCTTCGTCTTGTATTAGCTGATTACGTTCACTCATATTTCATTTTGCATTTTGTTTCAACTGCTGTAATCCGGTTGCCGTGCATGTCAATTATTTTGTCAGTCTGTTCTAACCAATCTTCGTGATCGTTAAGTCTATCCTTCATTGCACTGATCTGCTCCCCGTGTTGTGTTTTAACAACTGCGACTAACTCACGCATTTCGTTGACAGCATCTCGGATGCCGTTTACGCCATCCTGGAAGTCTCCCATTATTTTGGCCAATCGATTGTCAATTACATCCCTATTTTCCTTTATGTCTTTTTTGTTTTCTTTGTCACTATTTTCTAACTTATTCATTTTGTCGTCAACCTCCTTAATGTATCGTTTTAACCAAAAAACTACTACTCCTAACATGGTGGCTGAAACACCACTTGATACAATCAAATTCAATGCGTCCATACAATTAAAGTCAATTATAATAAGATATATACATAGTTATACCTTTAAGTCCTTAATAATAAATTATTACTACCCCATCACCTCCTCTTCCTCCTGCCCTTGCAAGGGTGTTATTTTTAAACCCTCCTGATCCACCACCTCCAAAATTACTTCCTGCAATACCATCGCCCATAGAAGTAATCCCTAGCCCTCCGTCACCACCTGGAGAGTTACCTATCCCCGCAGCAGAGGTGGTGGCATTAGTCCCTGAACCTGTTCTGCCAGATCCCCCACCTCCTGAACCTGTTCTTTCTGTTGAGGCATTTGCACCATTGCCTCCTATTCTTATAATATCACCTATAGCTCTGTTAGTGGTTGCAGTCGCACCTATGGTAGAAGCACTGTTGGCTAACATAGCAGTCTCACCGCCGTTTGCACAGACATATCGTTCTTGAAGATCACCGTACAATATCCCGAACCATGAATCCCCACCCGGATTAGGGTACAGAGTGTTTCCTCCACTTGCACCTGCGCCCGGCACAACTGCATATAATACTCCCGGTGTTACCGATACAGTAGCAGCCGCAAAAGTACCTCCTGCACCACCGCCACCTTTATGTCCATTAGAAGTGGTTGCATTACCACCTCCACCACCGCCACCTATACACTCAACGTAAATCTCAGTTACTCCTTGAGGGCACACCCAGGAATCCGGAGTGTAGAATGTCAATACAGTAGGCTCTTTAGCTCCCTGGGTTGCCAAGATAAAGAACATCTCATCCTGGGCACAGGATGTGATTGTTACAAACATAAATATTAATAAGCTAAGGCTCTTGGCCATAGACAACTGTGACTTTGTTACCATATCTTTTATATGTTACTATTGAATGTTTATTTGCTGTAGTATTTACACCTATAATTGACCCTATTGGGACTTGTGTTAATGGATTTGCCTGAGCCACTCCTTCTGGATAGAAATTAAGCGTGAGGCTCCTTCCTCCGTTAGAGTCCTGAGAAACTAGAATTGTACCAACTGCTCCGTCATAGAGGTTCGTTATAGTCAACACAGTATTACCGGTCATGCCAAGAATGGTAGATGCCCCGTTAGAGTATTTCTTGGTAATAGTAGATGCCCATAAAGGGGTGTGGACATAATTTTCACCAAATATGGAAGTGCTTAGAATGTTTGCAGTTCCTGGTACATCTTGAGATTTGTGGTAAGACCAGGTACCGTCAGCAGTTACATTAAAGTTTGTCGCAACTGCTGCATTTGATATTATTTTAACTTGCGCAAACTTGCTTTTCTCCTGTACTGGTTCCATCCTTTTTACGGAAATGTAAAAGTTCCCGGATGATCCTACATCCTGAGTTTTATTCCTTATTGACAAAGGTTGGAACAAAGTATCTGCTGTGTTATTATACGAGGGATTTTCACTCAAAATCATAACCCCGTCAAATTCTACAGAACATGTGTTATTAGTCACTCCGGTTCCTGAAGGTTCAGTAAATACTCCATCCCCTGCCTGATCAGAGAAGGTTATTGCATGACGTGGGGGTTCCCACCACCTTGGCTGGTTTACAAACCTACAGTCTACAAACTTGACATTACCTGATCCTCTTGTCCAAAGATACGATTCACCAGTACCGTAAATCAAAATGTTCCTAAAAGTTACATTTTTAAATGCAACTACGAAGCTTTGAGTGTTTAAATGGGCAGCTGCATAAGTGGTAGCATATCGGGCTCGCACCCCTATTATCTCTATGTTTCTTCCTCCGTCATTAATAAATGACCTATCAGCAGTAAATGTCACCGGTCTATACTGTGCAGATATCAGTTGATTTGCATTTACATAAATCCTAACGGGTTTTGTTTGCCCCATGGCGACATTGAAAGCATTGATAAATGCAGTTTCGTCTTCTACAACAATCTCTAAAATTCCAGATACCTCAGACCAGGTACCATCACCCCTTAGAAAATTGGCAGTAGATCCACCGGACCCTCCCAACAGAGTTAATGCTTGTGTTTTAGTGATGTTACCAACGGCATTGTCCGA
>CAZHAJ010000171.1:0-3464 GCA_964530215.1 uncultured Peptococcaceae bacterium | reverse complement strand
GGGTAAATAAAAAAAGAGAGATTGATAAAAAAAGCATCAATCTCTCTTTTTTAATCAAAAATACACATAAATTCAGGCTGGGTGTGCGGATTTCAATCCGGACAAGGTTACTTCTGCTTGAACCGGCTATAAAGCTCGTCGTTAACGCTCTGGCCACCATATAAAGAATTCTTGCCCAATACTTGACTAATGCATAGGGTATAAGTAATAATAAGACGTAAATACGAATAGTTCTTATCTAGGAGGCTATCCGGATGACCGAAGCTCTGGCATTGGAAAAATTTAAAAAACTGGGCTATAAGATAACACCTCAGCGTCAGGAAATCTTAAAAGCTTTTCTGGATAGCAATACACCCTTAAGTGCTGAAGAAGTACACAATAGGGTGATGAAGAGGTACTGCAACATCAGCATTGATACTGTATATAGAAATTTAAATATTCTTCTGGATATAGATATAATATGCAAACTGAATTTTTTGGAAAATAAAAGTCTTTACGAGTTAAACACAGGAAAACATCATCATCACCTTGTCTGCCTAAAATGTGGCAGTGCAGAAGCTATAGATCTTTGTCCGTTTAAGCTGATGGATTTGGATAGGCTGGAAAGAGACAAAAATTTTATAATAAAAAAACATAATTTTGATCTTTTTGGTTATTGTCAACGATGCAACAGGTAGTTTTTGAAATAATTTAAAACAGACTATATTATGCAGGTGATTAGATTATGTACAGATTAACAAGCTGGTTAGCCGGAGTTTTCATCTTGATATTAATGCTGACTTCCTGTCAGGGAAATCAAATTTCCTCTGAAGATTTATCAGATTCAGATGAGTCTATGACTATTGTTACTTCATTTTATCCCGTTTACATAGCGACTATTAATGTAACTAAAGATGTTCCCGGAATAAATGTTGTAAATATGACTCAGACCACGGATGGATGCCTGCATGATTATCAACTAAAACCGGAGGATCTAAAAACCCTTAGTGTTTCTCAAGTATTTGTTGTTAATGGTGCTGGAGCTGAAACATTCATTGATAAGGTTGTCAATCAAATGCCTAATGTGAAAATAGTTGATGCCGGGGCTGGAATTCCTCTTATTGAAGAGGGAATATTCGCAGATGATAATCATCATGCCCATCATCACGACGAGGAAAGTCATGGCTATAACCCCCATATATGGGTTAGTATTTCCAATGCCATTCAACAGGTAAAGAATATTCAAGAGCAACTGTCTGAAATTAATCCTGAGAATACCGATAAGTATGAGCTCAATGCAGGTGAATACCAAAAAAGACTAGAAGCGCTGCGGGCAGAAATGTTTGAGACAATAAATAATGTTCCCAATAAGGACATTATAACTTTTCACGAGTCCTTTTCATACTTTGCCAAGGAGTTTGGACTTAATATTGTTGCTGTTATAGAAGGGGAAGACTCCGGCTCTCAACCCAGTGCTGCCAAGTTAGGTGAAATTATAGAAATTATTAAGAGGACAGGTATTAAGTCGTTATTTGCTGAACCACAGTATTTCGCAAATTCGGTAGAGACTATATCCCGTGAAACAGGGGCAGAAATTTATTATTTAGATCCAGCGGTTTCAGGACCCGATGAGTTAGATGCATATGTCAAAATCATGGAAGCTAATATGGTTGTATTAAAAGAGGCGTTAAAATGATGTCCAATAAAAATATTCTGGCTAAAAAAATTGAAAGAAAACCCTGTGGCTTATGCACTACTAAACTGGAAGATTTTAGTGTAACCATAGGCAATAAAGAGATTCTTTATAATATTAACTTTCTCCTTCACTGTGGTGAATTAACTGCATTGCTGGGTCCCAACGGAGCCGGAAAGACTACTCTTCTTAGGGCAATTCTTGGGGAGATTGACTATAGTGGTGAATTGATATTCCTTGATTCAGAAAATCGAAGGAGTAAACCCATTGTGGGGTACGTTCCCCAAAGATTAGATTTTGATTTAAGCTCCCCCATAAGTGTTTTGGACTTGTTTTCAGCAAGCCTGAGCGCCAGACCGGTGTGCATGGGAAGTTCCAGATCCCTTAAAGATCGAGCAGTGAGCAATCTCGCGAAGGTAGAAGCAGAACACTTGATGAACAGAAGGTTGGGAGACCTTTCCGGTGGAGAGTTGCAAAGAGTGCTGCTGTCCTTGGCTCTTGATCCCAGTCCGGACTTGCTGTTGCTGGACGAGCCGGTTTCAGGTATTGATGTTCAAGGTAAAGAGCTCTTTTATAATCTGGTCTCCGAGCTGTGTCGACACTATGATTTGTCGGTGATCCTGGTATCCCATGACTGGTCTTTGGTGTCAAGATATGCAAATCGGATAATTCTGCTGGACGGTACTGTAAAGTGCTGCGGAAAACCAGAGGAAGTATTCACCGATACCGGGATATTGCGAAAATATGGACCGATGGACAGTGCAGAGTTTGACTTGACATATTGTGAACCGAAAAAGGCTCAGGGTGTAGGAGGCATTAATATATAATGGATTATTGGTATGTTTTAATAGATTACTTATTGCCCTTTACCTGGACAAAACACTTATTTATGAAGAATGCTCTTTTGGCAGTGCTTTTGGTGGGGCCTTTGTTTGCTATTCTTGGTACCATGGTGGTTAACAATGGAATGGCATTTTTTTCAGATACAATCGGCCATTCTGCATTGGCCGGGATTGCCATAGGAGTTCTTCTGGGCTTTCAGGATCCTTTGTGGATTATGATAATTTTTTCAATTTTATTAGCCCTTGTTATTTCAATAATTAGGTATATGACAAATATTGCAACCGATACTGTAATCGGGGCAGTTTGTGCTACAATGGTGGCCCTGGGTATTGTCATACTGTCAAGGGGAGGCGGCTTTAATAAGTTCTCATATTTTTTGGTGGGCGATCTGCTCAGCATAACCTCAAGGGAGATTCTGTTACTGACGGTTACCTTGTTGGGAATAATTATTATATGGATATTTATGTTCAATAAGTTATTACTGGTGAGTCTCAACCATTCCTTGGCTCTCAGCAGAGGCATACCGGTTAGACTGGTTGAAACAATATTTTGTGTTGTTACAGCGGTTGTTGTTACAATTTCAATTCAGTGGGTAGGAATTTTGATAATTAACTCTCTACTAATATTGCCTGCTGCTGCAGCGCGCAATATTTCCAAAAATATGATGCAATATCACGCTGTTTCTATAGTTATAACTTTAATTTCAGGTTTGACAGGATTGATTATGTCTTATTATTGGTCCACAGCCACCGGGGCTACCATTGTTTTATTCGCGGCATTGTTCTTTTTGGCTTCGCTTTTGGCAAAACCACATTTTTCATGATTATCTCCCAAAGTAGATGGTTTAAGATTTTATCTAAATATATAAGCGACAAAAAACAAGACTTAAAAATTTAAGTCTTGTTTTTTGGTCGGGATGGAGGGATTCGAACCCCCGGCCTCCTGCTCC
>CAZHAJ010000170.1:0-3465 GCA_964530215.1 uncultured Peptococcaceae bacterium | reverse complement strand
CCGTCCATTACAGCAAAAATTCCCGGGTGAATTTCCCTTTGCAAAAGCATAAGGTCCACCAGGGTTTCGTGCATATGTTTGTGGCAATAGTGACGGACCTCCTTCAAAAGGCCGCCAAAGGAATTTTTGATTGCTCCGGTGGTGGTGCTGTGACCGTGGGTTTTCACCGTTGGGAGATGCAGAACACTGCGACCCAAAAACATTTTAGGAATTTTTATCCCCTCGGGGAATATTTTGTCCAGCACCAGCAGTTTGGCCTTGGGCTTAAATACCACCCATTCCACATCGGGCAAGGGGGTATAGCTCAATCCGTACTTGTTAAGCACCGGCATCCATTTGTTGTTTATTGCTCCTTGGATTGGGTTGGTGACCACCGTTTTATTTTCCACCGGCAGAAGGCTGTCCTTTTCATAGCCGTCCTCAATCATTGTCTTAACTGTTCCTTCCAGTTGCCAGGGCTGAGAAGAACAAGCGGGAAAATATTTTGTCCAGGACAGATTGAGTTTAATAATGGTTTCCCTGCTGCTGGGCATAAACTTCTGATAGTCAGCCAAGTGCATTAAGTGGGAATAATCATCCAGAACGCTGTTTGGGTTTGTTTTTAAGATGGAGACAGTGGATCTCATATAGGACCTCCAGAGTGTTTAGTAGGATAGCTATTAGCTGTTAGCTATCAGCTATCAGCCAAAACCTAGTTGCTTTTTTTTAATTTCTGAATGAATGTAGTAAGCATCTTTTTTATTTCAACAAGCTCAAGTAAAAGCTTGTTATAGTCAGCTGTTGTTATTATACCTACATCATGACTTAATAATAAATAATATTCTAGTTCATTAGCGGAGCCATAAGAGATTCTAAGGAAACGTGCAAATTCTAGGTTTGTATCTCTGCCACATCCTTCTGCTATATTGGCAGCAATGGAAAAACATGCGCGTCTAATTTGACTCATCATCCCATAGGTTTCTTCTTTAGGAAAGTTTAATGTTATCTTAAATATTGCTACGGAAAGTTTGTGGCTTTTTTGCCAAACTATGAGATCCTTAAAATCTCTCATTTCTCTTCTCCTTTTATCTATTCTGATAATTAATAGCTGATAGCTGATAGCTGGTAGCTGATAGCTGATAGCTGGTAGCTAGCCGCTGGCCGCTAGATTCCCCAATACAAAAGCAGCATTGACACCGCTCCCCACACCAATACTGCTGCTTGCAATGGCCTATCACTGATAATAATATCCTCCGGGCTGCCGCCGGAGTTTTCATTATAGACCAGATAAAGATAGCGGAATAAACCGAATAATACAAAGGGTATTGTAACCATGGAGCTAAGGTGCTGACCGGCTTTAAAGGTATAAAGAAAATAGGAAACAATAGTAGATGTGGTGACAATGGAGATCATCTGGTCAATGAGTGCCATGCTGTAAGTTCCCAGGGAATCACGGTGCTCTCCGGCATTATTTCCCAAAATAATTTTTTCATTCCTTCTTTTGCCCAGAGCAAGGAAAAGGGCAAGAAAAAAGGTGCACATTACAGCCCAGGGAGAGAGGTAAACATTGATAACCTCGGTTCCTGCCACCACCCTCAAGACAAAGCCCAGAGCTATGGTGAACACATCCAGGATTATTACCTTTTTAATATAGAAGGAATAGACCAGCATTAACCCAAAATAAACTACAGAGATGATTCCTGTGCTTAGGGACAGGAAAAAAGCAAAGAAAAGGCTGAGCATTGTCAGTATAACTGCTGCGGTTGTAGCACCGCGGACTGAGATAAGCCCTGCGGCCAAAGGGCGATTCTTCTTTTTGGGGTGATTTTGATCTCTTTCTAGGTCGATAATATCGTTAACCAGATATACTGCTCCGCTGATTAGGCAAAACACAATAAAACAACCGGTTACCTTGATTAACATTTGGTAGTTAAAAAGATTCCCGGAAAATATAATACCAGCGTATACAAAAAGATTTTTTGTCCATTGTTTTGGCCGCATAGCGGCAAGATAATGCTGCACGTAAATGTCCCTTCACCGATATTGTCTAGTCCTATTTTTCGACGTGCCATTGCTTATTCCTTTACTTTATTTTATTTTTCCCTGTAAAGTGATTATAATATGATGTTTTGCTATGTTACTGATTAAAAAAGCGTACTGGAGAGGTGTAAAAAATTGTGGTAAAATGTTTGGAGAAATTATATAACGGTGAATTATGAGAATAAATGTACTGGGTGCCCCGGTGGACGGGATTAAAACGGACCAGTTTGTAGAAAGAATCTCCCTTAAGTTAGAGGGTGGCAGTCCGTGCTTTGTAGTTACCCTTAATCCGGAGATGCTTTATAGAGCCCAAAACGACATGGATTTAATGGCGATAATAAAAAGGGCAGATCTTGTGACTGCAGACGGTGTCGGGGTGGTCTGGGCCTGTAAGGTGGCGGGGCAGCCTGTTCCCGAAAGGGTTACCGGAATAGATTTAATGATGAAACTTCTGGAGTGCTCGGCTGCTCAGGGTTTAAGGGTTTTTTTCTTGGGCTCTGCACCTGGGGTGGCGGAAACCGCAAGCCAAGAGGCAGAGAGACTATTTCCGGGAATTAAGATTGTAGGTACTCATCATGGGTATTTTTCTCACCAGGATAATGAAAAGGTAATAGCCAGGATAGTGGAGGCTTCACCGCACCTGGTTTTTGTTGCTTTAGGCTCTCCACGTCAGGAAAAATGGATAGATGAAAATATAAGTCGTTTGGGAAATGTCTTGGCCATGGGAGTGGGCGGCAGTCTGGATGTTCTTTCAGGCAATGTGAAACGTTCTCCGCAATGGTTTAATGACAGAAATTTAGAATGGTTGGGAAGACTGATAAATCAACCCACCAGATGGAAGAGAATGTTGGTCTTGCCCAAGTTTATCTTGATGGTGTATGTTAAGCATAAGCTGAAGTTAGGGAAAGTCTGAAGGATAAAGAACTGAAGCCAATAGATTCGGGGGACTTTTTAATGCCCAAGGTGATTATTTCCGGTTATTACGGATTTCAAAACAACGGTGATGAAGCGATGCTTTACGCCATATTGGAAGCGCTGGATAAAAGAATTCAGGGCTTTGATCCCGTAGTGCTGTCAAAGGATCCCAAACGAACCAGGGATTTTTTTGGTGTCCGGGCAATTCCCAGGCATGATCTCCGTGCAATATTAACTGAAATGCGCCAATCAGATATGCTGATTAGCGGCGGTGGCGGTCTGCTGCAGGATGTAACAGGTCCCAACAGCATTTTGTATTATTTAGGTGTAGTTACTTTGGCTCGGCTGATGAAAAAGCCGGTTCTCTTTTACGGACAGGGTATAGGACCCATAAGTACCACTTTGGGTCGAAATCTTATGCGACTGGTGGCCAATGGAGTAGATCTGATTGCGGTTAGAGATAATGAATCCAAGGAGCAGCTGGAAAAGCTTGGCGTAGTAAAGCCCAGGGTGGAAGTAACAGCCGATCCT
>CAZHAJ010000169.1:0-3510 GCA_964530215.1 uncultured Peptococcaceae bacterium | reverse complement strand
TTCTTTTCCGTTCTGTAATGTCTTTAATTATAATCACGATAATGGGCTGATTATACATTTTGGTGATTTGGGAGCTTATCTCCACCGGAAAAATGCTTCCGTCCCTGCGCCGATGCGTAGATTCAAAGACTTCGCCCTCAGAACTCATCAGTTCAAGTTGCCCTTGGCTTGACAGTCCGGACTCAGCGTCACATATATCAAAAATACTCATTGTCAGGAGATCTTCTTTCCTGTAGCCATAAGCTGCAGTCGCAGTATTATTGGCTTCTAAAATATCTCCGTCCTGCCCCACAAACAGTATAATATCCCGGGTATGCTCAAAAAGGATATGAAAGCGCTTAAAAATCTCACTTATCTTTCTCAGTGAACTTGGATTTTTAAATTTTATTTTTCTTTTAGGTTCTGACAATCTTTTCGCCATCTTTATAGCCTGCTTCCCCACTGTTGTATTCTTAAGTTAATCAGTATCAGATTATTTTTCCGCTTCAATAAAAGATATAAATTTTTCCGCAAGCTCTGGGTCAAAGAGCCTGCCTTTATTATCCCTTATATATTTAATGATTTCCCCATCGCTCATTGCTTTCTCATTTTTCAGCTCATCATAGCTATCTGCAATTGCAATAATCCTGGATAGGTATGGAATTTCCCCGCCCCTTAGTCCTTTGGGATAACCGGTTCCGTCCCATCTTTCATGATGATAAAGTACCGAGTCTGCTATATGCATTGTCTCATCAAAGGAATTCAGTATTCTGAAGCCTGCGGCACTATGCCCCTTTACCTGCTTGAATTCCTCTTGGGATAAATAATATTTTTTATTTAAAAGCTCCTGCTCCAATACTATTTTCCCTATATCATGGAAGTAGCCCGCATCCTCCGCATTTCTAATTTCAGCTTCGGACAGATTCAATACTTTGGCAAATCTCCCGCAGAGTTCTCTCAACCGAACAGCATGCTCCATTTCCCTTTGGCTGTTTTGATGAAGTGTCGCTATTATCCTGTCAATAACGTTATTCCTCACTTCTTCCCGCTCTGTAGCCTTTGTGGAATACATCATTTTTTCGGCACTGTCCAAAACCTTTGCAATGTCTTGGGACACATCCTCCTTGACAGCAAAGCCCACCGAAATACTTCCCTTCACTGCCTGAATCTCTTCCTTGGCAAATTCACCTTTTATTCTTTCAACAATTTTTTGTGTGTAATACTTATTGGTCTGGGGCAGGAGTATGACAAACTCATCACCGCCCCAACGGGCAATGATATCATCAGCTCTGCATACCCTTCGCAAAACCATTGCCGCACTCTGCAAAAGCTTGTCTCCGAAGACATGACCAAAGATATCGTTGGTTAGTTTCAGTCCGTCAACATCACCTATAATCACGGATATTGGGAGATTTCTGTCGGTATCCAGCCGCTTCATTTCTTCTTCAAAAAATCTTCTGTTATAAAGACCCGTTAAAGCATCATGGAAGCTTAAGTACTCGATTTTCTTTCTCTGCTCGTTTTTCTCTGTTACATCCCGGAACACCAATACCACACCCAGAGTATTATTTTCATCATCCTTGATGGGAGCAGCACTGTCTTCTATGTGATATATACTGCCATTAGCTGAAGTTAATACTCCGTGATTTTCCAATTCTTGAATTTTATCTGTTTGTAAAACATCCTCTATGGGATCGTTAATATCACAATCACTGTTTTCACTGGACAAAACAAATACTTCCTTGTAATTCTTCCCCTTGGCTTCTTCAAAAGACCAGCCGGTCAGTCTTTGGGCCACCGAATTCATCATTTCAATATTACCCTTGAGGTCCATTACCATTACACCGTCACCTATGGATACCAAAGTCTTAAAGTATTTATTTCGCTCATATGATAACCTATCCAAAGCCTCTCTTTTCTTTACCGCATTCCAAATTCCACTCATCAGCAAGGTCATTTCATATACATCATTATCGTCATAGTCCCCCTGCTTATTCGCCAGTCCCACAACAGCAAAAATATTTTCTTCGATAATTACCGGAATGGACATAAAATTCTTCAACTCTACATGTCCCTGGGGATATCCCCTTTTTAATGGGTGAGGCTGCTCAAAATCATTAATAATAATGGGTTTTTTTTGTCTTACTACTTCACCCCAAATACCGGTATTCTCCAATTGGTATTTTGTCTGCTTTTCTGCAATGGCACATTTCTCCATAACACCTTTCGTCCAAGAGTTAAGGCTTAAGGATTTACTTTCCTCATCGTACAAGTATATGTATCCATGCTCACTTTCGGTAAGCTTTAGAGCCTCATTAAGAACAAAGTCCAATTGCTCCCGCCTGCCGTGAAAGCGGTGACTCAGCATATCCACCATAATCATATGGCGCTGCAGTGTCTTTTTTTGCTTTTCTTCAGATTTGCGTTCCTCAGTGATATCCTGAACATAAGCACCAACCCCATATTTACCGTTTAACATCTTAACCGGAAATTTAGTGGTTCTATAAACTCGGTCGCCCCATTCTACCTGGTCCACCACCAAGGTCATTTTTTTTAATACATCCATATCTGTCTTTCTTCGCTTCTGGGCGAAAGCTGTTTCTGAAAGATCAAAATCATTTAAACCCAATATCTCTTCAGCACTCCTGTTGTAAAAAGCCTCAACAGCACGATTGACAAAAACATACTTTAAGTTTTCATCCTTAAGATATACTAAATTTTTGTCGGCATCGATAAAGGTCTGCCTTAATTCATTGAAGTTCTCCACTTCTTTTTGGGATTCTTTAATCTTTTTTGCGCTCCTTATTAGCAGAAAGACCATCAGAAGAAGACTGATAATCACACCGCTGCCTGCACCAAACACCACATCGGTAATCCTTTCCTCTTTTTCCTGCAGCAATACTTTCTCGGTAACATCATGCACCACTAAAAAAAGCAGGTTTTCATTGTTATGTACAACGGGATAAGAAAAAACCTCCACCGATCGGATCTCTCCGTTTGCCAGGCGATGCTTAAACTCGAAATAATTCCTTTGCTCCTCACTTGCTGCCTGCATCTCCTCAGATACCTCTTGGGGAGACAAAATATTGATTTGCGAAATTGTCATGGCAAGCAATTGTTCCTTGGGATAACCGTAATATCTTACAGCGGAGTCGTTGGCATAAAGTATAGACCCAGTTTCCGGATTTATCAGAAGCATTACAGCTCCATGATCATCCAGAATATTTGATAAGTCTGGGTAAACAGGCTCACTGCCTGCTGTTACGGGGTTGATAAAAAGACTGCCTAATATAAGCATTAAACACAGTACCTTTTTCATCTTGACATCCCCTTTTAGTGTTAAGACATTTCTTTTTTGCTGTTAATAAATATTTCGGCGATTTTGGGATCAAATTGGGTTCCGGCATTCTTTGCTATTTCTTTTATAGCTTCCTGCTCAGTTAGAGCTTTCCTGTATATCCGGTCTTGGGTCATGGCATCAAAGGCGTCTGCAACAGCCAGTATCCTGGAGAGCAGAGGAATATCCTCCCC
>CAZHAJ010000168.1:0-3528 GCA_964530215.1 uncultured Peptococcaceae bacterium | reverse complement strand
AAAACACAAACGGCGTGCAGTGAGCTTGTTTAAATATGGCCTTGACCTTGTATCTAACTACCTTTTAAACCCTTACTCTAACCGTGAAATTGATATATATAAATTTTTGTCATGTACTTAGAAATAATTTGACTTTTTGTCCACAAAATGCTGATAAAACGCTGAAAACAATAATTTAAATTAATAGGAATATCAACAGGAGAAAGAAAAGTAGCCGGTGTTTTTTAATTGTTTCTGGCATTTAAATTTCCAAAAATTGTTATAAAAATTTTGCAATAAGGAATAAATTGGGATTGCCTCCTTTCAGTCGGCGTTCCCTGGTGGGGGGGCATTCATTGCAAAAAACTTATGGGCTCTAACAAAGCAAAAAAATGTAAGGGCTAAGCCCCCTGCCCACCTTGGGATTACCTCGCTGTCGCTCGGTGATCCGCGGTGGGGGGCTCTAACAAAGCAAAAAAATGTAAGCTCCTTTGGAGCTATTAATTATGCGCTTTTACGGCTTCAAGCAAGCTTGAGCCGTCAGCGCATAATTAAATAAGCCGCAATAAATTGCGGCTTACATCTTTTTGCTTTGTGATTCGGTTGGGATTCGAACCCAAGACCCACAGCTTAGAAGGCTGTTGCTCTATCCAACTGAGCTACCGAACCCCGTTCTGTTTTTTAAAGGAGTGCAAAGATACGATATTTTTTTATTTATTCATCTTTTTGGCTGCAATTTCCAGCCCCCAGACCAAAAGGACACCTATAAGCAAGAACAGGACAGCCAAAAACAGCTGAGGGTCATTACCTGTTATTTGTTCATAGTATGAGGGCATTGCGGGAAAGTCAATCCCCTCGGCCAACCCAGATGGTTTTTTCCATGGCCACACTTTAACTAATGATCCTGCCATGAAACCCGATAATAATGCTATCGTGGTTTTGTAATACCGTTTGAGAAGCCATCCAAGAAAATGAGAAAATGAGATCAAACCTAAACCTGCTCCTAATGCAAATACAACAATGACAGCAATATTGAAATCTTTTATTGCTGTCATCATAAAGGCATATTTACCCATCAGCAACAAAATGAAGCTACCCGATATACCGGGAAGGATCATTGCACATATTGCTATCATACCACTTACAAACACAAACCACAGCTCTTCGGTGGTCTCTCCGGGGGAGACAAGTGATATCCATGCGGCAATAGCTATTCCTGCCACCAATGCTAAAACATATGGAATTCTCCATTTATCTATGTGCTTCAAAATAAATATTGCAGATGCTATGATCAGTCCAAAGAAAAAGGACCATAGCGGAACAGGATGGTGTATAAGCAAATACCCCATTAACCTTGCCAACGTAAAGATACTCAACAGTATTCCGGAAAACAAAGTCAACAGGAACTTACCGTTTATCTTTAACCAGAATTCCTTTACTTTTCCTTTTAATAAAAGTGAAATTGCAGTATGGTCTATTGAACGAAGGGAATTTATCAACTCTTCGTATATACCCGTCATAAAAGCTATAGTACCACCCGAAACACCGGGTACTACATCAGCAGCACCCATTCCTATCCCTTTTGTAAAGGTAAGCAGATATTTAAGCATAATAAATGTTAGTTATATTTCTTTCCTTTTTTCTTGATATGCCCCGTAACCAATTTGTCTTTTTTTATCAATGGGACCATCTCCACCAATTTTACCAACCAAAGTTTGTCGTAATAAACCAACTCCTCGATGTAGTGGTAAAAGATATCAAACCTTTTAAGGTAATAAAGTGAGATAATGTAGTAAGTCAAAAACTCGGGATCGTTTGTTGCATAAAAGCTTTCCTTTAGGCTATCACTTATGAGGGAATAATCTGCAAAAACATTCCCCATCACAACCCGCAGGGAAGTCCTGGCCATATAGTAATCACGGGTTCTCATGAACACATAAGAAAGACTGGTATGGGCATCAATGTTTGATGGGTCATGGAGGATTACCTCTGTGTATATATCCAGTGCTTTACTTAATTCATCCCTTGTAAGGTACGATTCCCCCATCGCCAAAAGGGCAGTAACATTTCCAGGTTCCAATAGCAAGAACTCTTTGAATGTAGCTATACCCTCTTCATGCATATCACTGTTTAACAGCAATATTGCCTTATTGAAGAAGACAGATGAGTTTTGCGGATTCAATGCAATGGCATAATCGAATGCCTCTGTAGCAAGTGGCACGTTAAGCTCCCTGGCATATATGGTACCCACGTTAAACCATACGTTGTCGTTAAAAGGATCCAGGTCAAGATATTTTTGGTAAAAAGACATACTTTTTTCAAAATCACCCAATCTTTCGTAGCAAAATGCCAAATCATTTATGATCTCAGGATTGTCCGGCGATTCCTTCTGGGCCCTGTAAAGCAATTTGATGGAGTGTTCATAATTGGAGCAGTCTATGAAATCCTGGGCTGCCGTCAATAGCATATCCAAATTACCTTCTCCTCCCGAAAGGTTCAAAGCATTTTCCAGATATCCTTGAGCATTGTCAAACTCTTCTTTTTTGATATAGAGCCGGGACATCAAAAAATGGATATCACTGTTTGATGAATCTGATGCAATCCGGTTTGCAAGAATATTTTCGGCTCTTTCCAGTTCCCCGTTTACAATCAAAACATCGGAGTACCTTATGGTAAGGTCTGTAGAATATGGATGCTGCTCGTAACCCATCCGGGTAAGGATAAAAACCAAGTCATCTTCCATTTCGTTGACAAAATGGTTGATCAGATATTCGAATTCTTCCTCCGAAAAACGCATTTCGTCCAACGTGCCACCGTTATACGCCTCCTCACATCTTGATATAAGATCTGAATTCTCCTCCTCCAAATTGAAAAAATCGTCCCCGGTCATTATAAAGATTTGATTGAAGATAAATAGTGGATCAGCGAGTTAAGATAAATCATGTGGTTTCCGTCCTTTATATCAATAAGCAGGTCATATGGATTGTCTTGGTAATTAACTCTCCCTATCTTGAAAATAGCTCTGGAAGCTTTGGATATGTATTCATTTGCAAAGGAGTAATTAGCCCCGAAATCAATGAAAGTAGTGTACTCGGCCTTTGTAAAAAAGTCAATCTCGGCCTTTTGAGGAACATCGGCATACTTGAAATTCTTGCTGTTCAAAACCGTTATACGGTAATCCAGCATCTGGGACACATTGGTGATATTTTGCCTGTTTATTGCTAATGCTTTGAATTTGATGTCCCTTTTCTCCAGAATATCTACAAGTTTTTTAATGGTATCCAGTATGTTTTCCTCTTCCAGATTGAATATAAAGCCAACAGATTCTATATTCTCAACAGAAACGTATCGTGAAACTCTTGTCCCATCCAATTTTTTAAGGGCCTTTTTTTGAATGTACTCTTTAAAAAACATTGGTAAACGTGTAAATTAGTATCTGCAAAATTAACAAAATTCAAGCCATTAGCAACACACTGCTGTTTTGAATATTTTTTATCATTGGTGTCCGGTAAAAAATATTAGCTAAAATGAAGGGGAACCCCTTTCGGT
>CAZHAJ010000167.1:0-3554 GCA_964530215.1 uncultured Peptococcaceae bacterium | reverse complement strand
GTCTTGCCTCTTCGACCAATCAGCGACCCTATTTTTTTTCCGCTTATCGAGGCGAAAATTTTGTCGTGCTCTTCGTGAACAGCCACATTGCCTTCTAGCTGCATCAGTCTTAACATTTCCATTATATAATAATCCATATACTGTTTCGGCTCATACCTGGCTTTAACCATGACACGGGCGCTTTTACTGCCAATAAAGCTAAAAATTCCCTGAGCCGGTTCGCTTATTACTTCAATATCCGCATTATTTAATTTAATGCCCAGGGTAGATAATGCCTTTTGGACTGCTTCGTCAACTGTCCGTCCGGTAGATTCAATTTCCATCATTTATTGTCTTTTTCTCCCTTTATCCCTGTTTCTTCTGCGCCTTTTTCTTTCATTTTGCCCCAATATCCAATTAAATAATGCTGTCCCATGGAGTAAAGGTTATTCAGAATCCAATATAAAACCAGTCCTGCCGGAAAACTAAAACTAAAGAACGTAATCATCGCCGGCATCATGTAGAGCAGCATTTTCTGACTGTTATCAGCCATGGTTTGCTTCTGATAAATATATGTTGTTATTCCGGCGATTATTGGAAACATGTAAAATAAGAGAGCCGAAGGATTAAGCAGGTTGGCTACCTCAAATTTTTCTATATGTAACATGTTTAAAAATTCAAGGGAAGGTACCAGGTATGGATTAAAAGCTTCAATTCTTGGTACAATAAACCTGTCAGGCTGGCTGAGCAGGCGAAAAATGCCAATTAAAATTGGAAACTGGATCAACAAAGGGAGGCATCCTGCCAGCGGGTTAACCTTGTTTTCCTGCATGAACTCCGTAACAGCTTTATTCTGCTTTTCTTTGTCGTTTTTATATTTGGCCTGGATTTTTTTAATTTCCGGTTGAAGCTCTTGCATTTTTTTGGCAGATTGAATCTGCTTATTATTTAATGGAAAAGTTATCAGTTTCACCATCAAGGTAAGCAATATGATGGAAATACCAAAGTTTGGTATTACACCGTAGATATAACTTAATACAATACTAAAAAATTCAGCTATCGCGTCAATGAATTGACCCATCAATAATCCTCCTAAACATGTTAATCTACCGGGTCATATCCTCCAGGGTGAAAAGGATGACAGCATGAAAGCCTTTTCAGACCCATAATAGTTCCTCTAACAGCTCCGTATTTTATCACAGCTTCATAGTAGTATTGCGAACAGGAAGGATAAAAGCGACAAACGCGTGGCTTAAGCGGCGATATAAGAGTTCTATAGAAATGAAGGAGCGCCAGACAGGAATAATAGGGCAAACGCGCCAAAATCTTCATTATTAAGATTGAATCAGTTTTCCTTTCCTGCAAAGATAGAGCAACTCCTCGCGCGCTTTATGAAAATCCATTTCAACAACCGGCTTTCTTGCCACTATTATAAAATCATATCCCTTTTTTATACTCTCACTCAATGCGCGAAAGGCCTCACGGTATATTCTTTTAATTCTATGCCGTACAACACTCTTTCCCACTTTCTTACTTATCGAGAACCCTAAGCGGTTTTCCTTGGTTTGATTTGCATAGTAATAGATTACAATATGTCGTGAAACCAGTGTAAATCCATGGCGGTAAACACGTTTAAACTCCCAATTGTGCCTTAGCCTGTTTGGTTCCATTTCCTCTCAGGCACTAATTTTTTTTCTCATTTTTTGACGTCTTCTCCTGAGCACAACTCTTCCCGCTTTAGTGCTCATTCTCTTTAAAAAGCCATGGTTTCTTTTTCTTTTTCTTTTCTTCGGTTGATAGGTTCTTTTCATGTTCGTTCCTCTCAAGGCATTTTTTGTTCAGAATATAAAAAAATTATACCCTAAAATGAAACAATGTCAAGGAGAATGGACCTTTGCTTTGCCTATACTATTATAACCGATATTGTTTATGATTGCAGTCGCCATATATATCTGTTAATATATTATCTGCCGGTGCAGTATAAAAATACATTTCTCATACATAGTTATCCACAGATTCTGTTAATAACCTTATCCATTATGTTAATAAATTAATCTTCTTTGCTATTTACAATATTTGCAGGGAGGCTTTAATTGATGAATGACAGCCTTGAGGATATCTGGCAGACAACCCTCTCTGAAATGAGTAAGGAGTTGACAAAACCCAGTTTTGAGACCTGGTTAAGATCTACCAGGCCTGTTTCGCTGACCAATGATTGTTTGGTTATAGAAGTGCCAAATGATTTTACAAAAGAATGGTTTGAAACTCGTTACCGTGATTTGATACAAAAAACGGTTAAAAAAGTTACTTTGAAAGAATATCAAGTTACTTTTACTATATCATCTGAGTTACTGGAAGATGTTGAGGATAAACAAGGTGAAATATATAATACCTTCAGGCCAGAGATTAGTCCGAACATGCAGCATTCCAACAGCCAGGCGCCGTCGCAAACTGTATTTAACCCACGCTATACTTTTGATACATTTGTAGTCGGCTCATGCAATCGCCTCTCTCATGCTGCTTCACTGGCCGTAGCGGAAACCCCGTCAAGAGCATATAACCCGCTCTTTATCTACGGAGGAGTCGGTCTCGGCAAAACCCACCTTTTACACGCCATCGGCCAATATATTATAAATAATCATGGCTATTCCCGTGTGCTTTATTTTTCATCAGAAAAATTTACAAATGAATTCATTAATGCGATCCGTGATAATAAAACGGTGGAATTTAGAACTAAATACCGCAATATTGATGTTCTATTGATTGATGATATCCAATTTCTTGCCAGAAAGGAACAAACACAGGAGGAATTCTTTCATACCTTTAATGCGTTACACGAGAATAACAGGCAAATAGTAATTTCCAGTGATCGCCCTCCAAAGGAAATTCCCACTCTTGAGGACCGTTTGCGTTCCCGCTTTGAATGGGGCTTAATCACAGATATCCAGGCACCGGATCTGGAAACCCGTATTGCTATATTAAGGAAAATCGCCCAGTCAGATGGTCTTGATATCCCCAATGATGTTATCCAGCATATCGCCGCAAAAATCGAAACCAATATTCGGGAACTTGAAGGAGCTTTAATTAGAATTGTAGCCTATGCATCCCTTTCGAAATCCCCTATCACCTTAAAACTACCGGATGATGCTTTAAAAGATCTTCTTTTCTCTCCAAAAAAAGAAATATCTATTAAAGATATAATTAAAGCTACCGCCATTCATTTTGACCTAACACCTGATGATTTACATGCTAAAAAGAGAACCCAAGAAATTGCTCTTTCCAGGCAAGTAGCCATGTATTTAATCAGGAAACTAACCGATCTTTCCCTTCCAAAAATAGGAGAGGAATTTGGCGGCCGCGATCATACAACAGTCCTACATGCTCAACGAAAGATAGAGCAGTTGATAAGTGAAAATAACGAATTTAAGCAAAAAATTGAAATGATTAAAAATGATATTTTTAATAACCTCTGATTAAACTGTGGACAAGTTGTTTGTAAGTCGGCTATATCACTCTTTCAGCTTTTTATCCACAGAACAATGCAGTTTTTGTCCACAGCATTTTTGCTGAACTGT
>CAZHAJ010000166.1:0-3554 GCA_964530215.1 uncultured Peptococcaceae bacterium | reverse complement strand
TTGTACTTTTAGAATTATAATTCTGTCTACTGGATTCTGGCTTCTGAATTCCGACCTAAAAAAATACCCCAAAGCAAAATTAAACCCTCAGTCTGCCCAAAATAGGACTTATTTCCCAAGGAAACTCGGTTATTATGTAGAAATCAATTAGGAACCATCAGTAAAATACATATTTTGGAGGTCTTTTATGAAAAGAACAGGTATTATATTTTTAGTGGCCGTTTTATCTTTAGCATTGCTGTCAGGTGGTGCTTTGGCAAAAGATAATCCTGGTAAAGGTAATAAACCAGAGAAGGCTGCTGTAAAGGGAGCTTCAGAAAAGGTAAACCCCAATAAGGGAAAAGCAGCAAACGGACAAAGTAAAGTTATAAAAAAAGCCATTAAGGAAACAGTTAAGAAAAATGTTGCGGTAAATTTTAAAGACGCAACAGATCATTGGGCGAAAAATGCAATGGAGAAAGTTCAGAATTATGGGCTGGTCAAGGGTTATGAGGATGGCACATTTAAACCCGATGATCCGGTTACCGAGGCGGAAGCTATGGTGATGGTGGTAAACCTTGCCGAAATTCTAACAGCTGATGAAGATGTGGCTGATATAGAAGAAGATGAAGAAATTGAGGAAAACGACGGAGATACCGAGGATGAAGCTTCTGATGTTCCTGCCTGGGCTAGGGAAAAAGCTCAGAAGGCAGCAAAGCTTAAAATCATCAATCTAAATCGCTTCCATAGTCATGTTCAGGCTAGCAGAGCCCAGGCCGCCATTATGTTGGCAAAAGCTTTGGGATTGCAGCCTGCTTCACTGGATTCCGAGTCATTTGGTGATGTAGCTTTATTGTCCATTGAAGATGTGGGATATATTTTGGCTCTTCAAAAAGCCGGGATTATAAAGGGTACACCGGACGGGAAGTTCAATCCCAACAGTGCCGTAACCAGGGCTGAAATGGCAGCCATGCTGGCAGCCATAGTGGATGTGGTTGAGGAGCAAGATGGAGAGGACAATGACTCTGAAGAGACAACAACTGAAGATGAGAATGAAGACAGCACTGAAGAAGTAACCAGTGGAGATGACGGTGATGGATAAGCAGTAGGAGACAAAACTCAGACTCCAGAAGCCAAAATTCAGAATTCAGAAGATTGCAAGCACGAATATTCAAGAAAATAAAAATTCCAATCTTCGGCCGACGGTAGTCGGTCTTTTTTCTCTGAGTAGGCTGGGGTACTAGCGATCAGCGACCAGCTGCCAGCAATCAGCTAAACATAGATACTATAAGATTAATATAGAACGCTTTCTGTAGCGTTCTTTCTTTTTATAAGCTAGTTGCTGGTTGCTGATCGCTGGCAGCTCCCCATAGGATTGCCAATAAATCAATATGGTAATATTATGTAATGGTAGAGGAGGTGCTCCAGTGATTTTTAGTGATATTGATAAAAAAAAGCAGTTACTTGACAGTAAGAGACCGTTGCCTGAAGCAACAATAAAATCTTTAAAGGAAAATATACTTTTAGAGTGGACTTATAACTCCAATGCTATCGAAGGGAACACCCTTACACTTTCTGAAACCAAGGTTGTTTTAGAGGGGATTACTGTTGGCGGTAAAACCATGCTGGAGCACCTGGAGGTAATAAATCATAAAGATGCTATCCTTTACTTGGAAGAGCTAATATCAGAAGATACAATGCTTTCTGAATGGTGCATAAAAAACATACATGGTCTGATTATGAAGAATATTGATGATAAAAATGCAGGAATCTATAGATTGGAAAATGTTTTGATAAGCGGTGCAAAACATAGGCCTCCCCAATATTTTTTAGTTCAAGAACAGATGGAAAAGTTAATAGAGGAGTATCATAGGGTGTGGCATACATTGCATCCCGTTGAAAGAGCAGCAATGCTGCATGTTGAGTTTGTAAGGATACACCCCTTTGTGGATGGGAATGGCAGGACAGCAAGGCTCCTTCTCAACTTTGAATTAATTAAAACGGGATATCCTCCGGTAATTATAAAAAAAGAAAATCGTTTAAAGTACTATGAAGCCCTTGATTTAGCCCATACCACCGGCCAATTTGGAGTGTTTATCAGCTTTGTTGCCCAAAGTGTTGAGCAAAGCTTAGATTTTTGGCTGGAGGTGGTGGGATAGTTAGCTACTAGCGATCAGCGGCCAGCGACTAGCTAAGCTTTTGGACATTCCTTAGGGGCAGGAGACAGGAGACAAAGCTCAGAATCCAGAAGCCAGAATTCAGAATTCAGAAGATTGTAAGCACGAATATTCAAGAAAATAAAAAATACCAATGAAATATTATTTGACGGCCGACAGTAGTCGGTCTTTTCTTCTGTTCTGATAGGTTTTTATTCTGTCTACTGGATTCTGTCTTCTGGATTCTGACCCAAAAGGAAATACCCCCTAGCTATTTGTACACTACCCCCCGATAGGGGAATATCTCAATCAAATCCATATCACTGATTTGCCGGGGCAGCTGATGGTAGAGTTGCCTCCAGTTTTGGTTGGCCTCCGGCATATTCCATATGATTCTGTCCGACAGGTACAGAGCCCCTACATCTGCTTTAGCCTGAATGTCTTGAACCATCTCCACACTGTAGGGTATTTTGCAGGCATAGCGGTCACCATACCAACTCACTAAATGGCCTTCATTGGTTAGGATAACTTGATCCTGCGGTACGATATAAGCTAAATAGTTGATAATGGGTAAATATCTGTTTCGATCCGGTATTTCCTTTTTCGGCGGACCTTGTTCTGTGAAGTTATAAAAGGACAAAAATATGATGAGCGTGGCAAGCAGTGTGCCAGTGACAGTTCGAAATTTTAGTTTTTTAGCTAGGTAGTAAATTGCTGTGGACAGACCTCCCAAGGCAAAGATTATATAAAAGGGTGTGAAAATAAGGAATAGCCTGGGTATAAAGTGAATTACCAGCAAAGCCGCCAGTTGGGTAAGGTAGCATAGAACTATCAATGGTCTGATGCCCGACGCATTTTTGTTTAGGGGGATGAGCAGTGAAGCAATAAACAGTACAATAAAAACAGCTGAAACTCCGTTTAGCTCAGGGCTTAAAAAAACTTCCTTGTACTGCAGCCAGCTGTCAGAAATCTTCTCCAGCATAATGTTAAAGTTATTTATGATGAAACGAAGGGTGTCCGGCTTATATGGATAAAGATATAGGCTGTAATCAGGGTAAAGACGGGTGAACATCATTGGCTCGTACTTTTGCAGTGAAAAAAGGGGATCCCTAAACAATATAAGGTTTCTTATTAGCCAAGGCATGATGGTGACACCAAAGCCCAGCAGCATCCTAAGGGCAGCGGGATATCCCTGTTTTTTATATAATCGGTAGATAAGAAAGAAAGGTAAAAAAACCAAAGCGTTATAGCGGGTCAGATATAATAAGCCCAGGGTAATTCCCGATATCCAATAGCCATATTTATTGTCGAAGGCAGGGTAAGAAAGTGTTAATACCGTTAAGGTCATAAGAAAAACGGCCATGGACTCCGTCATGCCGGATATGCTGTAATCCAAAAGAACAGGGGTAAAGGTATAGG
>CAZHAJ010000165.1:0-3631 GCA_964530215.1 uncultured Peptococcaceae bacterium | reverse complement strand
ATACCCCTATTAGTATCCTCCATTTTGGATGAGTTGTAAATTTCAAGATTTGCCTGACGAACACCATCCAATAGGCTTTCCACCATATTTGATTTTTTTGTTTTTACAAGTTTTTTTGCCAGAGTTACCAATGCCATCTTGCTGGCTACTTCCCCTGCTTTATGCCCCCCCATGCCATCAGCAACTGCAAAAAAAGCAAGTTCAGGGATTATGCAGACGGAATCCTCGTTTTGCTTTCTAACCAAGCCGACTTCGGTCGCCTGACTCCATTTCATATGTCCACCTCACAAACTGCAGGGTTACACTTCCAATTCTAATTGTATCCTTATCTGTTAAAACTGTGGGTTTATCAATACTTACATCATTTAGAAATGTACCATTTTTGCTTCCCCTATCAGCAAGCCAATATTGTCCTCCCTGTCCATAGACTTCGGCATGCTCTAAGGAGGCAAAGGGATCCACCAATACAATGTTATTATCTGACCCGCGACCCAACTTAAATTCTTCACCGGATCTAAGGGGGAAGACTGTTCCCTTTGTTAATTCCTGGCTGTCAGAAGCCAGTACCAACAAACCGGCTTCGGCCCCTGGCAATGGCAAAACATTAGCAGCCGTTATTTCATTAGGGCTTATCTGAGCAGAATAAGACATTCCTTGATTCTCCGTGGATTGCTTTAAATCCCGGAACATCATTTTTATAAGTTGAAAGATAAAAAAATATAAAAGCAATAAGAAAATAATCCGGAAAATCCACAGTATAAAATCCAGCAATTTAAAATTCCACCTTGAAGACGCAAAGAGTAGCGCCTAGTTTTACAGTATCTCCTGATTTAAGGACAGCGGCACTTATCCTTACTCCGTTAACATAAATCCCATTGCCGCTGTTTAGATCTGAAATTAACCAACCTTCCTTTTGGGGTTCCAGCCTGGCATGTCTTCTGGAGACACTCTCGTCAGGCAAGACGATATCACAAGAGTCCCTTCGGCCGATAATCATGGAGTAATCATCCAGTTTGAAGCTTTTTCCCGCCAAAGGACCATCTATGACCTCCAGTTTATATTGTAAATCCGGATTAATAACCGGCACAGGAGCCGTATCTTTAATGGGTCGATATTTCATGGTTTCTTCAAACCCCGAAACCCCTCCCTCAGTTATGGAAGCACCCACAAAATTTCCAACAATCTTGATTTGACCGGATTCTAAATCTTCGTGGGAAATAAACCTTACTCTGGGCTGAGATACCAAAGTGTATTCTTTTTCCTCTGCTTTTTGCCGGAGATAATCCTGCAGCTCTAAAGACAATGCATCAGTAAGTGATTCTATGGAATCCCAATCTTTCGAGCTTAAGGAAACCTCATACTCATTGGGCACATAGACCAGATTCACACTGATTCTTCTTCGGTCACGCATCTCCCGAGCCAACTTTTTGGCAATATCCATCGGGTGTATCTTACCTTTAAACTTACCCTTAAAGAACGCTTCAATATATCTTTCAAGGCCCCCTTCCAATCCTGAAAAGAAACCCATTTTTACACCCCCGGCCCATAATAGTGATAGTCAAATAATATATTATTCCCTCTATCTTGTATAGGAAAACATATTACTCCTTCTCAACTGTCCACATGCAGCATCTATATCTGCTCCCAGCTCTCTTCTTACTGTCACATCAATCCCCGCATCCTCAATAAATATTTTAAATCTGTTGAGGATAGTCTTGGACGATCTGCTAAAGCTTCTCTCAGAAATCGGGTTATATGGTATTAAATTAATATGACACGGTATTCCTTTTACTAAATCCACTAGCTTTTCAGCATTATAAAGACTGTCATTCACATCTTGAAGCATGACATACTCAAAGGTGATCCTTCTTCCGGTTTTTTCAATATAATATCTGCAGGCATCCATCAGCAATTTCAAGGGGTATTTTATGTTTATGGGCATCAGTTTACTCCTTAGACTATCTTCGGGAGCATGAAGTGAGACCGCTAAAGTAATAGGAAACCCTAAATCTGCCAACTGTTTTATCTGTGGGACTAACCCGCATGTTGAAAGGGTAATATGCCGAAAACCAATGTTATAACCATATTCAGCGTTAACATTTATTAAAAAATTGACGGTATGATGAAAATTGTCTAAAGGCTCTCCCGAGCCCATAACAACCAAATTACTAACCCGTTGTCCTGAATCTTCCTGAACTGCTTGAATCTGTGCATACATCTCACCTGAAGTAAGATTTCGCATCTTTCCTTCGATTGTGGAGGCACATAGTACACAGCCCATATTACAGCCAACCTGTGTAGATATACAAACAGATTGACCATAGGAATATTTCATCAAGACTGTTTCAACTGCCTGTCCATCTCTCATTCCCATTAAATATTTGATGGTACCGTCCAGTGCGGACACCTTTTTTTTCAGAATTACTACACTGCCGATATATGACAGTTCAGCCAACCGCTGCCTAAGATGGACAGACAGATTAGTCATAAGGTTAAAATCATTAACCCCTTTTCCAAATATCCATTCTGCCACTTGAATTGCTCTGAAGGGAGGCTCCCCTATTTCCCTGAAAAAATTCTTTAATTCAGGCAAAGTAAAATCCTTAAGATTAACGAGCCGATTTTTACAACAATTATTTTCTACAATCATTACTTTATTCCCTTCTTCTCATACGACAGATAAAAAAGCCGTCGGTATTATGTATGTGTGGATAAAGTTGAATATAGCCCTTATAGGCTTTTCCCTGAGTCAACGATTCAGGCAGGAAACCCTCCAAATCTTCAGTCTCAAATGAAGGATTGTTTTTTAAAAAAGTTTTTACCTGCTCTTGGTTTTCTTCTGGAAGCACTGAGCAGGTACTATATAATAAAACTCCTCCCGGCTTAAGACTTTGAGCAAGACTTTGCAACATCTCCTTTTGAAGCTCCAGTATTTCAGGAAGCTGTTCAGGTTCCTTCCTCCATCTTGAGTCCGGTTTTCTGCGTATAACACCGGTGCCTGTGCAAGGAGCATCCAATAGCACAAAGTCAGCTTTTCTATCCATATCAACAAGCACTTTCCTGGCATCCCTCAACTCCGCCTGAATACAGGTAATCCCTAGTCTCTCAAAATTATTCTCAATCAGCTTAATTTTATGAGGATGAATGTCAAAAGCTTTAATTGTCCCCATATTGCCCATTAGCTGTGCCATATGGGTACTTTTCCCTCCGGGAGCAGCGGCTGCATCTATCACCAAAGACCCGGGGGAAGGTTTTAAAGCATGGGATACCAACATCGAACTCTCATCCTGAACCTGAAAAAGCCCTTCTTCAAATGGCTTAAATCCCCTAAGACCTTTTAGTCCGGTCAGCACAATACCTTCCGGAGCATACTTGGTTTCTTCAGTGACAATACCCTCGTGGTTCAAGTATTCAATAAGCCTTTCTTTTGTAGTTTTCAACGTATTAACACGTACCACAAAGGGAGCAGGCATATTATTGGCAAGACATAACTTCACCGTCTCCTCAAATCCTAACTCCTTGATCCACCGCTCCACCAACCAACGAGGGTGTGAGTATTTTATTGTTATGTGCTCCACAGGATTTTTTTTTTTTTAGTGAAACACTATTTTTTTTATATTTCTAAGTGTTT
>CAZHAJ010000164.1:0-3638 GCA_964530215.1 uncultured Peptococcaceae bacterium | reverse complement strand
ACAGGATGTAAAACATCTGTTCTGTTAATGTCTGGAACTTTTCCCTGGCCATATTAGGCCCCCTATGTCGATTATCGATATTGATTATCGATATTGTAGCATGAATATGTCACTATCGTCAACAAAATTAACACTGTTTCAAAAAATTTTTATTGAGACAGGTCAAAAAATAATTATTCTCGATTTTTAATCTCGCCTCGCGCCAACCCGGTAATCCTTTTTATAAATTCTGTTTTTGCATCGGTATAGCCATCTCTGTCATGTTCGTACTTTACCTGAAGCCTTTTTTTTAGATTGCCATATTCATCTGCCGTTTCCGGGTGCGTCAAAAGGTAGTCCCTAAAATAAAGTTCATCCCAGTCACCGCTGTATCTTACATGAACATGGAAAACCTGTCCCTTAAAACCTTCAGGTGTATAGCCTTTCATAAACATCATATGAGGGGCCGGGTTTTGCGGTTGCTCGCTGTAGATATATCCGTTTGACTGCATTGCTGTAATCAGTCTTTCAATACTGGTGTCATGTTTAATTTCCAAAAGTATATCAATGGTAGGCTTTGCAATCAAACCCGGCACTGCTGTACTGCCGAAATGATTTATGCCGGCAATGTTTTGTAAACCCACAGCATGTTCTAGCACTTTCTTTTCATCAAAATAGCGATCTTTCCACTTGGGATTATGCTTACTTAAAACAATCGGGAACAAGTTCCACAATTCTTCGTTTGTCAAGTCATTTAAAGGTTTTTTCATCATACACCTTTCCAACATGTAATTGTTAATATAGCATGAGCGGCTCTTTAGCAATCTCCCTCGTCTCTTGTAGAATCGGCGTCGCTAAGCTTGTAAACTAAAAAATAAGTTCCAATGAAAATTTCATATCATATTCCTGGCCCAGCAAATTTTAGATAGTTCCTATACCTGCCCAGCTTGCCCTTCCTAACTCCGACCTGAATTAAACAAAAAGACCGCGCCGGCAAAACCGGCCCGAATCAATTTTATCATGTATATTTAGTTTCAACATAAAAAACCCCACCCGTTTTCCTACCCGATTTTTCATAAGCTTATCGGACAGGGCTGTACTTACAACTTGATCCCAGTATATGGATTTGTGGAAGCAACAATTGCAAATTCTTCAAGTCAGTTATTTTAAAGTTAAACTCTACCTGTTACTGTTGAAACAAAGAAGTAGTGAGCCGGGTATGGGTCTTTCGTAATTTCTCCAGTTCAGCCGGTTTGGCCAGCTGGTAATGAAAACCGGCTTCCTTTGCTTTCCTAATATCCTCCGGCCAGGTATAGCCGGTCAGGGAGACCAGGCAGACGCTTTTTAAATCGTCATCGGCGCGAAATGCCCGGGCCATCTGGTAGCCGTCCATTTCGGGCTTCCAAACCCACAGTCGCCAGAACATCTCGTCTGTTTACCCTAAAAAGCACATTGGTAGACAAAAAGATAAGCAAAATTGAAAAGCAAGTTTTTAAAGATGCTACAGTGAAAAAGGTTAAATGGATTTTATTTTATTTAGGAGTTAAAAAGTACTACAAAAAGTACTGAACCACGATCTTCCTGGAGACGACGGAACAAATGACTGAAGATTTTTCCCCAACTGCAACATAATCAAATTAGGTATCCACCTGCTTATTTTACGAGCCTACCGCCTATCCATTCACCACCATATTTTGCACCATCCGGGAAAATATATATTCCTCGGCCATGCCGCCGGCCGTCTTTGTATTCACCAATATACATGGCTCCATCCGGCCAGGTATATGTCCCCTTGCCATGTTGCCGACCATCCTTAAATTGTCCCGCATAAATTCCTTTTTTCGACTTTATCGTATCCACTTCCACTTTTACGCCCTTGGAAAAATTTTTGCGACCCAGCACCTCGACGATTCCTCCAGCTATCCCGCCGCTCATAGCCGCCACCCCTTCCACGTCCATCGCAGCCAGGCCGGTTATGGGGGAGAACACTTCATCTGCAATGCTAATAATGCCTAATTGCTAAGGTGATGTTTTTCCTTGTTCGGTCATCTCAAAAACCTCCCCTTTAAATCGAAATACGATTAACTCCCCTTAACGTGGCCCAATAATAATCTTTATTGCTGTTCTTTCTTCTCCGTTTATTTGAACATCGACAAAGGCAGGAATACAAACAAGATTAATACCACTGGGGGCCATAAACCCTCTAGCAATAGCCACTGCTTTAATTGCCTGATTTAGTGCGCCTGCTCCAATTGTCTGCATCTCAGCTTGCCCCTTCTCTCTGATAACTCCTGCTAAAGCTCCGGCGACCAATTTAGGATTAGATTTTGCTGCAACTTTTAACTTTTCCATATAAAAGACCTTCCTTCTATTAACTCTCACTTGTAAACCTTCAAACGCCCTACGTGCCCCAGCTCCAGCTGATCTCCTGCCAGCCCTTTTATCTTTATTATGGTCTTTCTGCAGAAGATGTGGTAAAGCAAGCAAAAAATAAAGGTCTTCTTGAAAATGCACACCCAATTATAAAGTTTAGCTGCTATTTCTATATGTTTGTCTACATGCACTCAATATTCAAGAATGAGAGTAAAGATCTTTCTTTTAATACCTGTTTCCGCTTCCCCGCTGTTGCTGTTTTTTTCTTACTGCTCTGCAATCAGGACATCTTTGCGGCTCGTTATCGAAGCCTTTTTCTTTGTAAAATGCTTGCTCTCTTTCATTAAATATGAAAGTTGAATTGCAATCCCTGCATGTAATCGTTTTGTCCGGCAAATTTATTCACCTCCTATCTCTTCCAAAAATAGTATTTAAGCAGCCATCCCACAGATTTAAAACGATATAACCGGAATCTTTTTGGAAATAAGTTTCTGTATATTTATCAGGCAACTTTTTTCTTCTGTGTCACAGAAGGACAATGCAGTGCCACACATTCCCGCCCTTCCAGTTCGTCCTATTCTATGAACATATGTTTCAGGAGTGTCTGGAAGGTCATAATTTATCACATGCGACAACTCCTGTACATCAATACCTCTGGCAGCTATATCTGTTGCAACAAGCACTCTGGTACGCTTAGATTTAAAGTTGCTTAAAGCCTGTTGCCGGGCAACCTGAGATTTATTACCATGAATGGCTTGAGCAACGATTCCCTTATTTACCAAACTTCTGGCCACTTTGTCTGCTCCATGCTTGGTCCGGGTGAACACGAGCACAGAATCCAAGCTTCTGTCGTTCAACAACTTCATCAGTAACGTTTTTTTATCCTTCCGGGCAACAAGATATACTGACTGATTAACAGATTCAACCGGAGATGAAACGGGAGTTACCGCAACCTTAACATGGTTCTTCAGAATCGACTCAACCAGCTTCATGATTTCCGGAGGCACCGTTGCTGAAAACAATAGCGTTTGTCTATGAATCGGCAACAGCTTCATAATCCTCTTTATATCATGGGAAAACCCCATATCAAGCATGCGGTCAGCTTCATCAAGCACCCACATCTTCAGAAAACCTAAATGGATATATTTCTGACTCACTAAGTCAAGTAGTCTGCCCGGAGTTGCCACAATAATATCTACACCTTTTCTTAAAACACTCGTTTGGGGAATTTGAGAAACTCCACCGTATATTACTGCGTATTTAAGTCCGGTAAATCTACCGTATGC
>CAZHAJ010000163.1:0-3663 GCA_964530215.1 uncultured Peptococcaceae bacterium | reverse complement strand
GCTATCAGCTATCAGCTATCAGCTATCAGCTATCAGCTATCAGCTATCAGCTATAAGCTATCAGCTATAAGCTATAAGCTATAGGCTGTAAGCTATAGGCTGTAAGCTATAAGCTGGTGGCTGGCCGCTGATAGCTGATAGAGCTACCAAGTGAGGAATGAAGATGAAAAATATTGTTTTAATGGGTTTTATGGGCAGCGGGAAAACAACCGTGGGACGTGTGCTGGCAGAAAAGCTGGGATTTCTTTTTGTGGATACAGATGATGAAATAGAAAAGTTAATGGGAATATCGGTGAAAGACATTTTTGCAAAATATGATTCTGCATATTTTCGTGAGCTAGAAAGCAGGGTCATAAAAAAAGTTGCCAACAGAGAGAATCTTGTAATAGCTACAGGTGGAGGAGCCGTTCTTAATCCGGACAATGTTGCTGCATTAAAAAACAGTGGGATAACGGTTTTACTGCGTTGTTCTCCGGAAGTAATATTAAAAAGGCTGGAGAATGTTGACAGCCGGCCTTTATTGGCGGGAGCGGAGGACTTGGAAGTAAGAATAAGGGAATTATTGGCTGAGAGGGATAAAGTATACACTCTGGCTACTGATCTTGAGATAGAGATTGATGGAGAGGATATACCAACGATAGCGGACAGAATAATCGCATTATTGAAGGAAAGGGAGTAAGTATATGTCAGATACCGTAAAAATAGACCTGGGAAACAGAAGCTATTATATCCATATAGCAGAGAACCTTCTTGGCTCGATGAACAATATTTTGGGGGATATAATAAGCAGTGACCGTGCAATGGTGGTTACCAATCCCACGGTATCAGCCCTTTATGGGGATATAGTGTATAAACAGCTGCAAAAGGGAGGTATCCTTCCCCAACCTGTAGAGATATCGGATGGTGAGGAATATAAGACATTGGAAACTGCCCAAAGACTGTATGACGCAGCATATCGGTATAAGGTTGACCGCAAGACACCCATTATAGCTCTAGGAGGAGGGGTAGTGGGAGATATAGCCGGATTTGTGGCAGCTACATATCTGCGTGGGGTTCCTTTTATACAGATTCCCACCACTTTATTGGCTCAAGTGGACAGTAGTGTGGGGGGGAAAGTAGCGGTTAATCATCCCAAGGGGAAAAATATAATCGGGGCTTTCTATCAGCCCATTGCAGTGCTGGCAGATTTATCTGTTATAAAAACTTTGCCTGAGAGAGAAATTCAGGCAGGTTTAGCTGAAGTGATTAAATACGGTGTCATTTCAGATAAACATTTTTTCAACTGGCTGGAAGAAAATCTAGAAAAACTAATGTCCTTGGATCCCATTGCCATGAGAGAGGCAGTAAGAATTTCCTGTCAGTGTAAAGCAGCAGTGGTTAAAGAGGATGAAACAGAAAAAGGTGTTAGGGCAATTCTTAATTTTGGGCATACAATTGGGCATGCTGTGGAAGCCCTAACAGAATATAAGATTTTTAGACATGGTGAGGCTGTTTCCATTGGTATGGTGGAGGCAGCTGAGATGGCAGTAAATATGGGCATTTTGGCAGAAACCGAAGCTCAAAGGATTAAAAATCTTTTAATAAGGGTGGGTTTGCCCGTTCAAATGCCTTCAGATTTCAACAGGGAAGATTTAATAGCAACAATAAAGAAAGACAAAAAGGTAATTTCATCAGAGTTAACCTTCGTTCTGCCTGTTTGTATAGGCAAGGTTGAGATTGTAAAGGGAGTAAGCGAAAATTTGATTGCTCCCGGCTTAAAATAAGTTAAGTAATTGTTTCGGTGCATACTGACTCCCAGGTTATATATGCCTCATTATGCGCATAGGTATTTTTTAGCTGAGGTTGCTGATAATACCAAAAAGGAGATGCATAATTATGAGGCTTTATTTAATTAGCTTAAAAGATATCAGACAAAAAACTTATCTGTTAATTTTGGCTGTGATATTTTTAACCGGCGTATTGTTTTACTCGAATCAGCTTGTTCCTGTTTCCCACAGTCAACCCATTTATCAAGGAAGCGGCAAAGACAGAGAAGTTTCTATTGCAGTTAACGTTTTCTGGGGAGAAGAGCATATTCCCGAGATGCTGGAAATATTTGAGCAAAACAAAGTAAAGGCAACGTTTTTTTTAGGCGGAACCTGGGTTGAAAAGTTTCCTAAGATTGCAGCTTCAATAGCAAAAAAAGGACACGAGATAGGAAGTCATGGGTGGTCTCATCCTCATCCCGACAGGCTTTCAAAAGCAGGAAACCTCCGGGATATAAAAAAAGCTGAGGAAGTTATCGTAAAGGCCACCGGTGTTAAACCAAAATATTATGCTCCGCCATATGGGGAGAGAGGTCCTGCTGTACTGCAGGCAGCCGACGAGGCAGATTACACAACTATCTTGTGGTCGGTGGATACTATTGATTGGCAGTTGCCCTCACCCGGAGTGTTGCTTCAAAGGGTCACTGACAAAGTCCATAACGGAGCAATTATACTGATGCATCCAACTGCCCCCACAGTAAAGGCACTGCCCGAGATTATCAAACAACTAAAAGAAAAAGACTATGAGATTGTTACCATTCCTGAACTGATGAAGGGTATCGACACCGGGGACAGCAGTGTTCGGAGTCTAAATCACACTATTTAAGCCATTATTCACTAAAAATGCATTTTTTTATAACTTTTGAAAATAATAATATTTAATTTGTCATTTTAGAAAGGATTTGTTAAGTTAGTATCGAAGCGTCTATTCTATTGCCTAATAGGGGAGATGGGGGTAAGAGTTCTGTCTCTCATATATGACACTTATTTGGGGATTTGGGAGGTCTATATTGATAAATAAAACGACACTGGCAAATGGTATTCAGTTATTGACGGAGGATATTCCACATGTGCATTCGTTGGCTGTTGGAATATGGATGAATGTCGGTTCCCGTGATGAGAACGATGATATAGCGGGTATATCACATTTTGTAGAACATATGATGTTTAAAGGGACCGGCAAAAGAACTGCCAAGCAGATAGCGGAAGCTTTGGATGCAGTGGGTGGGCAGTTAAATGCCTTTACCACTAAAGAATACACCTGTTATTACGCCAAAGTGTTGGATGAACATATGGATCTGGCCTTTGACATTCTGTCGGATATGCTTTTTAACTCTAATTATTCTTCCTGTGACATTGAACGGGAGAGAAATGTAATTATCGAAGAAATAAAAATGTACGAAGATACCCCTGATGAATTAGTTCATGACGTGTTTTCCAGTACCATATGGCAGGACCACCCTCTGGGAAGACCTATAATAGGCTATGCCGAGGTAATAGAAAGAATTGAAAGAAATACTTTTTTGGATTTTATGAATAAGTACTACGTTCCCCAAAATATTGTAATCTCGGTGGCTGGGAATATCAACCACAGCCAAGTGGTTGAGAGCATTAACAGCTACTTTGGGGGGGTAAAGGGTGATCCGGTAGCCAGGATATTGGGCAGTCCTGTTCCTGAAAAAAAAGTGATTTGCCGCTCTAAAGACACTGAGCAGGTGCATCTTTGTATCGGCAGTGGCGGTTTGCCTTTGGGGCATGAACAAATATACACTTTCCAGCTGGTTAACACTATATTGGGTGGTGGTCTTAGTTCCAGGCTATTTCAGGAAATAAGGGAGCAAAGGGGTTTGGTCTATTC
>CAZHAJ010000162.1:0-3707 GCA_964530215.1 uncultured Peptococcaceae bacterium | reverse complement strand
ATTCGTTTGGTATCAGAGGTGCTTTCTTCCAACGGTTCTACATCTCAGGGGTCTATCTGTGGCTCTACTTTGGCTTTGATGGATGCCGGGGTTCCTATTACCGCACCGGTAGCGGGAATTTCCTGTGGACTCGTGACCGAGGGTGAGGAGTGGCTTACCATGGTAGACATCCAAGGTCTTGAAGATTTCTTTGGAGATATGGATTTTAAGGTAGAATGTACAAAGCAGGGAATTACTAGTATTCAGATGGATATTAAAATTGATGGACTGACTCCAGAAATCATCAAAAAATCCTTAGAGCAGACCAGAGATGCCCGGTATTATATTTTAGACGAGGTTATGTTAAAGTGTATTGACAAGGCTCGAGAGGATGTAAATCAGTTTGCACCCAAGATGATTAGCACAAAGATTAACCCAGACAAAATCCGAGAAGTAATTGGTGCAGGAGGAAAGGTAATTCAAAAAATTGTTGCTGATACCGGTGCCCAAATTGACATTGAGGATGGCGGCAGGATATTTATTTCAGCAGTAGATAGAGATGCGGTTTATAAAGCCTTAAAAACTATTGAATGCATTGCTTTGGATCCGCAGGTAGGGGCTATTTTTATGGGTAAGGTAACACGGCTTATGAATTTTGGTGCCTTTGTGGAGATTGCTCCTGGTAAGGAAGGTTTGGTTCATATTTCTAAACTTGATAATAAAAGGGTGGAAAAGGTAGAGGATGTGGTAGCGCCTGGAGACGAGATTTTAGTCAAGGTTATTGAAATTGATAAACAGGGTAGAATTAATCTTTCCAGAAAAGATGCCATTGCCGACCGGGAAAAGGATATGCAAACAACCCAGCAATAAACTCAATAAGAATAAATAAAGAAAATATCTTTTAGATAAGAAAGCTGACACCGTCTTTTACACGATGTCAGCTTTTTTTATTTATGTTAAGCATAGGTTTTTTGGTACATGTCATGGTTGAAACAGCTCAGTAGGAAATGGCATATCGGAAAAGTATTCGCACGGATCCTCATCAAAATGGGGACAGTTCTTGGGGCAGGGGCATTTTTTTGCCTCAACGCCCAAACAAGCAAACCCGAATAGTTTAATATGTGCAAGGATAGCAATACAAGCATAGATGTATTGAAATGGCTCATGGTAGGTATCATCAAACAGATCCTGATAGCATCCCGACTCATCCGGTTTTACCAATTTAAAATCTATCGGTTCAGCCCATGTCTCCACAAAAGCATGGGGGGCGCCAGGATAGGCGTAAGGCTGTTGAGGCAATAGGTCACTGGAAATGAAAGGTGAATCTTTTGGACCTGATAAAGTTACCTTTGTTTCAAAGCTTACAGAGCATCGTAAAAAGTTCTTTCGGTTTTCGCTTTGGGTGGTGGAATTGTCTCCACAGGTCTGGCATATGATTTCAATGGGAGTTAAGAAATTTCCATAGAGCTTAAGTTCGAAATCAAAAACGAATCGAATATTTACATCCCAATATCCTTTTTTGATAAGGGAAGGGTTAATACTTAAAATTGTCACACTTCTTGTCTGAAAGCTGTTTTTTACATATTTGATCTGCTTAACCCATTTTGGTAAGCGTATGGGTTCCCCGGGGCATATAATATTACCAAAAGTCTGGGTAACAATCATGGGGTGAACCACTGTACATACACAATTTTCATTTGAAATAGCGGGACCTAGTTTGATATACTCCCTCAGCCGGCATTGGTCATAAATTTTTGCAGTTATGATGCATTCTTCCTGACAGGGCAGTTGATCCTGAGAATATGTAGGAGTATCATTATTCATGTTAGCATCCATCATCATTGTATCCCTATTTATATACCAACTATATGACAGCATAGTAGTATTTTATATATTATATAATATGTAATAATGAAAAATCCGTTAATAAAAATAGGGGGATGGCGGTGAGAATATTATTATGCATAAGAGAGGATTATTTAATAAATATGGCGGGAGATTCCGTTCAAATAATAAAAACCGCCAACTACCTAAAAAAGAAGGGCTTTTGGGTTGATATCAACAACGGAGGGATCCGAAATTATGAGAGTTATGATCTTATTCATCTATTTAATTTAACCCGTATTAGTGAAACCTATGAATATTTCAAGACAGCACAGCAATATAAAAAACCCATTGTGATTACGCCTATTTATTGGACGCTTAGACAATATTACGAATATATAAAAAACCCAGACCAGATTATACTCTGGAATTCCTTTGAAAAATTCAGAAGGGAGGTTTTGGAGGGAAGCACCTGTATCTATCCCTCCAGTATAATGGAGTCGGAGCTTATAAAGCGAGAGTATGGGGCGGGGCTTCCTACAACTATTGTCTATAATGGACTTGACCAAAAAGATTTTTTAAACAGACAAAAGACTTTTTCAAATAAAAAGAGAGAAGAGTATATTTTATGTGTGGCAAGAGTATGTCCCCGAAAAAATCAGCTTGCAATATCAAAGGCTGCCCACCAGCTGGGCTTACGTTTGATTCTAGCCGGGGAAGCAAAAAATAAAGATTATCTCAAAAAGTGTTTGAAATATAAAAATGTTATTTATAAAGGCTTTTTAAAATCCTTTGAGCTGGCAGAGCTTTATACCGGGGCAATGCTTCACACCCTTTGCAGCTTTGTTGAAACCCCCGGATTATCCAGCTTAGAAGCCGGGGCCTGTGGCTGTAATATCGTGTCTACAAAGGAGGGGAGCGCAAAAGAATATTTTGAAGATATGGCCGTTTATTGTGATCCGTACGACGAATCGGATGTTATAAACGCAATTGAAACGGGGCTGTCACATATGGGACAGCCCCGTTTGAAAACACATATATTGCAAAAGTTTCTCTGGGAAAACTGCTTAAATCCCCTGTATCGAAGCTACTTAGATTTATTTTTCTAATCGGTTAAATAATATTTTTTTAAAACAACAAAAATTTCATCAAATCGCTTTTCCCAGGTGCGTTGCAACAACCAGCGATCTACTGTAGCTTTATTTAATGTAATTTGTTGGCAAAGAATCAAACGGATTTTTTCAAGAAATGCAGCATGGGTTTCCCCTATATGTACCGATGGAATGGATCTTGCCTCGGGAATATCAGTTGATACCACAGGCGTTCCCGATGCTAAGTACTCATACATTTTAATGGGGTTGGTTGCAACTGTAATATCGTCAATCAAAAATGGTATAATGCAGACCGAGCTGTGGGACAGATAGGCGGGTAGATTGGAATAAGATTTATATCCGAGATATTTTAAATTAGGTATTTCACAGCCGACCCGAGAACCAAATTCTGCTCCGATAATGGCCACTAGCGCATCTGGAAATTCCATGGCTATCTTGTTTACCAATCTATGGTCGATCCATTTAGCCCAAGCGCCACAATAGGTGATAACAGGGCCTTTGTGGTTTGCAAATTCAGGGGGTTTTGGTGTTTTTTTTCCTTGCTTAAAATGCTCTAGGTCACAGCCGTTGGGAATTAAAAAATTGGGTTTTTGAGGAAATTGTGTTTCAATTTGGATTTGGAGGGCTGTTGAGGTGGAGAAGACAATATCGGCGGCATCTACCATGGGCTTTAGATAAGGATGCCATGTGGAGAAATCATCCAGATAATCATAAATAATAAAATCAGGGCAATACTCATCTAAGAAAAAATGAAGCTTTGACCAGGAGACCCAAAGAAGGATTTTTTTGCCT
>CAZHAJ010000161.1:0-3729 GCA_964530215.1 uncultured Peptococcaceae bacterium | reverse complement strand
ATAGCTGATAGCTGATAGCTGATAGCTGATAGCTGATAGCTGATAGCTGATAGCTATTTTAGTGTTTATTCTGACTCCTAACTCCTGTCTCCTGAATTCTGTATTTTGGTGGAATCAAGTTGCTCTTCGGGCAACTCTATTGTCGGGATGGTTGGCAGTGCTAAAAGCATTCCGGCCAGTAACCAGAAGTAGCTGGCCATCATAGGAACTTCAAAGATATTTTCTACTCCGTTGTGGGCAGCCACCCCAACGAGACCGGCCAATATTGCGGCGGCCATTGTTTTTAGGTTGTGTTGGCTAATGCTTTTGAAAGCTGAATATCCACATCGGATAAGGCTAAGAATAAGCCAAACAAAGGCTGTTAACCCGATGATGCCGCTTTCGGCCAAGGTTTTCAGATAAAAGTTATCCACGTAAAAACCCCCGGGAACCTTACGGGCTGCCACAGCACCTCCAAAGGTGCCAAATCCGGAGCCAAATATCGGATCGTTCTTAAACTTATCCAAGGCTGCCTGCCAAAGGGCTAATCTCCCCCCCCGTTGGCTGCTGTTTATATAAGCTGAAGAAAATAGATAGCTGAATCTATTGCCGATACCGGGCACCAGTTTAATTGCGGCAATAGCAGCAAATGGAGCCACTATGAGTAAGCGGGGGTTGTATAAAAAGAAGAAAACAACTACTGCCAAGGCCAGGGCCAACCACGCTCCCCGTGAGTAAGTGAAAATCATGCAAGCTGTCAAGGTGGCCAAAACACCAAGATAAGCCCATCGTTCCCATGCTTTTCTTGCGGAAAGAAGCTGACCCGCTGCAATCATGATAAAGGGAATAAGGAGACTTCCCAGTACATTGGGGCTAACCACGATAGAGAACACTCTGGTTTGAATCCCTGCTTCCGCTTTATCTACCCACTCCGCGGGGGTTTCCACGCCAATTATATGTTGAAATATGCCTACAACTGCCACTACCATGGCAACTGTCAAAACGCCCTTCATAAGGGCGTTAAACTGCCTTTGATTCAGAAGAAGATTTGAGCCTGCAAAAAACCAAAGAAGGTATTGCAGATACACACGGGCGCCCTCAATCGCCAAGGGAACGTTCCATGACCTCATAAAGAACAGGAACAAGGTGAGTCCTGCATAAATCATAATGGGAATATCCAACGGGGTATAGCGATAATATATTTTGCCTCTCAAGGCCATCTGAAGGGGCCATGCCATTATTATGGTGAGCAGAAGGAGCTCATCCCAACCAGATGCTAAAAAGTTTAGGACAGATAGTTTGCGGAGCGCAAAATCAATTACAGGGTAAAATATAAGCAGCCAAAGGGCACTCTCCACCCTAATACCGGACGCTGTTTTCCATAATTGACTTTCTTTTAGAACTATCGGGGTATTTAAATTATTCATGTTCAGCTTGCTCCAGCGAGCCTGCTGCCGGAAAAACCTTCCCAATTCAATTAATGGCTGCATCAGAAGGTGAAATACTTTGGATGCGGCGGAAATGAATGAAGAATTTTGAGTGCAGTGCTCGGTGGTATAGCAGGGAGCACTGCTTAAAAAATTATAAGTTCCGCTTTCTTTCCAAGTATTATTTAAGCTTTGTAGTTTACCGATGATAAATTGAAAGACATAACTATTTTTAAAAAGAGTATGCAATCCCAACAAGACTAATCCTCCCCGCAAACAGTAGCAGTATGTGGTTCTAATTTATTATACACCATAGATAATAACACATCCATAACCTTGTTGAAGGTAAAAACTCCTTGTAGAAAGACGTTGAAATTGATAAAATGGTGAGAACAAGGCCAAGGAGGCACTAACGTTGAGACATTTAAGGGTTCTCCACGTGATAGGCGGGGGTGAATTTGGCGGAGCCGAACGACACATTTTAAATCTGGCCACTGCCATTGATCCCGATGTGGTGGAGGTTTCAGTGTGTTGCCTTTTTGCAGATCCTTTCGTAAAGGTGGCCAGGGAGGCAGGTATAAGGTCGTATTCCATCCCAATGCGTCACAAATTGGACTTTGGTATTGTTACTAAACTCAGGGAAAATATTATCAATGATAAAATAGATATTGTTCATACTCACGGGGTTAGGGCCAACTTGGTGGGAAGACTGGCGGCCAAAATGTCCGGAGTGGGGACGGTAATAACCACTGTCCATAGTATGTTGGCACAGGATTATCCGGATACTTTCAGCAGACTGGCCAATATGTTTATAGAAAAAGCTTCCCGCAGTATGACCAACCATTTTGTCGCGGTGTCCGGCGGGCTGCAAAAGGCTTTAATTAAGCAGGGAATCCCGGAAAAAAAGATAACCGTTGTTTATAATGGTTTAGATCCCCAAATATTTCGTGGGAAAGAGCATATTGACCCTGGCTGGAGAAAAAGGGCCGGTATCGCTGAAGATGTTCCCTTGGTTTCAATTGTGGGGCGTCTTCATCAGGTAAAGGGACATCGTTATTTTCTAAAGGCTGCTGCGGAGCTGCTAAAAAACAGAAAGGATATACACTTTTTAGTGGTGGGGAGCGGTCCCGAGCGAGAGGCTTTGGAAGAACTCACCAATGATTTGGGTATCTCTGAGTATGTTACTTTTACCGGTTTTATTTCTAATGTATCTGAAGTGATGCCGGATTTAAATCTGCTGGTTGTCCCTTCCCTATGGGAAGGTTTTGGACTCACAGCTTTGGAGGCTATGGCGGTGGGAGTCCCCGTGGTAGCTACTTCGGTTGGAGGGTTGCCGGAAATTGTTGAACACGGCACCACCGGACTGTTGGTTCCTCCGGCCGATGAAGAGGCATTAGCCAAATGTATACTGTGGGTGCTGGAGCATCCCCAGGAATCAAAAGAAATGGCTTTGGCTGCTAAGGCTGTAGTGGAAGAAAAGTTTAGTGCGGCAGCCATGGCACGTAAAACCGAAGCAGTTTACCAAAAGATTATGGAAAAGGTTTAGCAGCTGATTAATTCAAATTGCTCTTTTAAAAAATGGCGGCCCGATGGCCGCCATTGATATAGTAAGGAAACTTGCCGGGGGTATATCATGACAGTCAATTATTTTGAAGGCAAAAATATAGTATGCATTGGACCTGTGGACTGGGAGCCTATCTGGAATAGATCCCAGCAGTTAATGTCCAGAATGCCCAAAACAAACAAAATCTTATATATAGAGCCTCCGGTTACCCTTTTATCGGTTGTAAAGGATCGGAGCTTATGGTTTAAGTGGCATCAATGGACGAAGGGTGCCCGGCTTGAAGGTGAGAATATATATCTTTACTCACCGCCGGTGGTTTTGCCCTTTGGCAATGTTTTTCGGTGGATCAACTGGCTGAATCAAAAATGGATGCTATTGTTTATTAAAAAAATCATGAAAAAATATGCCTTCAACGACCCGGTGGTTTGGACATATCTTCCCGGTTCCCTGACTTTAGCCGAAGGGTTGAAACCTAGTTTGCTGGTATATGATTGTGTGGATGAGCATTCGGAGTTTGGCGGACTGGTGAATAAAAAGACTGTTTTAAAAATGGAACAGCAGCTTTTGGGCAATTGTGATGTGGTTTTTACCAGTGCCTTGGGGCTTTATCAGTCTAAAAAAATATTTGCTGAAAATACTTATCTAATTCCAAATGCTGCGGATGTAAACCTATTTGCTCAGGCTGATTGGGATAAAACAGCTATACCGGAGGATGTATCAGGTCTTTCTCACCCTATATTAGGTTTTGTTGGGGTGATC
>CAZHAJ010000160.1:0-3734 GCA_964530215.1 uncultured Peptococcaceae bacterium | reverse complement strand
GAATGCAATTTGAAAAACCTGAACAGATTTTAAAGGAGTATATCGAGTTTAAAAAGCTATAAGGGGTTAGCGGGTGTTACCCGGGAGAATAAAGCAGGTAAGCGGGGTTCCAAATTTGGCCGGTTATTGTCAGGAATAGCCTCCAATTTACTGCTGTTTATGATTAAATGTAAGTATATAGGTTAATCTATAAACCAGAGACTAGGAAACAGCATTTACTTCACTTTAATACTTTTAACTTTGCTTCCTTCTCCCTGCCTTTCTCCATATCCGCCAAACCTGCCAATCCTTTATTTACCGCCTCCGCAATTAAAATTGCCATATTGTAAACCAGGCTCAGCCTGGTGTTTTGGAGTACTATTTGATTTAAATCTTCCATTTTATCCATGGAAGAATTCACGATCCCACATATAGATATATCCCCAATATCTCTCATCTTTTTACCGACCCCGCTCCCTGGGTAAAGACATCCTTCATACATATGAATTTTACCGATACTTTCTTCTCTTCCTATAGCAGCATCGACAGCAATGATAAGGGTTTTTTCCTCTTGCACGGTATGAAGGAAAAAATCCATGTTTTTGACATGAACTGGATACTCCAGGCATCCCAATACCCTGGCTATCCTTTTTATTTTCCTTCTTCTTCTCAAAAATGTCCCCACCAGTGGACCAAGACTGTCCCCTGTGGATCGATCTGTACCAATACATATGACCACAATATCCTCAAACTTCTTTGGGCAGCACAAGATGAGGTTTTTTAGGTTTTCGGTTAGGATGCCGCATGCATCTTTCTCGTCTACTTTTACTTTTATTGAATTGGTCACACTAAGAGCTGCTTCTGCAGCTGTTGTTACGTTTTCTTTATCTGTTTTCATAAAACACCTAATATCCCAAAAATCCCTTTATGTAGTTACGTTTTATTTTTTCTTTCTTGGCTCCTTTTGTCAAAGTTTGGTATTTCAACACATAGTGTTTCAGCTATTCCGTGAACTTTTATTTCAATAATCAAGTAGTGCCCATTTCTTTTAATGCAATATATTTTATCTATCCATTCACCGTAATAATCAACAATCTGTTCAGCTAAACTATTTGCTTGACGAGCAAACTCTTCACTACCATTAACTGTAAACAAAGAATGTTCTGTACCATATTTCGTACCTTCATATATTTTATATTTGTTTTTTGGAGTATTAACAAATTTGATAACAGCTTGTTTAAAAGCCTCTACTCCTTCGACCATTCCATTAATATTAAAATTACGAAAGTCCATTTTATAATCTTTGGGATAATTTATAATTGGCTGAATTGTTGCCTTATTACTTTTTATCGGAACTGATGGCTTCCAAATAAATTTTCCTTTTAACCTTCTCATTTGTTCTATTATGTTTTCGGTTATGGCCTTTTTATCAACAAATAGAGTAATGGCAGTTGTTACAACAATTATCAGGATTACCCCTATTATTACGGTTATGTCATGTGATTTGTTCGACAAATAAAATGATACCGATGGCTGTAATGATAACAGAATCACTATCGAGGTAATAACAACTAAATATATTGCGATTTTTAATATTTGCTTGACGTTTTTCATGAATATTGCTCACCTCAAAAACTAAACAACCCCTGTTAAATAAGTTTTGCTTTATATTTATAATACTGATTCCCTTTCGTCTATCCTATATCTAATAATAGCCTTTCTACAAATAATTTTCTACATCGAAATACTTGACTGTTTCTTCAATAGTAACAGGTATAAGGAATTCATCCCTTGTTTCATATTCTTCACATATAATTGATACCTTAATTTCATAGCATCCGGATTTTTTGGGGATGATTATAAAATCTTCATCGTCAAAGGTTATTTCATTTGTATGAAGCAAATCGTTAATGCTTATATCAATTTTATTTTCTTTCTCCAATACTGATAACGATTGATGAATGCTAAATTTACCTACACTGTCTGCTATAGAACTCAAATTAACTGCACTTCTAAATGAATCATTTATACGAAATGCATTCGCCATTTTGCTTATATTTATTGCAGCTTTTAATTCAGGATGCTGTTTTAGCATTTCTTCCTGTCGTCTCTCTTTAGCCAAATCGTATGGATGTTTAGGTAATCCTTCTGGTTTTTCAACTTTATCCAAATCCAAATTTAATTTTTTATCTTTCATAACTACAACTTCATCGGGAAATTCAATGGTTATATCGATATCATTAGCCTTTCCAGTTCCGGTATTAGTTACAGTGATGGTAGGCTTTATCTGATTATCTTTTATATACTTAATTGAACTTATTGCATCATTATAATTATTTAATTCATGAATCTTGCTCAATTGAGTATTATATTCATTTATTACATCAGGTTGCATGTAATTGGATACTTCTTCAGGTAAATCTTCATATTTAACCGGTTCATATAATTTATAATCATTTCTTCTAATTATCTCAAGTTTCAAGTCATTGCCATCATTTATTTTGACATCTATTTTAGGGTTTCGAGCCTTAATCATGCTTTCAAGACGTTTTACTTCGTTCCTTAGGTCATGATTTTCTTTACTCAGCCTGACAAGTTCATCTGACATCGCAGCGACATCAACTTTGTCTGCTCTTATCCATCCTATCCCTTTCTTAGAATTGATAGCCTTAAATAAAGATAATAGAACTTTGTTCTCTAATTCTGAAATATGCTCCCAAAAATCAACTATCCTACCAGTTTTGGCTTCTTCCCTAAAGGCTTTAAGTTTTAGAATTGAGTCAGTGTTTTCTTCTCTTTCATCAGGTTTTGTTGCTACGTCATCTTTTCTGATAAAAACATGTATTGGGATTCCTTTTTCTTTAGCATATCTGTATTCTTTTTCAGTATAACTGATACCTTCATCGGTTAAGCTGCCATATCGATGCCCGATTATAAGCACATAATAATCTGATACATCAATGGTTTTCTTGATTACTTCCCATTGTTCCTCATCCCCAGCATTAAACATTTCCATACCTATAGGAATATGATACGAACTTAGAATAGCCTTTGTAATTCTTTCACGAGCCTCTTTCAAGTCGGTATAAGTCGAACTAATGAATATTTGATATTTTATATCCATACAATCCCCCATTTATTCACATCTTCAAAAAACAAAAGAGCCATATATATCATAAAACTCAATATCATGTACCTGGATTATTCTCTATTCTCTTCTTCCTTTAAATCCACTTTTTAATTTTTGGGGTCTCTCTGCATCCTCTGGTATAGCCCATGAATTCCCAAACTTAACCACTCCATCCACGCGCCTCTGTTTGCAGAGAATTTGAACATATCTTTCGGTAACTCCCCATTTCTCAGCAATTTGTGATACTGTAATAAATCTGTTCATCTTACCCCTCCAAGGAAGAATTATACATCTGATATTGTATTCGTTTAAACGAAATCTGTCAAGATATGGCTCTTTCGTTTGGTTTAACTTGGAAGCAATATGATATCCACGTCTTGACCATGATGTATAAAACATTATTTTTACTGATTTAATTTTGGAGATTGAACACAATGAATAACGAAAATCAAAAGCTTGTATTGGATATAATCAACACCCTTTTCCGTTACAAATCAAAACAAAGACTAACTGTAGTTCGTCTTTTCCTGTTATTCCGTTAAAAATACAACCACGTTCTTCTTCTCTTTCGCTTTATATAATGCCCTGTCGGCTACGGACATGATTTTTTCTGCATCATGCTCTT
>CAZHAJ010000159.1:0-3770 GCA_964530215.1 uncultured Peptococcaceae bacterium | reverse complement strand
GCCCACGTTCTTGTAGTGTCATTCTCAGCAGGAGTGAGGGCTTGAGGGTAGGGTCAAGCTGAAGATTGGGTAAACCAATCAAAGCGCAATATTCATAAAAGGATAGTGTGGGAACTTGTATGACTGTCCAGCGCCCAGCACCACTCTCAGTGCTGCCGCGAACCAGTGCAGGGCTGTCTGAGCCCGTTGCGACTACCCTCGTACCCGGTTGAGTGTCATAAATTGTTTTTAACCACACAGCCCAGTCTGAGGCATATTGAACTTCATCAAAGAAATAATACGCATTCTGATCTGCATGGATATTTTCATGGTAGCACTCCAACACATCATTGAATCCTGCCAATTTTAACATGGGATGATCCAGTGACACAAAGACGATGCGCTGGGGTGAAACCCCCTGTTTTATCAGGGTGTTAATCATCTGATACTGAATGGTGGTTTTCCCCACCCGCCTCGTGCCGGTCAAAACGACTGTTCGTCGGATATCTTCAGATTCCAGTCGTTTCAACGCCTCATAATAGGCAAATCGTTTATAATCGGGGCAAAGAGCCGGATTCACAGTACCGCTCACCCACCAAGGATTAAATGCACGTAGTACTTTCAAAATGCCCTCTTTTGTTGTGACTGCCATGTGGACACCCCATTTCAAATATATTTTAATCCTACATTACATTGTTGTCAATAAAAATGCAATATATACATGCCATTATGTATGGTTAAAATGTAATATGTATCTAAAAAACTTAATCAATTAATTATAAAGGAATAGAAAAAAACTAAATCAGAATGTCTTTTATTAACCCGGATCACCTAGCAAAGTGATACGGGTTTTTATTTTTCATTTTAGAAAATTCTTCTAAAATTTGTGTCTGGTTAATATCTATAGTCATGGAATGTTGTAGGGAGCCTTCGTCTTATCTTTTAGTTTTTGAAAAAGCTTGAATTACCAGTAAAGGGAGGGGTGGCCACAAAATTAGGTTCGGAGGCTTGAGGGACATATTGTCTATGAATGCTGCAATTAAACTAATAATCAAAGGAGGACTAAAATGAGATTGATAAAAAAATTAAGTTTGGTGTTTCTTACAATGATTCTTGTTTTAAGTTTCACCGGGACAGTTTTTGCCAATGGTTCCGATATCGATGGTCATTGGGCAGAGAATAAAATTAGGACTTGGTTGGACGATGGAACTATTGAAGGTTATCCGGACAATACTTTTCGCCCGGATAAATATATGACCAGGGCAGAATTTATTACGTTGATAAACAATGTTTTTGACTATAGAGACAGTGAAGAGAATTTTTTTAAAGATGTTGACCCTTTAGCTTGGTATGCCCAGGAGGTTTCTAGGGCAATATTTCAAAATTATATAAGCGGTTATGAAGACGGGACGTTTAGACCTAGCAATCTCATTTCCCGTCAGGAAGCTGCAGTAATAATTGCAAAAATACTGCAACTAGAAGCCAGTGATTCCTCAGACTGGCTGAGTAAATTTGCCGATGAACAGGATATTCCCCAATGGAGCAGAGGCGCAATTAATGCTCTTGTTGGCAAAAAAATAATGAACGGCTATTCTGACGGAACGATAAAGCCAAATAATTACATTACCAGGGCAGAAGTTGTTGTTATCTTGCAACAAGCAATTAAAGGAGTTGTTGACGGGCAGGACCCCATAGTTGACGAAGAAACTTCAGATGAAAATAAGCTTCCCTCAATAAAATCTCTTAGTGGCAGCAATGGAATTGTTGAAATGCAATTTAGCAGTGATGTTGTCGATTTGACTTTGGATGACTTTGAGATTTCAGCAAAGCTGGATGGAGAAACATATCAATTAAATAATCTCATCTTTAATGCTGAAAAAAACACCTTTAGTTTCACCATGATTGGCAGAACATCTAATTCGCAAACTTTAGAAGTTACAGTTTCAGCAACTTCTAGCAGTAAAGTTACCGGCGGTGCCACCACCGAAATAATCATTGCCCGTAGAAGCAGTGGCGGCAGCGGCGGCAGTGGTGGCGGTGGCGGCGACGGGGGAGTTGTAAACACTGCGCCCACCACTCCGATAATCAGTAAAAGTCCGCCAGGCAATGTTTCACCCACCGACAATGTAACTATAACTGCCAATTCAACTGATGCTGAGAATGATGCTATAACTTATGTGTGGACCGGGAGAATTGATGAGACCAGTGTTTATCCTATCGGCAAGCATATTATTACTGTAAAGGCTGTAGATGAGCATGGAGCAGAATCACCACCCTCGGCAATTGTTTTCTTTGTTACCAGTGGTGGTACTGGTGGCATGATGCTCACTGACCCTGAGTCCAGGATTTATGAAAATGGTATTCCTGGGGCTTCCATTGTAGGGTACACATTTAATGTCCCCAGCGTATCCGGTCACTATGGTGATGATTATTCTTGGGTTAAAGGACTAAACATAAATACAGGTCAGTGGGATCAATTGGATTTTGAGTATACAGCAAATGGTATAACCTTAGAAAACACTATGAGCCCGGGGCAATACAACCGATTAGAATTTTTCTATTATGCTTCACATTGCATGTATAACCAATCAAATATTACCTATACGGTGGAATTTGCCTTTGATGCAGATCTTCCCGGGGAAGCCGAGCCTGTGGCAGACAATGTTGAAATTTCAGGTACCCCTGCCGTTAACCAAACTTTGGAGGGTATGTATGACTACAGTGATGGAAATGGTGATTTAGAGGGAGCTTCATTATATCAATGGTATTTGGCAGATGATGCTGATGGGACTAATATGACACCCACCGGTATAATCGGCAAAACATATGTGCTGCAGGCAGGAGATTTAGGCAAGTATCTTTTCTTTGAAGTAACTCCGATCTCAATTACGGGTTTTGAAGGCACCACAGAAGGTGATGCAGTAATGAGCAGTCCTTTTGCTTTTGTGGAAGAGGCACCGGTTGCCGAGAATGTTTATATTGACGGCATTGGAAGCGTTGGTTTAACTCTTGATGGTGTTTATACCTATAGTGATGTTAATGGTGATCCGGAAGGTTTAACAACTTTCCAATGGTATCGGGATGATGTGCCCATTTCAGGGGCAACTAATACAAGTTATACACTTACCGACGACGATCTGGGAACCATAATCAGTTTTGAGGTAACACCAATTGCTCTTACCGGAAACCTTACCGGTGAATCTGTAATAAGTGAAGGGGTCGGACCTATCAACTCTGATTCGGGGCTAGACTTTCTCACTACTTCTGCTCCGGAAGAACCCCCAACGTCAAATCAAGGCGACACTATATGGGAAGCTATTGAGGTAGACGACAAATTAAATTCAAGCATGGAAGAATAGGTGTTTTAATTCAGAGAGGTAAAAATATCCCGAAATCCGGTTTAAGGCTTTCGGGATATTTGCCTGAGACGTTAAAGTACAGATGGTATTGAAGTGACCTTGGTAACAGCAAATATATTACAAGGGGAAGTGTTAAGTTAAAAATAAATAGGAACATTCTTAACAAAAAAATGGTAAACATTGTCTGCTGTCAAACATACTTTATGGTATAACCAAAAATAACCAAGGGTGTTAAGATAGATGAGCGGAGGCGGCGGTTGTCATATGACCCATAATAAGTAACTTTTCATTTTTTTAAGGTCAAACCAACTTTCTAGCTATGTTGTCTTAATGTATGCACATGGAGTTGTGACTAACTTATCAATCTAGGGTTAGTAAACAATGTATTATTTAAGGGGGCAAACTGAATGAGTTCCTGTAAGATTCCAACAA
>CAZHAJ010000158.1:2150-3784 GCA_964530215.1 uncultured Peptococcaceae bacterium | reverse complement strand
GACTGCAGCTTTGAAGAATTTCCGCAGTCTTAACAATCAGCTCATCTCCTTCTGAGTATCCCAAAGCATCATTTATTAATCTTAAGCCGTTAATATCACCTATTATGACGGACAGAGGCAGGTAGTCTTTTGTATCAATCTGTTTCTTTATTTCTTCAAAATATCTGCGGTTAAATAAACCGGTTAAATAATCGTGGTCATTCATGTACCTGATTTGAATTTCACGTTTCTTTTGCTCGGTCAAGTCAATGACTATTCCTTCCAGTGCCTCTAAACGCCCCTGACTGTCAAAAACCCCCTGTCCCAATTCCAGAACCCACTTTCGGATTCCTTGGGCGGTAAAAATTTCATACTCATAGACAAAATCTTCTTTTAAGTCCAGCACCCTTTCCCACTCATTCCAAAGGAGATCTCGATATTCAGGGCATATTAAATCGTTGTAAGATAGGTCCTTATTATCTAATAGATTTTCCGGCTTATATCCCGTCAGTTTGTAGCAGCCTTCGGACAAGAACTGCATAGTCCAGTCCCGGTCATACTTGCAGCGATATGCTATTCCCGGCAGGTGGGCCAAAAGCACCGCTTTACTTCTCTCGCTTTCCTGCAATGCCTCCTCTGCCAGTTTTTCCTGGTGAATGTCCTCAACAATGCAGATATGTCTTTTACCGTTTTCCCCATTTAAATCCAGGGCTTTTAATACAACATTAACCCACCCGTAAGACCCGTCTGGCTTAATAAGCCGTTTTTCAATGGAGAAACCACCAATTTCACCTGAGTTAAACCTGTCAAAGAGCTCCATGTCACTTTTTAAATCATCTTTATGGACTAAATCTTCCCAACATAAGCCCGCCATTTGCTCATCTTTTCTTCCGATTATTCTTTCGAACATGGGATTAACCATTGAGAAGCAATTATTGTTAACCACTGCAATACCTATGGGTGCCTGGGAAAACAGTCCCCTGAACAATGCCTCGCTGTCTTGAAGCTGCTTATCTAGAAGCTTAAGGGAAATGTTTTTCATTAGAACCCGGTAAGTTGATACCAATAAAAGAAAAATACATAAAATTACAATAACCGCATGTACAACATGCTTGGCAACTTCTGCATTCCACTCTTTGGCAGGATAATCTATTCCCAACACCGCTATGGTTTGATCCGACTGCGCATTTTTTATCGGCACCAGCACACTGATCCAGGTTCCCCAACGATCTGTGACAGGCTCTGTAATAACGGTTTCACCACTTAGAAAAGGCTGCTTATACCAATGGGAAGCCTCGGAATACTCCTGTCCCGGCGGCGAATAATCCTCTGAAGCGATATCTTCAGAATCAGCCAGAATATAAATTTTATCATTAATAAGGGTCATAAGATATGCAAACCGGACACCCTCGTTACGCTGCTTTAATTCTTCCAAACCATTCTTAACAGCTCTGTACTCAGGCTTATCTACATCACTTATATCTGCATCCAATTTTTTTACATGGTCGTCTAATAAAAAAACCTCTGCTGATTCTGCTAATCCCACAGCATTGGCTTCCACTAATTTTGCATAAGTTCTCCAGGTATTATAGATATAAATTACACCCATAATTAAAAAGGCTACTATAATAACCAGAAATGTTGTTTGAATATTC
>CAZHAJ010000158.1:0-2050 GCA_964530215.1 uncultured Peptococcaceae bacterium | reverse complement strand
TACACCCATAATTAAAAAGGCTACTATAATAACCAGAAATGTTGTTTGAATATTCCCATATTTTCGACTTGTCAAGGAATCTTTGACCATATCTTTTAAAACCAGCTCACAGAAAATTGTAATCAAAGTATATTTCTACTTATAATGACATTTTAATACAATGCTCGTCAATTGTTTTTTTTAACAATGCTCTTAATATCAAAAATAAATATCCTGCTTAGGACGGACTGAAATCCGCACCCTTAGCCTACATTTATATGTACTTTTTGATAAAAGGAGAGATTGATATAAATAAATATCAATCTCTCCTTTTATCCTAGATTCTGGCTTCTGTATTCTGCTTGCCTTAGTCATGGTTTTCTTTATTTTTACAGCTTAAATCTATTTACCAAAGCAATCAACTCTTCGGATACCGAAGATAACGATTCTGAGGAGGCCGATACTTCCTCCATGGCTGCAGTTTGTTCCTGGGTGGAAGCCGCCACGTTTTGAACCCCTGCCGACATTTGTTCGGTGGCTGATGCAACCTCGTGAATCTGGGAAGCCAAGCCCTGAACCTCGCTTATTATCTGCCGGAAATTATCTCCTACCCTTTGAACCACTTCAATTCCCATTTCCACCTGTCTGCCGCCTTCTTCCATGGTTTCCACAGCTCTGACGGACTCACCTTGAATGGCAACAATCAAATCGGCTATTTCCTTTGAAGCATTTGCAGACTGCTCAGCCAGCTTCCTAACTTCTTCCGCCACCACCGCAAATCCCCTGCCCTGCTCCCCGGCCCGGGCTGCTTCGATGGCTGCATTAAGGGCTAATAGGTTTGTCTGATCTGCTATACTTGTTATCAGTTCCACAATTTGACTAATTTCTTGGGTCTTTTGACTAAGTTCTGTGACCACCGTCCCCACATCCCGGGAGGAAGACGCAATGATGTTCATCTGCTCACTTACTTGCCCCACTCCCTGACTTCCCAAATCAGCCTGCTGATTTGCGGCATCTGAAGTGTCAGAGATCTTTTGAATATTGGAAGAGACCTGATCCACTGTGGAAGCAATTTCAGTCATAGTTGCAGCAGTCTCATTTGCCCCGGAGGAGGTCTGTTGGGCGCTGGCACTTAATTGCTGTGAAGATGAGGCAACTATTGCCGCTTTTTCTGCGATTTGACCGATTAACTCCTTCATTTGACCCGACATCATCCTAAAGGCTTCTGACAGCTTACCTATTTCATCCCTTGAATCAACCGATATTTCCCTGGTTAGATCACCTGAAGCAGCAGTATTTGCAGCCTCCACCAACCTTGATATCGGCCTGACTATACCACCAGTGAGATAAAAAGCCGTCAGCAATCCCAAAATTACTGCAATACCACCAATGGCGTACATTGTAAACTTTGTGTCAGTATAGTTTTTAGCTGCTTCATTATAACGAAACTCATTTCGTCCATTTTCGTAACTGATTAATTCATCAATGAAACGGTTAACCTCTGTCATTTCCGGTATGCATTGGTTTATTAGTACAAATCTTGCCTCTTCGTATTTATTTGCAAGTCCCAACTCAATGGCTTTGTTATTTGCTGCGGCAGCCCTTCCGATACTTTCTTCAAGTGAAGCTATCAGCACCTTGCCTTCCTCGTTTACTTCCATTTCTTTAAGTTTATCAATGGTTTCCCGATATTTTTCCCTGGCTGTACCTATATTACTTACATAGCCCTGTTTATGTTCCGGACTGTCCGCTATTAGTATGTTTCGCACCTGGATGGTAATTTCATCCAGACTATATTTAATATCATTGGCCAGCGCTATTTTTACATTATTATTGTGATAGATCCGATCCAAGCTATTGCTGATTTTCCCAAGACCGCTTGCCCCCACCAATACAATACCCACCATTAAAGCTATCAGCAAACCAAAGCCCAGAAAAAGACGTGCTCCAATTCTAATATTATTCATACTATCCCTTCTCTCTTAGATTAGGTACTGTACCCTTTCCCGACTATAAGAATACAAATAAATATAATGCCTCAGATGCACCTCCGATACAGGCATAGTCAACA
>CAZHAJ010000157.1:0-3816 GCA_964530215.1 uncultured Peptococcaceae bacterium | reverse complement strand
AATAATGTTGGTATCGGGTTCGGTCTCTTTCGCCAGCGTAGCCATGGCCATTACCTGGATACTGGACAATAAGTTGATTATAGATCGACTTCAGCTTATCGGCTACTCGGTACAAAATGCAACCGCAGCTTACGGCCAGTTTAACCAAATGGCTCTATCCTTCATCAATATAAGCATAGCCTTTGCCCTCTCCATGGGTACCAGCCTGGTCCCTTCTGTGGCGGAAGCATACGCCTCGAATAATAAGTGGCGGATCGGTCAGCAGGCCTCCACCGCAGTGAGACTGTCATTAATGACCTCTTTACCTGCAGCTGCAGGTCTTTTCTTTCTTGCTCCCCAACTTACCCAATTAATATTTGCCGATTCCGGAGCAGGCATACCTCTGGCAGCATTGGCACCGTCAATTATATTCTGGGGAGTTCATTTAGTGCTATCCGGAGTTATGCAAGGTCTGGGCAGAGCTGATATTCCGGTTTATAATTTGCTGGTGGGAATTTTCTTTAAAATAAGTATCACCTATTACCTAACCCCCACCTGGCTGGGAATAAAAGCTGCAGCATATGGAACGGTAGCAATGTTTATTGTTTCTTCACTGCTCAACTCTTTTGCAGTAAAAAGAATGGTGGGACTAAAAATTGATGTTTTAAATTCCCTGATTAAACCGGGATTAGCTTCATTGATAATGGGCCTTGCGGTGAAAAAAATATATCTTTTGACTTTGCCCGTTGTTGATAGTTCAAATCTGGCCACCATACTTGCATTATTGTCAGGTATCATTATTTTTCCGATCTTAGCAGTAGTATCAGGCAGCATTCATTCTGACGACCTCAGATCGGTACCCAAAATAGGCCGTACACTTGAGCAGTTACTGCTTAATTACCAAAGAAAAAAAGATGAAATACTGGAGAAACTGCGCAGATAATATAATAGCAGAATGGCCATTTCTTAAAATCTTGGATTCTGACCTCTGTTCTCTGAACAGAGCCTTATATTAAGAAATCCTTTACCACAGGCCACATAGCTTCCTTTTCCACTACCTGCCGATGCAAAATGGGCTTTTCATCTAAACCCGCTAAGTTTCCAGGAATCTTGGTATTGCTGACTTCCGACAAAATGTCCAACAATTCAAATTCATTTTTTCCGGACACTGCCTGCTGTCCCAAAAGCGCTTTTACAACACTGCTGTTGAACTTATAAGGACTGGCAGTGGACAATATTACCGAAGGAGTTTCATCCTTTGTGGCAGTCCGATATTTTTCATACACATTTATTGCCACCGCTGTATGGGTGTCTGCCAAGTAATCATTATTTTGGAATGTCTCATTAATGGCAGCTAAAGTTTCTAAGTCATCGCTATAATCAGACCAAAAAAGCTTTTGAATTTTTTCAAGCATAGTTTCTCCGACGTTATAACGACCCTTATCAGTTAATTCATTCATCCAGCCCCTCACAGTCTCTGTGTTATTTTCAGACAAATGATATAATAATCTCTCCAAATTGCTGGATATTAATATATCCATAGAGGGAGAAGTAGTCTTGTAGAATTCCCGTTTACAGTCATAAATACCGGTATTGATGAAATCCGTTAAAACATTATTTTCATTGGAGGCGCAAATCAGTTTGCCCACAGGCAATCCAGCTTGTTTTGCATAATAACCTGCTAATATATTGCCAAAGTTGCCGGTGGGAACAACAAAGTTTACCTTATCGCCCAGTGCCACTGCTCCCTTATTTACTAAATCAAGGTAAGCACTAAAATAATACACCACCTGGGGAGCCAGACGTCCCCAGTTAATTGAGTTAGCTGAAGAAAACATAAATCCCCTTTCCTCCAGCTCACTGCAAATAGCCTTATCGGTAAATATTGACTTCACCCCGCTCTGGGCATCATCAAAATTACCTTTAACAGCTGCCACCCCGACATTTCCACCTTCTTGAGTAACCATTTGCAGACGCTGCACTTCGCTGACCCCTTGGTCCGGGAAAAATACCATAATTCTGGTTCCGGAGACATCCCTGAAGCCTTCCAAAGCGGCCTTTCCGGTATCACCCGATGTTGCAACCAAAATAACAATTTCCTTCTTTTCACCTGTTTTTGCCACCGCCAAGGATAACAGACGCGGCATCACCTGCAATGCCATATCCTTAAATGCACTTGTGGGTCCGTGCCAAAGCTCCAAGATATAAACATCATCCATCAGTTTCTTAACGGGTGCAATTTCAGGATGTTCAAAGGCTGTATTGCTATATGCTGCTTCCACACAATTTTTAATTTCCTCGGTAGTATAATCCGGCAAAAAAAGAGACAATATTTCAATGGCTCTTCCCCTGTAGTCCATTTTCCCCATGGCTTGAAGCAGTTTGTTATCTACTTTAACCATATGATTCGGGACATAAAGCCCACCGTCACCGGCTATTCCCCTTTTTATAGCTTCAGCGGAATTTACCGCCTCGCCCCCCCTGGTACTAACATATAACATGTTTTTCTCCTCCATAAAACCAAATATATCCCGTTAATTCTACCACCTTTAAATGTCTCCCTCAACAAAATCATTTTATCTCTAGATAAAAAAGACACCCTTTATCAGGATGTCTTTTTGTTAGTTTCCGTAAAAAGATATCTAATATTATCTTAATATCCATAAAAAGTATGGTATCCTAAATGATCTTCCAAGCTTTCCTCTTCAGTTTCTTGAACATTTACCTCTTCCTCCTGAAATGTTTCTTCCTGAGGATATAAAATATCCCTCTCTTCTTTAGCCAACTTTATTCCCCCCTGCATCTATATATCAGCAAGTCTTTACAGAATAATAAAAATTATTCCTGGAAATAAGAATTATTAAAAAACAGAGTGCCCCATAAGGTGATAAACTTATTACATACTTATAAATATTAATTTGTTCAGGATTGAAGTTTTTCAGTTAAAATTGATTTTGATATATTTAACTATCTTGATAATGGATGGAGGTTATTCAATGTTGGAAACATTAAAGAAAAACAGAAGTATCCGGAAATACAAAAACGAGCCAATCAGCGAGGAGCAAGTAGAAAAATTAGTCAAGGCAGCTTTAATGTCACCCTCCTCTCGGAATATAAAGCCTTGGGAATTCATAGTTGTAAAAACTCCAGATATGCTTCAAAAGCTGTCTCTTTGCAAAACCCACGGCAGTAAATTTTTAGAAGGCGCAGCCTTGGGCATAGTGGTTACAGCAGACTCAGATAAATCTGATGTATGGATTGAGGATGCTTCTATTGCTGCTTTAATTTTACAGTTGACTGCTGAATCCATGCATTTGGGTTCCTGCTGGATACAAATCCGCAACCGACACCATGATGAAAACCAAACATCAGAACAATATGTAAAAAATCTACTGGATATACCTGATCCTTACAGGGTGGAAGCTATTATCGCCATAGGTCACCCAGATGAGACCAGGCCTCCCTTGGATGAAAAAGATTTGCTTTACTCAAAGGTTCACTATGAAAAATTCAACGATCCTAACTGTAGAAAAAACGCCTGATTTTTTATATACTAATAAGCCAAGCGGAACCCAACCCCAGCAGTACACTTAAGGCAACATATATCACAGCAATCGATCTTTTCTTGTTTTCTAGTAAAACCAAAATTTCATACTCCAAAGTTGAAAAAGTTGTAAAGGAGCCCAGAAATCCAATCCCCAATGCTAAACTCATAGTGTCACTCAGTTTGGCTATTGCAACAGGATGAAAAACAATTAAGCCCAACAAAAAACTACCCAATACATTTACCGCCAAAAGACCCCGCGGAAAATTATTTAGAACACAACTATTTATATG
>CAZHAJ010000156.1:0-3865 GCA_964530215.1 uncultured Peptococcaceae bacterium | reverse complement strand
GGAATTGGATCTTGCTGTTTGTCACCGTTGTGCAGACTCGGGAGAAGTAAAGGTTTATACTCAGGAATGGGATATGATAAAAAGCCATATGTCCCCATGTCCGGATTGTCAGTCACTGGAATGGCTGGATTGGTCGGCGGACAAACGATTAATTGACAACTGATGGATAAGTTGTAAGGTTAGACAGCATTTAAGTGGTCGACATTTGTCGGTCACTTTCTTTGTTTAAGGCATAATGATTTCCTTAAAATGGGAAATAATTATAAAGGAATAGGACAAATGCTAACGAATAAATATGGAGTGTAGCCTATGATTATTGGGTTGACAGGCAGTATTGGCAGCGGAAAAAGCACTGTGGGCCTGCACTTGGCATCTCTAGGAGCTGAAGTGCTGGATGCAGATGTTATTGCGGCCCAAGTGGTATCTCCCGGAACTCCGGAGCTGGAAAAGATAAGAAAGATCTTTGGAGAGCAGGTCATTAAAGATAACGGTCACCTGGATCGCTTAAAAATATCATCAATAGTGTTTAAAGATATTAATGCCCTCTCTAAGCTGGAAGAAATAATTCATCCAAAGGTAAAGAGTATTATTTCCGACAAAGTCAAAGAGTACCGAAGAGACATGGGTAAATCCAAAGTTTTGGTGGTAGAAGTTCCTTTGCTTATAGAATCAGGTATGCAGGGTTTGGTGGATGAGGTTTGGGTAGTAATAGCGGAAAAAGAAAAACAGATAGAAAGAGTTGTCAAAAGAAGCAAGCTTTCCAGAGATGAGGTATTGAAGAGAATTAACGCCCAGATGTCTCAACAGGAAAAATCCAGTTATGCCAACCGGGTAATTGACAACACCGGATCTATAGAGCAGACAATCCTGCAGGTTGAAGATATATGGAAATCACTACGGATGGGTTCATAAAACAAAATATGCTAAAGACACACGGAGGATAAGATTTTGCGATACAGGCGCAAAAAAAGTCCGATAAAAAGGATATTGCTGCTGGTGCTAGTTCTGATATTTGCGTTCAATGCAGGAGATATTGGCAGGTTTTTCTTTCCTATACCCTATCAAACAATTATCTTCAGGGAAGCCCATAGTGAAGGAATGGATCCTTACTTAATAGCTGCGGTAGTGAAAACCGAAAGCAATTCCAATCCCGCCGCCGTTTCCAATAAAGGAGCTTTAGGGTTAATGCAGGTCATGCCGGAAACATGCAGGTGGATTGCCGAAAAAACCGGTATAAACTGGTATAGTACCCAGCTGTTGATGGATCCCGAATACAATATCAAGATTGGTGTATGGTATATGGCAGAGCTTCATAAGGAATATAATGGGGATACCGTACCTGCTTTAGCAGCTTACAATGCAGGTATGGGCAATGTTAATAAGTGGCTGGAGCAGCATCAGTGGGATGGTAAGCGAGATAGCATAGACGAAATACCCTTTGCAGAAACAAGGCATTACATTAGGAAAGTTCTTTTTTATCAGCAGATCTATAAACATCTTTATCAGCCAACACCATAGTAATTATAGTATTTTCCATAAGCTATGCTTAAGCCCGGTTACCCTTGACTAGAATTAAGGGCTATGGTAATATTTAATCTGCTCGGTGAGATTAAAATCATATTGCGGTAGTGCTGGAATAGGCAGACAGGCACGTTTGAGGGGCGTGTGTCGAGAGACGTGTGGGTTCAAGTCCCACCTACCGCACCAAACCCAAAGGGCTGATCTAATAAATTAAATTAGGTTAGTCTTTTTTAATCTATAGATAGGTGGGTATAGTCCCTTATATAGAAAGAGGTACGTTGAAATTATCTTATCGTGCTTCCATTATAGAAGTGCTAAAACTTAAAGGCTACCGCCATATGAATATCAAAGACTGTGGGGAGGGATTAGAATGAAAACCTTAATTGTTTATGCCTCTTCCCGGGGAACAACAGAGAAGGCATCAAGGATGATTAAGGAGAACCTTATCGGTGAAGTACACTTATTGGACCTAAGAAAGGATATTAGTCCTGATTTGAACCTTTACGAGACGGTCATTATAGGAGGTTCCATCCACGCCGGTAATTTTCAAGGCAAGGGGAAAAAGTTTATTGAAAAAAATCGGCATATTTTATCCGGCAAAAAGTTAGGACTTTTTCTTTGTTGTATGTTCGAAGATGATAAGGCAAAGGAGCAATTTGAAAACTCTTTTCCCGGAGAACTTAGGGACAAAGCTGTGGCAACGGGGTTGTTTGGAGGGGAGTTTATTTTTTCCAAAATGAATTTTGTGGAAAAGCAAATTGTTAAAAAAGTGAGTGGTGTTAAAGAGGATACATCGACACTTAAACACGATTTGATCAAAGATTTTGCAGATAGAATAAATAAAGCGATTGAAGGCAGTAATTAAGATGAAAGAGGGTATATGGTTATGAAAAAACCATTGATATTGTTGTTGATTCTACTATTAAGTATCTCTCTGACTGCATGCAGCAATGAATCAGAAGTGGAGTTTATTGGAACTATTACAGAAATCAATGGACAGATTGCCATCGTGTCAGCAGAAGAAGTAGAGGATATAAGAAGATCAGGTGACTTGGTTGAGGTTGATCTCTCAAAGAATAAAGAAGTGGAATTTAGAGTAGGTGACAAAGTAAAGGTTGTATATGACGGAGCGATTCAGGAAAAGTATCCTCTTGGTATCAATACTGTATTTGTGGAGCTACTGGAAAGGAAGTTAAATCATATTGAGAAAAAAACAACCTATGATAAAGTAAGTGCCTACATGAAGAAGGAAAGCATAGAGGTTTTTTCTCCCTACTATGAACTTCTGGATTTCCAGATATCTGATTATCAGGAAAAAGCTGTTGACGGCAAGATTGAGGCTATTTTTCGGTACACAATTATAAGCAAGAATTATGACAGAGACCCTGATACAGTTGAATACATTAAGAAAGCTAAGGAAAGCGGAAATAAGAATTATAAACAAATGTATGATGAGTATCTGCAGCCTAGGGAAATGAACTTTGACCTAAAGGCTGTTGTAGATGAAAAGAGCACAATAACTTTGTATTCCAATATTGCTCCCAAGGGAGTGCAATGGGAAGAAACAAAAATGATTGATTATATTTTGAAGGAATAACCAAATGCTTTGGTGCTGAAATTTTAACAGATTATCTAACAGCTATTGATAAAAGGGGTTTAATCAATAGCTGTTTTTTTATATTATTTAGAGATTGTGATATTGAAGGAAAATTTTGAAATTACTAGAATTAATGTATCAATTTGCATTTATTAACTATTAGAACAAACTATGAAAGAAGTGAGTGTTATTAGAAAGATAGAGCTAGCTAAGTCAAAAAACTCATCAGTTTTTATTAGCGAAATTCTTGAGAACATGCCTTGTGCTTTTTATTTTGTTGATGACCAGTGGAGGATTACTTTTGTTAACCGGAAAGCGGAGGAGTGGTGGCAAAAAAGCAGGGAGGATTTATTGGGAACGGTTTTATGGGACACCGTACCTGACCTGGAAAAAACAATTGATTGGCAGAAGCTCCATAAAGCTGCCGGTGGTAAACATATCTCTGTTGGTTGGGAGATTTTCTTGCCAGACCTTAGAAGATGGCTGAAAGTGAATGCTTATCCACTATCAAAGAGCGGACTTGCGATTTCTTTCAGTGATATAACTATGTTAAAAACAGTGGAGAGCGAAAAAGACTTTTTGCAAAAATCTGTTGATGAACAGATAGCCCGTATGCAAACGTTAATGGAGTCATTGCCTGTGGGCGTTTGGATTGCCGATGCAGATGGAAAGTTGATCATGACAAACAAAGCTGCTGCTCAAATCTATGGCGGCAATGCGCCGTTAGTAGATAAAGTTGATGAATAT
>CAZHAJ010000155.1:0-3884 GCA_964530215.1 uncultured Peptococcaceae bacterium | reverse complement strand
GGTGTGCTCTGTTCCCAAGATGGGGATATTGGCTGTGTTCTCACCCGGTAAGCTGATTCGATATGTCGCTGAATCAGATCTTCCCCACCCACCATGGGAGTCAGATAAAAACTACCCTGAGAGAGGGTTGCCTTGGGGCTTTCTGGCGGCTAATGTACTGGTAACAGGGATTTTTACCACCGGTGTGCTGTCAGCACTATATGCCGGTGCATTGTTTCCTGATTATCGTGCTTCGGCAACTATGCTGGCTTCTGTAGTTAACGGCATTGCCCAAGTGCTTTTTGCCACCATTGTGGATCCCACTTCGGCAAGACTAACGGATCAGGCCTTTAACGGGAAAAGAGCATTGTCCGAGATTAAAAATATGGCTTATTTCTTGGCGGGAACAAGACTGGTGGGTACAATGCTGGCTCAGGTATTATTTGTTCCGGCTGCTCATGCGATAAAATATATTGCAATGCTTATAAGCTAGGATCATTTAATTATATACAGAGTTCAATAATGTGCGGGAGAGGAGTTTGTCGATGACTTTAGATGTTCCTCCTGAGGTATTAAAGAGGGTTTTGGGTTTACGTGAAGAGATTGAAAAGCATAATTACAACTATTATGTTTTGGATAATCCCATGATAGCGGACTCTCAATATGATAATTTAATGAAGGAATTACAGTCCTTGGAAAAGCAATATCCTCAGTTGATTAGTCAAGACTCCCCCACCATGAGGGTGGGAGGACAAGTCAAAGAAGGATTTGTTACAGTACCCCACAGAACTCAGATGTTGAGCCTTGAAAATGCCTTTGATGAGGGTGAGCTTAAGGACTTTAACCGCAGAGTATGCCAGGGAACCGGGCAGAGTCAGGTGGAATATGTGGCGGAACTTAAAATAGACGGTTTAGCGGTATCCCTTGTTTATCGGGATGGGTCATTGGTTAGGGCTTTAACTAGAGGTGACGGAGAAAAAGGGGAAGATATAACCCTGAATATGAGAACTGTAAGGGCTGTACCCCTTAAGCTTAGGCAAAAAGTGGAGTTTGTTGAGGTTCGAGGTGAAGTTTACATGCCCAAAGAAGCTTTTGCCCAGCTTAATCGGGAAAGGGCTGAGGCGGGTGAACCTCTTTTTGCCAATCCCAGGAATGCTGCGGCGGGCTCATTGAGACAGTTGGATCCTGCGGTGACTGCTTCACGCCAGCTCAGTATTTTTGTTTATGGTGTGGGTGCGGTGGAGGGCCTTGAGCTGAAAACGCACTATGATTTGCTGCAGCATCTTAATGAGTTGGGTTTTAAGGTCAACCCCCATTATCAAATGTTTAACGGAATACAGGGAGTGATTGACTATTGTCATCAGTGGCGAAGTAAACGTTTTGAACTTTCTTATGCAACTGATGGGGTGGTTGTTAAGGTAAATAATCTTCGTTGGCAGCAGAAGCTGGGAACCACCATGAAAAGTCCCCGTTGGGCAACAGCCTTTAAATATCCCCCCGAACAGTCACAAACAGAAATTGTTGACATAATTGTGAGGGTTGGCAGGACGGGAGTGCTTACCCCTACGGCATTGTTAAAACCTGTCAGACTGGCCGGAACCGTTGTTTCCAGAGCTAATCTTCATAATGAAGACATTATTAAGGATAAGGACATCAGGATTGGAGATATTGTGCTGGTACATAAAGCAGGGGACATAATACCGGAAGTTCTGGAGGTTATTAAGGACCAGCGAAAAGGCCATGAAAAAAAATTTTATTTTCCAGAGAAATGTCCTGAATGCAAGGAATCGGTTATTAAGATGGTTGGCGAAGCAGCCGTCAGATGTGTAAACCCCCAATGTCCAGCCAAATACATTGAAAGTCTCATTCACTTTGCTTCCAGAAATGCTATGGATATAGAGGGTTTGGGACCCGCTGTAATTGGGCAGATGGTAGAGGCTGATTTGGTTAAAGATTTTTCCCATCTTTATAATCTAAAAAAAGAACAGCTTGTTGAGTTGGAGAGAATGGGTGAAAAATCTGCTCAAAATCTAATTGATGCCTTGGAAAAAAGTAAGGAAAATTCTTTTTACAGACTTCTTTTTGCTTTAGGCATTCGTCATGTGGGAGAAAGGGCCGCAAAAATTTTAGCCGATAAGTTTAAATCAATGGATAAATTAGTGGAGGCAAACTTTGATGAACTGATTTCAGTTCCTGAAATAGGTCCTCGAATTGCCCAAAGTGTAATTGATTATTTTTCAAATTTGGAAAATCAAGAACTTATCAGAAAACTTGCTAATGCGGGCCTGCAAATGTCAACCGAATATACAGACGTTGCCCATCGACCTTTGGAGGGAAAAACCATAGTGCTTACAGGTACCCTTGGAAAATATACCCGGCAAGAAGCACAAGAATTGATAGAGAATTTGGGTGGAAGGGTATCATCAAATGTCAGTAAAAAAACTGATGTGGTGGTGGCCGGAAAGGAACCGGGCAGCAAATATGAGAAGGCGGTTAAGCTAGGGGTTGGGGTAATTGATGAGGAGGAATTTATCCGACTGCTCAACAGCTTCGGTTCGTCAAGGGGTGAGTAATTGCGATTTCCTTCCCCCTTTGCTATAATATTACAGTATTGCGGCTATGATGGAGCATAAAAGTTTTAGACTAAGGACGGTGTCATTATGATCACCATTGTTGATGTGGAGCATGTTGCTTTGCTAAGCAGGTTGGATCTTACAGAAACCGAAAAAAATAAGTATGCAGCACAGTTAAATGCCATGCTGGAATATGCAAAAATGTTGGAAGAGCTGGATACCAGTGATATTCCTCCTACAGCTCACGTGCTTCCCATTAAGAATGTATTTAGGGAGGATCAGGTGGGTAGCCATTTATCCCCGGAGAAAACATTGCAAAATGCTCCGGACGCTGAGGAAAGTTATTTTAAAGTACCAAAGATTGTATAGATAACTCTGGAGGGATTACTTTGAATCTTCATTACATGACAGCTCACCGGTTGCATAATATGATGCTGAACAAGGAAGTCAGTGCTCAAGAAATATGCCGTTGGTATTTAGATAGGATCGCCGAAGTGGATGGTAAATTAAATGCCTTTATAACTATAACAGATGAATTGGCATTGGAACAGGCAAAAATGGTGGACAAGATGATTGCACAGGGAGATGAGCTGCCTCCTTTAGCGGGAATACCGATAGCTTTAAAGGATAATTTGTGCACTGAAGGAATATTAACCACCTGCGCCTCAAAAATACTGGGAAATTTTATTCCGCCTTATAATGCTACCGTAGTTGAAAAAATACTGTCTCAGGGTATGGTTATTGTGGGCAAGACCAATATGGATGAATTCGCTATGGGGTCTTCCAATGAAAACTCCGGCTTTTCACCGGTTTCCAATCCCTGGGATACAAACCGGGTTCCCGGAGGTTCCAGTGGTGGGTCTGCAGTGGCGGCAGCTTCAGGGCAGGCGGTTATCTCATTGGGTTCTGATACCGGCGGATCCATTAGGCAGCCGGCTTCTTTATGCGGTGTAGTGGGTATAAAACCCACTTACGGGATGGTTTCAAGATATGGATTGATTGCTTTTGCTTCGTCGCTGGATCAAATAGGAGCCTTCAGCAGAGACGTTACTGATTGTGCCTGGATTATGAATGCAATATCCGGTCATGATTCAAGGGATTCCACCTCAATTCCCAGCGAAAAAATCGATTATACAACTTTTTTAGATAAAGATATTAAAGGATTAAAAGTGGGAGTACCCAAGGAGTATATGGGAGAAGGTATAGATCCCGGTGTTCGTCAGGTTATAAATGATGCTCTAAAAGTATTGGCTTCTCAGGGTGCAGAAATTGAGGAAACCTCTTTGCCCCACAGCAGATATGCTGTGCCGGTATATTATTTAATAGCACCGG
>CAZHAJ010000154.1:0-3926 GCA_964530215.1 uncultured Peptococcaceae bacterium | reverse complement strand
TTAAATCATATCTAACTCAGAACTTTATAAAACTTTTTAACTAAGCGATATTTCGCCTGTCTCTTGTTCTTTAGGCAATCTGCACCCTCCATTGGTTATATACCCCATAATGAGATATACAGCAGTTCCTGATAAACCGGCTAGAATTGGTGCTTCTACCCAACCCAAACTTAATTTAAATACAAAGATTACATTTAAAAAGAATCCTGTAAGCATGGAGGCTAGGCAAGTACGTATATCTGCCTTAACAAAGGCACGCATAATTATCGGACCTACAAACGAAGATATTAGTCCACCTGTACCGATATATGCTATTTGGTTAAGTAAACCTTGTGGAGCCAAGAACGTTAGGAACAGTCCCCAGACCCCAATAACCAATACCCCTAAACGATTTAACAAATCCCCATATTTGGAGTTTCTATTGGCAACAGATACAAACATATCGTGAGACAATGCTGAAGCCAATGCTTGGAGCACCGAACTGATGGTTGAAAGCATGGCGAACAAGATAAATAGTGAAATAAAACCCCCTAAGGCTGGCGGTAAAAACGTGTTTAAGAAAACCGGCATAGCACTGTCGGGGTTAGCCAGGTTTGGATTTTTGTAATACATATAAATTCCAACAAGGGGAACTAGACTTAATATGATCCCAATGGGAGCCATGATTAGAGCCATTGTATGGATCTTTAAATCTTTTTTAATAGATAGAAAACGCACTGACATGTAAGGTAATGTGGTAGTAAAAAGAAGGGCATAGATAAATACCAGAAAAACACTCATTATTCCACTACCATAAGGAGCAGAGGTGGTGGGGTTTATAAACTCGCTGTTTAATTTGCCTACACTAGAAAGCAAATCAATTAAAGCAATATCCTTTACGATGGTGAAATATATGATAACAGAAGCGATTAGCATCCCTATACACATGATAGTATCCGTAATAGCTACAGCCAAAAGTCCTCCTTGTATTGTAAAAATAACAATAACAGTCATTAACAATATTGCTGCCATTGTATTGCTGATGCCTAGCCATTCGGATGCCACAAGACCGACTGCCCTAATTTGGCCGATGATGTATACTGAAAGAAAAACGAAGGTTGCCAGACCCGCAATAAAATGAACTATTCTCCTTAGGTTGTCAGGGCCCCTATGGGTTACTGCCAGATACTCCGGCACCGTCAGTCCGCCAAATTGCTCAGCCTGCTTACGCATGAAACCTGCAAATAATAGTGATCCAAACACAATGGCCGGAGCAAATAAAAAGTTTGCAAACACTTCAATAGTACCATAAGCATAGGCTGTTCCAGGGGAACCAATAAAGCCCCATCCACTGTAGCCTGTGGCCATTATTGTACATGCTCCTATAAAAGGTCCTATTTGTTTTGCCCCCAACAAGAAACCTTCTCCAGTTTTTGCATTCCTGATTTTTCGGCCGGTCCATGCACCAACGCTTATTAAAACAGCCGCTGCTATAATAAATATTGTCCAATTAAATGTCATTCAATCTCACCCCTTTTCTTGCTTACTACTTCTCTGTAAAACCATACCAAGGCCGGTATCATAATAAGAATAATACTTCCTACAATAAATCCGTCCATAGTCCAAGATCCCGTCATTTCATTACCTCCTCGCTCTCTTTTTGGATATTAACAATATCAATCGGGAAGTCAACTTATAGATTGAGCAGCTCACCTTCACACTACTGCATGCAACGTGATAGTCGGCATGATTGCAAATCTTAATAAGATGAAACTGCAAGCTAAACTGAATATTGTGGTCAGAGTACTTTCTTTACCCTCCTTTCTTTGGCTAGATTGTTAATCTTCAAAAAGACGTCTTTATCCTTGTACTATTTATAATTGCAAAAAGCGTGCCACTAGAAGCTAAAATCCAAAAATCTTCACTGTGCTTAATATAAATAAGGTTTTAAAAAAAAGCTGCCGGGCAAACAAGGTACCAAAAATTTTTGTGCAAAATATTTTTATTAAAAACTCAAAAATTTTTGATAAGAGGAAGGTATCTTTTTCAGAAAATAAAAGAAACTCCGAAGCAAACTGCTCGGAGTTATCCTGATAGTTAAAATACTTTCTATTTTCATTATGTTTTTTTGACTATTTTTTTCTATAATACTTCATCCATTCCTATATTTTATTCATGAAACAACTTATATTTTTTCAATTTATAATCAAGATTTTGCCGACTCAAACCCATCCGTCGCGCCGCTTCATTTACATTACCGTTGGATTCCTGCAAAACCCTCCGAATAGTTTCCACCTCAACTCCTTCAATGATGGTCTTTAGCGTCGCCGTTTTTAAGCTTTTGTGAGCTTTAACTGATGAAGATGTCTCCTCTTCAGGTTGGTATTGATTTATTTGTTCATTGAATAGGGCAGATAAATGTTCACGACCGATGATTTCTTCATCTTCAACCATGTTCATTGCATACTCCATCACATGCCTTAATTCCCGCACATTCCCCGGCCAATCATATTGCATAAATAATTCTGCTACCTCCGGCGAAACAGCCCGCACCTTACAGTTGATCAAATTGTTATAGTAAGTGATAAAAAAATTTGTCAGCAAAGGAATATCTTCTTTACGTTCCCTTAAGGGAGGGATGCGAATATTAACTACACTTAAGCGATAAAAGAGATCCCGGCGCAATATACCTTGCTCTACAGCTTTAATGGGGGATATGTTCATGGCACTGAGCACACGAACATTTATCTCTCGTTCTTTGTTTTCACCAACTTTTCTGATCCTGCCTGTTTCCAAAACCCGCAGTAATTTAGCTTGCTGACTGGAATTCATTGAATTAATTTCATCTAATAACAGAGTCCCATTGGTGGCCTCTTCAAATAATCCCTGGCGTTCTATGGCACCGGTAAAAGCCCCCTTTGCCGTTCCAAACAGGATGCTCTCCAATAAGGATTCTGGTATTGCCGCACAATTCAACGAGATGAAAGGACCTTTTCTGCCACTGGCATTATGTACACTTTGGGCAAATAATTCTTTTCCCGTACCTGTATCTCCGTATATTAATATAGAAGAATTGGTTTTGGCCGCTTTGCGGGCAATATGAATGCAGCTCTTTAATGCCTTGCTTTCTCCAATTATTTGTTCGAATGTATAGTTAACGGCTGAATTAAATTTTATGGGTTTCTCAGCATCGCTGATTATGTGCATTAGCTTTTTAAAACGATAAATATTTTTTGTAATAGTCAATGCACCCATGAATTCACCATTGTGACTTAGCGGATAGGAACTGCTTACCGATATAACCCGAGTACCGGAGGTCGTTGTATAATCTTGATATAAGTCCACTACAGGCATTTTCTTGCTTAGTACCTGTAAAGTAACACTGGTATGATCAATTATGCTAAAACATTCCGTAAAGTGACGACCAATGATATCTTCCCTTTTTTGATTATCCAGCTTCTCATTTGCCTGATTATAGAATATAATCTTTCCCTGCTTATCCACAACCATTATGCATTCATCCAATAAATCCAGGATAACCTGAAGGGTTTTCGAAAATATGATGTCATCAACCTCAAAAATAAGATTTTTCACTTCCTTTCTGGTATTCTGATATCCATTTAGTCTCCCGCAATTACCGTGCAGATTGTAAGTAAATTAATTAAATGGTACAAAAAACCTATGTGCGTTGTCAAGATTTTAAAACCTATGCATAAACACGATAAAAGAGACCCTCTGGGTCAGTCTCTTTTAATTAATATCTTTTCCTTTGCCGGACAGGGGCAATGCCCAGTTTATCACGGTACTTGGCCACGGTCCGGCGAGAAATCTCAATACCCTTGGCTTTTAATATGTCAACAATTTCCTGGTCATTATGAGGATGCAGCGAATTCTCAGACCCCACAATTTCTTGGATTAATCTTTTTACACATTCGGCAGAAGCGGAT
>CAZHAJ010000153.1:0-3931 GCA_964530215.1 uncultured Peptococcaceae bacterium | reverse complement strand
CGTACCCAATACTCGTGCAATATAGGTGTCTTGATGTTAAAATACTCCGGGTGCAAACTACACACGCTGTCGGATTTTGTTAAGGGTGCCCGTCAGGGCCTTAACGGAGATGATGCCAGCGGAGGCAAATAACCGATGAGGAAGGAGGTGTACCAAATGGCTGTAATTTCAATGAAGCAACTCCTGGAAGCGGGGGTTCACTTTGGACACCAGACCAGAAGATGGAATCCTAAAATGGCTCCATATATATTTACAGATCGTAATGGTATCTATATTATTGACTTGCAGAAAACAGTTCGTAAAGTGGAAGATGCCTATGAATTTGTAAAGAGTATATCTGAGAATGATGAGAGCATTCTTTTCGTTGGAACAAAAAAACAGGCACAAGAAGCTGTTAAAGAAGAAGCAGAAAGATGTGGCATGTTTTTTGTTAACCAACGTTGGTTAGGGGGAATGCTAACCAATTTCCAAACCATCCGTCGCCGTATAGACAGACTGCATGAGCTGGAAAAGATGGAGGAATATGGCAGGATGGAACTTCTTCCTAAAAAAGAAGTGGCCGGATTGATGCATGAAAAGGAACGGCTTACTAAGTTCCTGGGTGGTATAAAGGAAATGCGCCGTCTTCCCGGAGCACTATTCATCATTGACCCCCGTAAAGAAAGGATTGCAGTGGCAGAAGCACGCAAACTGAGAATTCCAATTGTGGCAATTGTTGACACAAACTGTGATCCCGACGAAGTTGATTACATTATACCCGGTAATGATGATGCTATTAGGGCGGTAAGACTTTTGACTGCTAAAATGGCAGATGCTGTACTGGAAGGTAAGCAAGGGGAGCAGATGGAACAGCAAGAGGAACAGGATCAGGTAGAGGTAGAGGAGATTTAAAGGCGAATTTGCAGGCGGGGGGCGCTTTCAATTGTCGTCAGTGGTTATTCATCGAGTCGGCAGGTAAGACATTTGATATTTTGATGAAATGTCAGCAGGACTGATGACTAAGCATTGGCGATGAAAAAAGTGGCCCCTCTTTTTTAGCAGAAATAGATATAGAAAAAGCAATTGAACAGTGACTGAAATAATAAGTCATTTGAGATAATATATTTGGAGAGCAACAGTTTATCTTTATGGTATAGATTTTATAAGGAGGAACACAAATGGCTGAAATTACTGCGGCCCTGGTAAAGGAACTTCGCGAAAGAACTGGGGCAGGGATGATGGACTGTAAGAAGGCATTAACAGAACATAACGGAGATTTGGAGAAGGCAACTGATTTTCTCCGGGAGAAGGGATTGGCTGCAGCTGCAAAGAAGGCTGGCAGGATCACCGCGGAAGGTCTAGTGGAGTCCTATATCCACGGTGCCGGACGGATAGGCGTACTGGTGGAAGTTAATTGTGAAACCGACTTTGTGGCAAAAACCGATGAGTTTAAAGATTTGGTAAGGGATATCTGCATGCAAATTGCAGCTGCTAAACCCGAATATGTTCGCAGGGAAGAAGTGTCTCAAGACGTAATTAACAGGGAAAAAAATATTTTTGCAGCCCAAGCAGCAAATGAAGGAAAACCAGAAAAAATCGTTGAAAAAATGGTAGAGGGAAGGATTCAGAAGTTTTATAAGGAAATTTGTCTTTTGGAGCAGCCCTTTATTAAAAACCCAGATATAAGTGTTGAGCAATTAATAACTGATAGCATCGCTAAAATTGGAGAAAATATTTCCGTTCGCAGGTTTGCTCGCTTTGAATTGGGCGAAGGATTAGAAAAAAGACAGGACGATTTTGCTGCAGAAGTAGCTGCTGCTTCAAAGTGCTAAAACTATATAATTAATACTGTTTAAATTAGAACTGATACATGCAGGAGGTCTGTGGATGAGTAAGCCCAAATACCGCCGAGTGGTGCTAAAGTTGAGCGGAGAGGCTTTGGCTGGGAACTTGGGCCACGGTATTCAACACGAAGTGCTTAGCTCTATTTCCGGTCAGATAGAAGAGGTATCCCGGCTTGGTGTACAAGTAGCTGTTGTTGTTGGCGGGGGAAATATTTGGAGGGGAATTACCGGAAGCTCTGCCGGAATGGATAGGGCCACTGCTGATTATATGGGTATGCTGGCCACTGTTATTAATTCGCTGGCCCTTCAGGATGGGCTCCGTCAATTGGGGGTAGATTCTAGGGTGCAGACAGCCATAGAAATGAGGGCAGTGGCAGAGCCTTATATCAGAAGAAGAGCTATGCGTCATATGGAAAAGGGAAGAGTGGTAATCTTTGCAGGAGGCACCGGTAATCCATACTTTTCCACTGATACTACAGCTGCTCTGCGGGCCGCTGAGATCGAAGCAGAGGTTATTTTAATGGCAAAAATGGTAAACGGTGTCTACGACAGCGACCCCATGAAAAATTCTAAAGCAGTTAAGTTTGATTACCTTAATTATATTGACCTTTTAAACAAGGGGTTGGCAGTTATGGATACAACAGCTACTTCCCTCTGCATGGACAATAAGATTCCTTTGGTTGTATTCAATTTAAACGATAAGGGAAACATAAAAAGGGCGGTTATGGGAGAAACGGTAGGAACGTATATTGGGGGTGAATTAATTGGCTGATGACATTATTTCTGCAGCAGAAGTTAATATGAAAAAAACTTTAGATGTTGTTAAAAGGGAATTTTCTTCTCTCAGAGCTGGTCGAGCTACCCCGGATTTATTAAGTAAAGTAGTGGTGAATTATTATGGTACGCCAACACCAATTACCCAAATGGCCAACATATCTGCACCGGAAGCAAGATTATTGATTATTCAGCCTTGGGATAAGTCAACGTTGCCTGAAATTGAAAAGGCTATAATGAAATCTGATTTGGGCCTATCTCCTTCCAGTGACGGTACCGTGGTCAGGTTGGCCATTCCTCAGCTTACTGAAGAGCGGAGAAAGGAACTGGTCAAAGTAGTTAAAAAGAAGAGTGAGGAAGGCAGAGTAGCCATTCGCAATATTAGAAGGGATGCCAACGACTCTCTAAAGGATAAGGAAAAAAAAGGTGAACTACGTGAAGACGAGCTACACCGTTTACAGGAAGAAGTTCAAAAATTAACCGATCGCATAATAAAAGAGATTGAGCAGTTGACAGCTAAAAAAGAGCAGGAGATTATGCAGGTATAATGGGATCTCTGCAAACTAGGATTTTGGCTTTGACATTGAGAGAAGCTTTGCCCATTATCGAGAAGGCAAAGTTTATCCCCGAGATTATCTATGCATCTCCCTTTGCCTCAGAGAAACAGGGGCAGTCAAAGCTTAGTGAAAGGGTAAGAGTCATAAGGGTTCGATTAACTCAAGATACTGCTCAAATTACAGTGGTAAAAGAGCAGCAATAAATTTAATTACTTATAATTATCTATTTTAGCTAATTATATAATCATTTGGCTACAAACTCCGGCTGGATAACAATGTTTTGTATTATTCAGAGTATCTGGATGTGGGTTAACTTATTAATTAATGGGAAGTTTGTTTCAGCCTGCAAAGGAGGTGTGACCGATGCGCATTACCGAAGAATGTTTAGCTTGTGGATCTTGCATAGACTCATGCCCTGTGGAAGCAATCAGCGAAGGAGATATTTATTTTATTGATCCCGATAAGTGTGAAAACTGCGGGGCTTGTGTTGATGAATGTCCTGTGGGAGCAATTGTTGAAGACTAGCTTTAAGGGACCCCCTTATTATATGAGGGGGTTTTTCTATGTCTGTATTTGCTTGTGCGGTAATTATTTTATGACTAACGTTGTTATTTACAAGCAGATACAGCTTTTGTATTTTAAGACTGTCAATTATTGATAATAATATAGATATATTGTGTGGTTGTATAATATAATAATCATTGAATGGGCATTAAGCTAGTACTTGTTTTTTTTTTTTTTTTTTTTTTTTTTTTTTTTTTTTTTTTTTTTTTTTTT
>CAZHAJ010000152.1:0-3953 GCA_964530215.1 uncultured Peptococcaceae bacterium | reverse complement strand
ATTGTCCATTGTAAAAAATCTCTTAGACATGCTGGGGGGACAAATCCAGGTTTTCAGCACTTCGGGGGAAGGGTCGACTTTTATAATTCACTTATCGTTGAGCATGGACAAAGAAAGAGAAGATGCGTATATAAAAACCCTGTCGGCGGATCATTTTAAGGACGTTAGAACATTGGTATTAGAAAAAAGCGGGGCAAGCATGAACTTGATAGAAAACTATCTTAGTGCCTTTGGAATGCAGTGCGAGCTTACCACTTCACAAAACAGTGCTTTAAGCATGCTAGAAGCGGCAGATGGCAAATTTGCCAAGCCTTTCGACTTATTTATTGTAGATTACGAGACCCCTATGGGGGGTGGTTTTAAGTTTGTTGAGTTTATTCGCAATAATACAAAAATTATTAATAAACCAAAATTTATTATGCTTTTACCCATGATGAGAGATGACTTATTTGATAAGCTAAATGAATTTGGAATTGATATTGGGATCGGAAAACCCATCATTCCGTCTATTCTTTTTAATGGAATCTTAGAAACTTTTAAATTAAAGGCTGTGGCTGCACAGCCTTCAGTAGAGGAGATTGCCCTTGCAGTATCTGATAAGAAACACAGTGTGTTGGTGGTTGAGGATAACAAGACAAATCAATTAATTGCAAAATCTCTTCTGGAACAGGTGGGAATTGAATCGATTCAGGCAGCGGAAGGCAGATCCGCGGTGGAGCTATATAAACAATATAAAAGCAAGATTGATCTGATTTTAATGGATTTGCATATGCCTGTTATGAACGGTTATGAGGCGGCAAAGGAAATCCGAAAAATATCCCAAAGGGTGCCTATAGTTGCAATGACTGCAGATGTAATACTTGGGGTTAAGGAAAAATGTGAACAAAGTGGAATAAATTATTATATCAGTAAGCCCTTTGACCCCGATCGGTTCATTCAGACTGTTAAAAAGATTATTCTAGAAAGTGAGGATGATGATTTTAAAGGTTCTGCTATACTTGATACTTATGCCGGGTTAAGAAACATAGGTGGTGACAATGAAACTTATCGACAGGTACTGAACGAGTACCTCAATGAAAACCGGGCTACATTGGACAAGCTTTCCCAGGCTGTTATTGAAAAAAGGTATTACGATGCTGCCCAAATTGTTCATAAGGTAAAAAGCAGTTCGGGAAGTATAGGGGCCAAGGCTCTTTATGACATTTCTGTAAAACTGCAGAAAGCTTTGGATGAGGAAAGGGAAGAAGAGATTATCCCACTGCAAAAAGATTTTTCAGATATGTTGAAAAAACTGCTTGAAGAGATTACCGATTTTAAGCCTGAAGAATGATCCGGTACAAGGGGGATTAGTTATGCTTGCAAAAATTTTGATTGTTGACGATTCAGCAACTGATCGTTTAATCATTAAAAATATGTTGAGTGGGTACAACATCCTGACTGCATGTGATGGGATAGAGGCTTTGCACGTAATTGATTCCCACTCAGATATCGACCTGGTCATATTAGATCTCAAAATGCCTAACATGGATGGATTCCAAGTCCTTAGTGTTTTGAAGTCCGACGCACGATATAAAGATTTACGGACCATAATATTAACCAACTATGATGAGCTGGATAATGAAATCAAAGGGCTAAATCTGGGAGCGGTGGATTTTATAAGGAAGCCAATTCATATGGATTCCTTAAAGGTAAGAATTGACATACATGTCGAACTGCTTCGGGTACAGCGTTTTGTCGAACAAAAACTATATGAAAGCCGATTTACCTTTGATACAGTGCTTCAGCAAGCTCCTATAGGAATAGCAATTTCACCCAGCAGTGAACCGGTTAGCAGCAAGTATAATGACGCAATGATTGTAAATAAAATGTTTGAACAAATACCCTGTAGAACAAAAACAGAACTTATAAAACTGGGATGGGTTAAAATAACACATCCTGATGATGTTCGGGAGGATATGGAGAATCTCAAAAAGTTGCGTTCCGGTGAAATAAAAAGCTATTCCATGGAAAAGCGCTTTATTAAGCCGGATGGTTCGTCAGTATGGGTACATATGGTTGTAGCTCCCCTTACTATAACTAATGATGACAAGTATAAACTAATCCACTTGGTTCAGGATATTTCACAGCGAAAAGAAACAGAAAAGGCTCTGGCTGAAAGTGAACGCAGTAAAACCGTCCTTCTTTCTCATCTTCCCGGTATGGCTTACAGATGTCACTATGACCAAGAATTGACGATGCAATATGTTTCTGCCGGGTGCAATAAATTAACCGGTTATGCCCCCGAAAACCTTTTGTACAACAAAGACTTGTCATATAGCAACTTAATTACCCTGGAATACAGAGAGCCTTTTCGAAAAGAGTGGGAACGAACTATTCTTCATAAGCTGCCCTTTAAATATGAATATGAAATTATAACTGCCCAAGGAGAGCGGAAATGGGTTCTTGAGATGGGGGAAGGGATCTATGATGAAAAGGGTGAAGTGGAGGCGCTGGAAGGAATTATCCTTGACATCTCAGATCGGAAAAAATTTGAGGATAATCTCAGATATAACAGTGAACATGATATATGGACAGGACTATATAATCGCAGGTACTTAGAAAAACTTCTTAATAAGGACGCATTAGATGATACTGCGGAGAAAAGAGCACTCGTGGGTATAAATCTAAGTTCTGTTCACTTATTAAGTAAAGCTTATGGATTTCATTACAGTCAAGAATTAATAAAAAAAGTAGCTAACGCGCTAAATCTGCTTTGTGCTGATAAACGTCAATTATGTAGTATTTCTGAGAATGTGTTTGTGTTCTATGTGAATTATCAAGAAAAAAAAGATTTGCTGTCTTTCTGTGATACAGTTATAAGTGCTTTGGAAGCAGTACTTGCTTTCGAGAGAATCGGCGGGGGAATTGGGATTGTTGAAATAATTGAAGATAACAAACATGATGTGGATCGGATTATAAAAAATATTCTAATCGCATCTGAAAAAGCGATAAATTTTCTAGATAAGGATTTTGAATTTTGTATTTATGATACTGATATGGAAGCGCAGTTAATTCGTGAAGAAGAGATTACCCGAGAGCTTGTCCAAATCGCTGAAGGTCAGAATACTGATAGGTTATACTTGCAATTTCAACCGATATTGGATCTAAAAACCAATCAGATTTGTGGCTTTGAAGCGTTGGCAAGATTAAATAGCGATAAATATGGACTGGTGCCACCTTTAGAGTTTATACCTATAGCTGAGAGAACAAAGCTGATAATTCCGATGGGCGAAATAATTATTCATAAAGCCCTTGGTTTTTTAAAAGCGCTGAATGATAATGGGTATGACGCAATCAGTGTATCCATCAACATTTCTGCAATCCAGATGCTGCGAAAAGACTTTGCAAAAAAAATGATTAATATAACCAGACTAATGCAGGTGAATCCTCAGAATATATGTCTTGAGATTACAGAGTCAATATTTGCTTCAAACTACGAAGAAATCAACAGAGTTCTCAGTGAGCTGAAATCTTATGGAATAAAAATTGCAATAGACGATTTTGGTACCGGATATTCTTCCTTGGCGAGAGAAAGAGAGCTAAATATAAATTGTTTAAAAATCGACAAGTATTTTATTGATAAGCTATTAATTCTTAATTCCGAAGAAGTTATAACCGGCGATATCATATCAATGGCACACAAGCTGGGACATTGTGTTATAGCAGAGGGTGTAGAACATGAAAAACAGCTGCAATATTTACAAATAAATGGCTGCGATAAGGTACAGGGATTTTGGATCGGTAAACCTATGGATGAGTATGCAGCCCTTGAACTGCATGAGAAATGATGGCTGCTGCTTAAGCAGCAGCCTCCACTTTTAAAGTAAAAAGACCCCTGCTACTCGGATCTTTAGTTTGTTGGTGCGGGCGAGAGGACTTGAACCTCCACGGTATCACTACCACTGGATCCTAAG
>CAZHAJ010000151.1:0-4102 GCA_964530215.1 uncultured Peptococcaceae bacterium | reverse complement strand
AGATGCGGGTCGATCTGTCCGGTGCCGGGATCACCCGGACCTCCCACTAAAAATCCTGTGGGAAAGCCATATCCCGATGGCTTTAAGTTTGCCCAGGCCTACATCCCTGTACAGCCATGCAACAGCGCTATATACAGTCCCAAAGAAGCACTGGCTAAAGGGACTCTCTATCCTGATTTATACAGGCCCTATCCTTAAATAAAAAAGGAGGATTTTATATGAGTGAAAACCGATTAACCTTATTGAAACAAATTATGGAGCTTCAGTTTACTCTAATTGAATTAAATCTTTTTCTTGATACCCATCCCACCTGCAGACGTGCTTTAGAAAGTTTCAAGATAAACAAAGACAGGCTGCTTCAATTATCACAAGTATATGAAGACAACTATGGACCCCTTACTATATTTTCTGATACCGCTTCAAACAACTATTGGAATTGGATTGAAGAACCATGGCCTTGGGAAATTAATTATTAACCCAGTCAAAATATCACTGTTATTTTACTGACCAATCTAATATTAAGAAAGGATGTATTATATGTGGATTTATGAAAAAAAATTAGAATATCCTGTTCGAGTCCAAGGAAATGATCTTCAAATGGCAAAATTCCTTATGGCTCAATATGGGGGACCTGATTCTGAACTTTCTGCCGCAGTACGTTATCTGACCCAGAGATATTCAATGCCCACATCTAAAACAAAAGGACTGTTAACTGATATTGGAACAGAGGAGCTGGCTCACTGGGAAATAATAGCCACTATGATTTATAAGCTGACTCACGGTGTTCCGGCTGATGTTATGAGGGCAGCGGGTCTGGGTTCATATTACACCATGCACGATAATGCCGTCTATCCGGTAAATCCCGACGGCATACCCTGGACAGCAGCCTACATTCAAGCCACAGGAGATCCGATAACTGATTTACATGAAGATCTTGCTGCCGAAAGAAAAGCTCAGACAACTTATGAACACCTTATTCAAATGACTGATGACCCAGGGATTAAAGACACCTTGCGCTTTCTCCGGCAAAGAGAAGTTAACCACTTCCAGCGTTTTGGAGAAGCATTGGACAGTGTCCAAGAATTCCAGAATAGTAAAAAAATATTCTAATTAATACTTCACACGAATTAGAAGGGAGAATCTTATAGATACTCCCTTCTAACATTTATCTTTAATCTCCGATGCTTAATTCTCCCGGTGTACCCTTTTCCCATACCCGGACATATACCTGATTGTTCTCCTTAAAGCCGCTGACCAATTCACAGTGTCTTAAAGTAGCAAAATTATTTTCCAATTGCCGTTCATTCAGTTTAAACTTCTCTGATATTTCAGCTCTGGTTGCCCTACCCTTTTCTTTGATAAAGTTATAAATATCCTTTTGCAGCTGGGTAAGACCTTCGGTGCCTACATGCCCTGCCAGCTTACGAGACATCTTAGCACTATAAACAGCCGTCACATCACAGGTCCTGGGAGGTTCTATAACCTGAATATAGCAATCTTCACACAATATTTTGCCCATATGGATATATTGCTCTTCTTCAGAAATTTTATCATCACAATGTTGGCAATTCATAAGATCAACACCTCGCTTTAAAACCGCCGTGCAGCACAATTATAGCACAAAAATTATGTTTATTTCAGTTCACTAAGGTCGTAAGGTGTCTCCTGATACACATAATAGTTAAGCCAATTTGAAAATAGCAAGTTAGCATGTCCCCGCCAGCATACCACAGGATCATTGTCGGGGTTGTTATCTAAAAAGTAGTTCTTTGGAATTGCGATTTCCAAACCCATCGAGACATCCCTTTCATACTCTGACTTTAGTGTCAACGGATCATACTCTGCATGACCGGTGACAAAAACTTGCCTGCCGCCTTCGGTTTTCATAACATAAACCCCGGACTCATCAGATTCGGCTAAAATATCCAGTTCTTTCACCTTCTCAATGTCTTCCTTTCTCACTTCGGTATGCCTGGAATGGGGAACATAAAAAACATCATCAAAGCCCCTAAGCAGCATTGTATTTTTTTTACATATTCGATGGGGAAATACGCCAAACATTTTTTCTTTTAAAGGATATTTTTTAATTCCAAAATGATAATAAAGACCTGCTTGGGCAGCCCAACATATATACAAGGTGGAATAAACATTATGAAGACTCCACTCCATAATTTCTTTAAGTTCTTCCCAATAGTCAACTTCTTCATACTCCATATTTTCCACAGGAGCACCTGTAATAATAAGTCCGTCAAACTTTTCTTCCCTAACCTCAGAAAAAGTTTTATAAAAATTGGTTAAGTGTTCTTCCGATGTATTTTTTGACGTATAAGTTTCAGAATGCAGTAACACTGCTTCCACTTGAATAGGAGTATTGCCAATCAGACGCATTAATTGAGTTTCAGTCACAATTTTGGTGGGCATAAGATTAAGAATAGCAATTCTCAAGGGACGAATATCCTGATGAACCGCCCTTTGTTCAGGCATCACAAATATATTTTCATTTGTAAGTATTTCCGTTGCCGGCAGATTATTTGGTATGATAATTGGCATCAGACTTCACCCCTTCATCAATCTCTAGCAATTATATTGCTTTACTATGGTATAGATTATAGCACAAAAAAATATTAATATTTATCTTTGTCCGGTTGTTTTTTATACCTATTGTTAAAAATCCCTGTTTCCATAAACCTTAACCGAAATCATCAGGGATGCCGATAACAACAATACAGAAACACCAATAATGATAGATAGTATTTGAATATCTGTTAAAAATCCTGAGACACCCACAACCCTTTTAATAATTTCAACATCATCATTTAAACTAATAAATCTCATTAAGCTTGTCAAGCCGAAAAATAAAGTAAAAAATAGGATTAGGTTTAGAAATTTGGATTTAATGTATCCCAACTTAAAATAAACCGGAAAGTATATGCTTGTTATTAGAGATATCGAGAATAGGCCACCTGCCAGGCCGGTAAATGTTTTTTCATGTCATCATCCAGCAGCTTCTTGTCTCCTTTAATCAGACCGTGACTGTCCAGCAATTCATCTTTTGCTTTACTGAAAATAATCTCTCCGTCATTAATCAGAGTAATATAGTCAGCAATCTTGTCTAGATCAGAGGTTATATGGGTAGAGAAGAAAACCCCTTTATTTTCATCTTGAATAATATCTGTCAATATCTGTAACAGCTCATTTCTTATCACCGGGTCCAATCCCGAGGTTGGTTCATCCATAATTAATAAATCTGCATTATGTGATAACGCCAAAGCTAAAGATAATTTCATTTTCATTCCCTTTGATAAGTTTTTAATTTTCTTGTTAGCGGGAAGAACAAATTTTGACATATAGCCTTTAAAAGCAGTATTGTCCCAATTTCTATATAAAGGTGCAATGATTCTTTTCATCTCAGCTATAGATAATTCATCGTATAAATAGTCTTCAGCAAAGACAAATCCCACCTTGTCTTTTATCTCCAACTGGTGTTTTATATTATCTAAACCAAAAATCTTTATATCTCCGTATTCTTTTTTTATAAGATTTAAAATGAGTTTTATAATAGTGCTCTTTCCGGCACCGTTGGGACCGATCAAACCCATAATGCAACCCTTTTCCATATTAAAGCTAACATCTTTAAGACTGAAATCTTTATAGCTTTTTTTAAGGTTTTTAATTTCTATCAATGGTGTCATAACTATTCCCCCTTATATAATAAAATCAGCATTTCTTTTAAATCATCTAAGGATAAATCTAAAAACTTTGCCGCTACTATAGCATCACTTAATTTATCCTCCACAATTTTAATCCGTTTTTCCTTTAATAGTTCCTTGTTTTGAGCAGCCACGTATGATCCTTTACCGGGCACGGTAACAATAAATCCTTCTTTCTCCAATTCATCGTAAGCTCTTTTTGTGGTAATAACACTGATTTTCAGCTCTTTTGCCAAATTTCTGATGGATGGCAATAGTGCGGAATCTAAAATTGTCCCCTCAATAATAGCTTCTTTGATCTGCTCAACTATCTGCTCATATATTGGCTGACTAGAAGAGTTCGAAATAACAATCCTCATTGTGTTTACATCCCTTCCTACAAAACAGTTGAT
>CAZHAJ010000150.1:0-4159 GCA_964530215.1 uncultured Peptococcaceae bacterium | reverse complement strand
GCTGTTATTTGGTGAATATTCATAAAGTTAAGGAAATCGTACCGTTTTTTAATGGAACTTATAATCTTGTGGTGGAAGATAAGGAAGGCAGTGAAGTGCCGGTAAGTCGTGCACAAGCCAAAAAACTGAGAAAAATTTTAGGTTTTTAAAATTGTTGAATATCAAGAACAGTGGTGAGTAGCCACTGTTCTTGCATCTTTGGTTTGTTTCTGGGTTGACGATAAGTTACAATATATAGAAATTCTAAATAATTTATATCAACTTTTAAATATGCTATGGAGGCATATTATATTGATAGTGGGAATCGGTACGGATATAGTAGAAATTGAACGTATAAAAAGAATTGTAAACAGATACGGGCAAAGGTTTTTAAGAAGGGTATTTACCGCAGGGGAGATATCTTATTGTTATTTGAGAACTGATCCTTACCCAGGCTTGGCAGCACGCTTTGCAGCCAAGGAGGCTGTGTTTAAGTCTTTGGGACATGGTTTGACAGGCAGCAAATGGACAGACGTTGAGTTGATTCGGTCCGGGGACTCTGCACCACAAATAGTTATTAACGGGAATTTAAAAACAATAGCTTTGGAATTAAAGGTGAGCAAAGTGCTCATAAGCATCAGTCATGACGGGGGAAGAGCTGTGGCTTTTGCCGTGGCAATTCAAGGTTAGGGAGGTATGATGCCGTGAAGGTAGTAAATGCCCTACAAATGAGAGAAATAGAACAAAGAGCCATCGGTGACTATAAGATACCGGGTATTGTACTGATGGAAAACGCCGGCTTTATGGTGTCTAGGGAAGCTTTGAGTATTTTGTCCGGTTTGCAGGGAAAAACTATAACCATTTTCATCGGCAAAGGAAACAATGGTGGTGACGGTTTTGTTGTTGCTAGGCACCTGTTTAACTTGGGAGCTGATGTAAAGGTCTTAATGCTGCATAACCCGGAAGATATGCAAGGGGATGCGGCAGTGAACATGGAAATCTGGCGCAGAATGGGTCAAAAAATATACACCGTAACAGGCAATGAAGATTTTAACGCGGCAAGACTATTTTTGGTGAAAACCGACCTTATTGTGGATGCAATTTTCGGGACTGGTTTTAAAGGCTCGGTAAAGGGTCATATAGCCAAGATAGTTGAGTCGATAAACGCCAGTAGAAAGCCGGTAATTTCGGTGGATGTCCCTTCGGGTGTGGAAGCAGATACCGGCAGGGTTAACGGACCGTGTGTCAGGGCCAGTACTACAGTAACCTTTGGCCTGCCCAAAGTTGGTCTTTTGCTTGAGCCCGGAGCCAGTTATTCCGGCACCTTAAAGGTAGTAGATATTTCTTTGCCTGGTCCATTATTGACAGACGATAATATTAAATGCAATATGATTGAGAAAGGTATGGTAAAGGGTTGGCTACCCTTCCGGCCTAACTACTCGCACAAAGGAAATTATGGCAGGGTATTAGTGATTGCAGGTTCCCGAGGTATGGACGGTGCCGCCTGTTTAGCTGCCCAGGCAGCGGTAAGGATAGGAGCAGGATTGGTGAGCCTAGCGGTTCCGGAAAGTGTTTATAGGTCGGTAAGTGCGAAACTAACCGAAGTCATGGTTATTCCTGTTGCTGAAACAGCCGAGGGTACTATTTCAAAAGATGCACTGCCAAAAATCAGAGGACTGATGGACAGGTCGGATGTTATAGCATTGGGTCCCGGGTTATCAACAAATCTTCAGACCATGGAGGCCATAAGGAAGCTTTTGTCGTTTATAAATTTACCTTTGGTTTTGGATGCGGACGGGATAAATGCTTTTATAGAGTACAAAGAACAATTACAGGAATTTAAGCATCCGTTGGTTATAACTCCTCACCCCGGTGAAATGGCTCGCTTATCTGGAAATACGGTGGAATATATTCAGAGCAACAGATTATCTGAATCCAGGGTGTGGTCGGAATATTTTGGGGCGGTAATGGTCTTAAAGGGAGCAAGAACCATTGTTTCGGCTCCTGACGGTACCGATTATATCAATGTCTCGGGTAATTCGGGTATGGCTACCGGTGGCAGCGGTGATGTGCTGACAGGTATAATTGCCGGTTTGATGGCCCAAGGTATGGACACCGTGACATCTGCATCAGCCGGAGTATATCTGCATGGAGCAGCCGGAGACGAAGCGGCCAGAGAGACTGGACTTATGGGTCTTATCGCAGGTGATATTCTTTCTGCCTTGCCGAAAATAACTCGTTCTATTGAGATTCTTTAATACTGCTGAGGTGTGTTTATAATGGATTTGCCTGCATGGGCTGAAGTGGATTTAGGGGCACTTGAACATAATGTTAAGGAAATATGCAAAATAAGCGGACCGAAATCAGAAGTAATGGCTGTGGTTAAAGCTAATGCTTATGGTCATGGAGCCGTAAGGGTGGCTGAAAAGGCTTTAGCTTGCGGAGCAACTCGGCTTGCAGTGGCCCGATCCGCTGAGGGGGTCGAGCTTAGGGAAGCGGGAATAAAAGTTCCCATTCTTATTTTGGGGTATACTCCTCCTGAACAAATACATGAAGTGATAGATTATGATATGGAACAAACCGTATATGGAATGGAATATGCTTTACAAATCAACCGTAAAGCGGTACAGCTGGGCGCCAGACTGCCTGTACATATTAAGATAGATACCGGAATGGGCAGAATCGGTGTGGTTGCGGATAATGAGACAGCCACCAGAGAAGTCAAGGAGATAGCGGATCAATCTAATCTTGAGGCATCAGGAATTTTCACTCATTTTGCAGCTGCTGACAGTGCGGATAAAAAATATACGTTACATCAATGGAATAGCTTTAATATGCTGCTGGAAAACCTGCGCCGGGAGGGTTTGGAGTTTCCCTTAAGACACGCTGCCAATAGCGCGGCACTTATAGATTTTCCGGAAAGTCGGTTAAATCTGGTTCGAGCCGGGATAATACTTTACGGTCTTTACCCTTCCCATGAAGTAAATAAGCAAAGGATACTACTGAGACCCGTTATGTCCTTTAAATCAAAAGTTGCTTATGTAAAAAAAGTGGAGCCCGGTTTTTCAGTGAGTTATGGCTGTACATACAAAACCAACGGCCCGGCAACCATTGCAACGATTCCTGTGGGCTATGCGGATGGATATTCAAGGCTTCTTTCTAACCGAGGAGAGGTTTTGATAAAAGGTTGCAGGGCACCGGTGATCGGAAGGGTGTGTATGGATCAGATAATGGTGGATGTAAGTAATGTGCCCGACATAAAATCCGGTGATGAGGTGGTTCTCTTTGGGAGTCAGGGCAGTGAATGTCTATCGGTGGAGGATTTAGCCGGATGGATAGGAACCATTAACTATGAAGTGGTTTGTATGGTATCGGCTCGGGTACCCAGGATATTTATCGACGGATGAATTTAAAAGGAGCGGTTTTTTATGGAAAGACTTTGGGCACCTTGGAGATCTGCTTATATAGGAAAGAAGCAGGGAGAGGGTTGTGTGTTTTGTGAGATAGTAAATGCCGATTCCGATGAAGAAAACTATGTCTTATGGCGGGGGAAAAAAACCATTGTTTTGCTAAACCTGTACCCCTATAACAACGGGCATCTTTTAATCATCCCCAAAAGACATGTTGCAGATATTAGGCACCTTGATGAGGAAGAGCTGCTGGAGGTGGGTCTGGCAACTCAGAGGGCTACCGGGATATTGGAACTTGCATTTAATCCCGAAGGATATAACATTGGCGCAAATATGGGTAAGGCGGCGGGGGCTGGTATTCCCGGACATTTTCATGTTCACGTGGTTCCCCGATGGTTGGGAGATACAAATTTTATGCCGACATTGGGTGATGTAAAAGTGGTTTCAGAGGGGTTATCAGAAACATATAAAAAAATATCAGAATCAATGACAAAAGATAAAATATAATGGTGATGGAAAAGTCTACTAAGTCGTAGACTTTTTTATATATTTTTATTGACACAGAAATCTGTCGGGGGTAAATTAAAATAGTCAATTATTTAATAGGTTAATATATTTATAATGAGATTTCCATAAGTGAAGATTTATTTATTATTGGCACCAAACATAATGGTGAAAGGGCGGGTGTAAGCTAGAATGGTTGATGTGAATGTTGAAACTGGTGAAAAGGAAATTAAAAAAAGGAAAAAGTGGGTAAAGCCCGGGATCAT
>CAZHAJ010000149.1:1552-4187 GCA_964530215.1 uncultured Peptococcaceae bacterium | reverse complement strand
CCCTTATCTCTTCAAGCACCTCTGGCTCTTGCCAGATATATTTCTTTGTTGATTGCTGAACCAGCAGATATTTTTTTAACATTTTAGGATCAATTCTTCTCATTCCCCACAATAGAAAAAACAACCCTCCGAAAAGGGGAAAAGCCAAAATCACCAAAGCCCAAACCATTTTAAAGGACGGATTAATATCCTTCCGATAAAGCCAGAAAACCATTACCAAGCTCAACGATATCAATGAAACATATATAACACTGGCTTTTTGGCTTAAAAATATAATTAAGGCAAAAATAAATAATATCTGTATGAGAATTAATAATCCGAATATTAAAAGCCTAGAAAAAATCAAATCATAAATTTTTTTTAACATACTCGCCCCTAATTTATTTGACCTATACTTGACACTATACTTAAAAATTATATTAAACAAATTCTTGCTTTTCAAGGTATTTACTAGGTAACCAATTATTAGTATGTTTATTGCAAATAATTGGCTGATATAGTTTTTCATTATTAATTATGATTTATACCAAAAAAAAGTTGACAGAGAATCTTTAATATAGTACATTTGATAACAACTGAATATTTGAATAGATGAGTTGAGATGAGTGAGACGAGATTAGATGAGCTGAGATGAGCTGGTTACCTTTATGTATTGTATGCTAAAAATATGCTTACATATAACCGGTACTCATTTGAGTGCCGGTTTTTTGACGTTTAAACGGAGGGGATTATATGTTTTTTCCAGATGAAAGTGAATATTTTAAATTATGTCGTAATCATAAAAATGTACCGGTGGCTATGCAACTGCCCTCAGACACCGAAACCCCCATTACAATTTACGCCAAGGTAGCTCAGCATAAAACATCTTATATGCTGGAGAGCGTTGAGGGAGGTGAAAAGTTAGCCAGATACTCATTTATAGGCTTTGACCCCATTGTTACTATGAAATGCCGCCAGGGAGAACTCACTGTGGAGGGAGAGTCAGATATAAAAATAAAGTCAGACAATCCCTTTGATGCAGTCAAAGAAATGCTGGAAGAATACAAAATTCCAGACCTGCCAAATATGCCGCGTTTTTACGGTGGGGCTGTGGGATATCTAGGTTACGACCTAATCAGGCATCTTGAAAAGCTGCCGGATTTAAATTTGATAGATTGCGGTGTTCCTGACAGTATCATGATAATCCCCAGAGTAAATATAGTTTTAGACCATGTAAAACATACATTAATGATTGTGGTAAATACCAGACCCGGTAAAAATCCACTAAACGAATATCAAAATGCTTTAGCGTTGCTGAGTAGTATCCGGGATAAGTTAAATCAAAGTGTTCAGCTAAAAGAATTAAAAGCCCCGTCAGCAAAGAACCCTAAAAAACTATACTCCAACTTAACAGAGGAAAAATTCACCTTAATGGTGGAAAGAGCGAAAGAATATATTAAATCCGGTGACATATTACAAGTTGTTCTTTCTAGAAAAATTGAACAGGAATTCACTGGGGAACCATTCCGAGTTTATCGGAGATTGAGACGTAATAATCCTTCTCCATACCTCTTTTACCTAAACTTTGGAGAGGTGGTATTGGCCGGTTCATCTCCTGAAATGTTAATTAGAGTAGAGAATAGCACTATAGAAACCAGACCTATAGCAGGAACTAGACCTAGGGGTTCCGATGAAACTGAAGATGACTTACTTAGCAAAGAACTTCTATCAGATACCAAAGAGAGAGCAGAACATCTTATGCTGGTGGATTTAGGAAGAAATGATGTGGGAAAAGTGAGTATTGCTGGTAAAGTAAAAGTACCGCAATTTATGGAGGTTGAATATTATTCCCACGTTATGCATCTTGTGTCTTCTGTAACCGGTATCCTACCCGATAATGTCAAAGGGTTTCAGGCTCTTAAGGCTTGTTTTCCGGCTGGCACCGTTTCTGGTGCTCCAAAGATTAGGGCAATGGAGATCATTGAGGAACTAGAACCTTCTCGGCGAGGTCCATACGCCGGAGCTGTAGGCTATATGGGCTTCAACGGAAATATTGATACCGCCATTGCTATTCGTACCATTGTATTTTATGACGGCAAGGCATCAGTTCAGGTAGGAGCTGGTATCGTGGCGGATTCTAATCCCGTCAGAGAATTTACAGAAACTGAAAATAAAGCCGGTGCTTTAATTAAAGCCTTAGCTGAGGAGGATACCGACAATTGCTGTTAATAATTGATAATTACGACTCCTTTACTTACAATCTCGCTCAGTATTTTCAGGAATTAGAAATGCCTGTTACCGTTGTCAGAAACGATGTTATTGAGCATGAAGATATAAAATCATTAAATCCATGTGGAATTATTATCTCTCCCGGTCCTGGTGAGCCAAGCAGAGCCGGCATAAGTAAAGCAGTTATCAGAAAAAATGCCGGCATAATACCAATTCTAGGCGTGTGCCTTGGCCACCAAGCTATAGGTAATGTATTTGGGGGCACTGTTGGTCCGGCAAAAAAATTGATGCACGGCAAAACATCATTTATCCATCATGACGGGAAAGGAGTTTTTAATGATATACCTTCGCCGTTCTCTGCAGTCAGGTATCATTCCCTGGTGGTTGATCGAGATTCGATACCTGATTGCTTAGAAATAAGTGCATG
>CAZHAJ010000149.1:0-1542 GCA_964530215.1 uncultured Peptococcaceae bacterium | reverse complement strand
TACACCGATTGTTCACAACAGTCCTATTAAGATTGGACTGAAGATGGTGAAATAATGGGCCTGAGACATAAAAGACACAGTATAGAAGGAGTACAGTTTCATCCGGAATCGTTTTTAACCCAATATGGACAAAAGTTGTTAAGCAATTTTTTACTTAACAATCAATTGTCTGTTATTAATCCGGGGGAGGAGATAAAATGACTCACCATAATAATATTAAGGAAAACATTAATAAAGTGGTTAATGGGAAACATCTTTCCGAAAGCGAAGCCGCAGCCACAATGAACTTAATAATGGATGGCTGCGTCAGTCCTGCCCAGATAGGTGCCCTGCTGATTGCCATGAGGGTGAAAGGTGAGACTGTAGAAGAAATTGCAGGATTTGCCAGAACCATGAGAGAACGGGCTTCTTTGGTCTCCAGTAAACATAAAACATTAGTGGATACCTGTGGCACCGGTGGAGACGGTGTAAACACTTTCAACATTTCCACTGCTGCCGCACTGGTTATTGCAGGCTGTGGTGTTCCGGTGGCGAAGCATGGAAATCGCTCAATATCCAGCCAATGCGGTTCTGCTGATGTACTGGAAGCTTTGGGAGTAAACATAGATTTATCAGCTTCAGAATCAGGACAATGTCTTGATTATTTGGGAATTGCTTTTCTTTTTGCACCTTTACTGCACCAATCCCTTAAATATGCTTCCGGTCCCCGTAAAGAAATTGGAGTGAGAACGATATTTAATGTCTTGGGCCCTTTGACAAATCCGGCAAAAGCAAATCACCAAGTGCTTGGCGTCTATCATCCTGATCTCGTCACCAAAATAGCCCATGTGCTGTCCAGATTGAGATCAGAAAAATCCTTTGTGTTGCACGGTTCCTTCAATACTGATGAAATAACGCCTGTGGGACCTGCTTTTATATGTGAGGTGTCAGGGTCAAAGGTGACCGCCTTTGAATTGGATCCTTTAAATTATGGTATTGAAAGGTGCGGTATCGAAGACTTGCAAGGGGGTACACCTTCGGAAAATGCAGTCATAATAAAAAATATCCTTCTGGGAGAAAAAGGTCCCCGAAGGGATGCGGTAATTCTTAATGCTTCCCTTGCTCTGGTAGCATCGGGTGTTGCTAAAAACATTACTGAGGGATTGAACATGGCAAGTGACTCTATTGACTCAGGAAATGCTGACAATAAGCTTCAAAAGCTAATTAATTTTACTAATTTAAGGTTTGCCGATGAGGAGGCCATTTAATGATCCTGGATGCCATTGTGGAGCAAAAAACAAAAGAAATCAAAGCATTAAAGGAAAACTATGACATCCAATATCTTCGCCAGGCGGTAAAATTAATGACGCCGACACGTTCCCTTAAATCTGCTTTATCGGGAAAAATTAAAACAAAGCTGCTAGCGGAAGTAAAAAAAGGATCTCCCTCTAAGGGAGTCTTCCTTGATAATTTTGAACCCAGCAAAATAGCTGAAATATACACTAATAACGGTGCTGCCGGAATCTCGGTATTAACCGATGAAAAATTTTTTTTCGGCAGACC
>CAZHAJ010000148.1:0-4222 GCA_964530215.1 uncultured Peptococcaceae bacterium | reverse complement strand
AGCCACGTTGCTGGCCGCTTTAGAATTATTATAGGTTATGCCCGGTAGTTCAAAGGCTTCCATTACCGGGAAGCGGCCACTAGTATAAGAGAAACAAGATAGACCTATGTCGGCTATACCGCTAACAACCCCGTCATATATGTTGTTTGCCTTAAGCAATGTTTCACCAGGAAAACTGGTAACTTTAACTTTTCCATCGGTAGCCTCTTCAATGGCCGCTGCCCATGGTTGAATAAGTTCGGTTTCAGCAGGATGTGTACTGGGAAAGAAATGAGCAAGTTTCAATTCCACCACCGATTCATCATCCACTGTGCCGGTGGATGAACCGCAGCCCACAGCCATGATGGTAAAGCTTACCAATAGAATGAAAATCAAAATTGTCTTTTTTCTCATTTAATTAACCTCCTTATAAACTAAAAAACTCCCGTAGGAGTTTTAAAACGACACAATCTAATGTTTAGCGTGTTTAAAACCGCTAAACAAAGATCTAATAAAGTCGCATTCTCATACCTACCGTTCCACTGTTCTTCTCTTTACTTACTAAAACTCCCTATACTCCCGCACAATCCTTTATTGCTTCTCTTAAATAATATATTCTTGCTTACCAGAATATTACCTGCAATAAAATATTGATTACATTACTAAGAAATAAAAACCACTATTTTAAATATAGCACATTTTTTATTGAATGGCATCAATAATTATCTATTCATAAACGTTATTAATATCCCATTTCCTTTAAAATCCTGGATAATGTAGCCAAACGCTCCCCTATCAGTTCATCATCATCACTAAGGGCTTGGCTAAACAGCTTCAAATCATCATCAATCATTTCATTGCCTGTACATACTGCCACCGTCATGGCATCACCCTGCAATCCCACTCTATCGATGATGGGGTTTTCCACATCATATAGGTTTTCATATCTATATGCCTCCCGAAAATGAAGCTTTGCTCTGCAAACCAAAATGGCAAGATCAAGCACTCTATGCAGCGGCATCTCCTCTGATTGCCTAGACCACTTTTCACCCGTATGTCTCCATATCTTGGCCGAAATATCCACTTTTCCACGATCATTCCATTGGGCCAAACCTAATGACAAACCCTTTGCATCGGATTTATAAGCATATCTGCCATCAATATTTTCATAGTTTTCAGATACTATGACCGGCTTATGTTTTAAAGTTGTAGGTATTTTCATAATTCCCTCCCGAATTTAAAAAATCAGTAATTTACTAAATTAGTAAATTACTGATTTTATTTTAGCTACACCAGATCATTTTGTCAAATATTACTTCCTTATCTTTTAACCATCATTTTGTTAATTGCACTAAACAGAGCTTTAATTGAACTGTTCATAATATCTACATCTATACCGCAGCCCCAATATACGGTACCATCCGAAGCAGTTATACCAATAAAAGTCACTGCCTTGGATCCCGAACCGATTTCCAGAGCATGCTCCTTATAAATCAGATTTGAAAAGGATATGTCCAGTCTACTTTGCAGTCCGTTGCTGATGGCATCCAGTCTTCCATTTCCCTCACCAACAAATTCAATAATTTCATCATTAAAACTTATCTTAACTATTGTCTGGAAATCATCGTGCTGATTATTTCTATAGCTTATAAACTGAACAGGCTCATTAATATTTACATATTCCTTCATGAAAATCTCATAGATATCTTCTGGAATCAATTCTTTGTGCAAACGATCCGAATGCTCTTTAACTCTATAACCAAATATCTCACGCATTTCTACCGGCAAATCAAGTCCATACTTCTGCTTGAGCACATACCCTATGCCCCCCTTGCCTGATTGACTGTTAATCCTAATTATATCTCCTTCATATTCTCTGCCGATGTCTATCGGGTCAATCAGCAGATATGGCACCGACCAATGCTGACAGTTTTTGTCCTCGCGCCATTTCATTCCTTTGGCAATGGCGTCCTGATGAGAGCCTGAAAAAGCAGTAAATACCAGTTCCCCGCCATATGGGTGCCTTTCGTTAACTTTCATTTTTGTTAACCGCTCGTATGCAGATATAATATCCGGTATGTTTTCAAAGTTTAAGTTTGATTCTACTCCATGAGAAAACATATTTAAAGCAAGGGTAACAATATCTACATTACCTGTCCTTTCTCCGTTGCCAAACAGTGTTCCCTCTACTCTTTGGGCTCCGGCCAACAGTCCCAGTTCTGCGTCAGCAACCCCGGTTCCCCTGTCATTGTGGGGATGTATTGATAAAATGATGTCATTTCTGTATTTTAGATGATTACTCATATACTCAATTTGACTTGCATAGACATGGGGCATTGATAAGGACACTGTCGCCGGAAGGTTTATAATCACCTTATTGTCGAACGCAGGCTGCCACACATCAAGAACACTGTTGCAAATATCCAGGGCAAAATCTAACTCTGTGCCGGTAAAACTTTCAGGAGAATACTGGAATCTAAAGTTTCCTTCGGTTTCCTCAGCATACTTTTTCAGCAGCTTTGCCCCTGTTACAGCTATCTCGATTATCTCCCCTTTGGATTTTTTAAATACCTGTTCACGCTGGGCCACAGATGTTGAGTTATATAAATGAACCACAGCATTATTAACACCCCGCAGGGACTCAAAGGTTTTGCGTATAATATGCTCTCTTGCCTGAGTAAGTACCTGCACCGTCACATCCTCAGGGATCAGGTTTTGCTCAATTAAAGTACGCAGAAAAAAATATTCTGTTTCCGACGAAGCAGGAAAGCCTACCTCAATCTCCTTGAAACCTATCTTCAATAAAAGCTGGAAGTATTCCAATTTTTCATCTAAACTCATGGGTACTATCAAAGCCTGATTACCATCCCGAAGATCTACACTGCACCATGCAGGAGCTTCAGTAATATATTCCTTCTCAACCCATTTCAAGCTTTTAACCGGAGGCATAAAATAGTTTCTAATATATTTACCGCGGTTTTTCATCACACAGACACCCCTTCCTATAAAGCTTAAATAACAAACATCACAAGTACAAAAAAGCCTTTCATCTCAATTTCTATAGAGACGAAAGACTTTTACATCTTACGTGGTACCACTCTAATTCATACCTAAAGGGTATGCACTTTAACAGATACGGGTTTAATATAAACCTTATATCCTCCCACTGTAACGGTTAGGCTCCGGCTTCACCTACTTTTTTCATTTCAGCGAGCTACTCCAAGGTGAGTTCGGATTTTATCAACCACTGTTTCGCACCATCCAACAGCTCTCTTGGGGTTTTACTAAAATCCTATTATTCCTTTTCAACGTATTTGAATGTATTCTACTCAACCAACATATAATTGTCAATCACTTCCGGAAATAAAAAGTATTATTTATTGTTCAGTTCAGATCTTCTCTTTCACCGGTAACAATAAAGATCACTTCCTCTTCAATATTGATGGCATGATCAGCAATTCTTTCCAGATAACGTCCTACAAAAAGAGAACGAACCACTGAGTTTAAGTCATATTCCATAGATTCAATGAGCCTTTGATAGGAAGTGGAAAAGAGCTTATCAACCTCATCGTCCAGAGAGCTGGTCTCCCCTGCCTTTTCAATACTTCCCTTGGTATAAGAGTCTAAACCGTTTTTAATTATCTGTTGCACCTTATCTGCCATCTCTGGCACATATGAAAAAGCCTTGATATCAACATTTTGTTCACTTAGCTCAATGGTAACACGGGAAATGTCAACCGCATAATCAGCCATGCGTTCCAGGTTCACCAGTATTTTTATATCCGAAAATACCATCCTTAAATATTTAGCAATTGGCTGTTGTGTAGCCAACAGTATAATGCACTTCTCTTCCACGTCGGCATATAACTGATCAATAATATCGTCTCCAGCTATCACTTGGGATGCTTTATCAGCATCTAAATTCATCAGTGCCTGAATAGAGTCGTAGACAGCCTTCTCCACAAGACTACCCATTCTTAAGATATTGTTTTTTATTTCCCGGAGCTGATTAATATATGCATTTCTGAAACCCATTTTATTACCCCTATTCTATTAATCTAACCGCTCTATTCGGTTTTGCAGGATAGTGCTTGAAAGTCATTGTAGTAAAGATTTGGATTTTTTGCAAATATTTTTGAACTAAATTAAAAAATTTAGAGCTCAATTATCCTATGACAACATGAGCTCCAAAATACATAAATTAAATTTGGTTACAGCAAAAATCTTAATTTAATTATAGTTG
>CAZHAJ010000147.1:0-4248 GCA_964530215.1 uncultured Peptococcaceae bacterium | reverse complement strand
GACGAGGCCAAAAAGCAGGTAGTCATCGTAACGGTGCGGTATTCTAAAAGCCAATTCTGATAAAAATCACACATTAAACAGTAAAAGAAACATTAATTTAGTCAATCCTAAAAATGCACTGTGCTAATCAAACAGTATCACCAAACAGCACCAAACAGGGGACGGTTCTTTGTTTTAGTAAGAAATTTTGCTTTGCAAAAAAGTTCCTTTTTTCAAATCATCGAATGCTTTATTCAGCTCTTCCTGTGTGTTCATAACTATAGGTCCTCCCCAAGCTATTGGTTCGGCCAGGAGTGTAGAGCTTATAAATAACACTTGGGCATTTTTGCTTGTTGCCTTTATCTTCACATGGTCACCTGAGGTAAGTTTTACTGCTGTCTTTTCTATTACTAACTGGTCACCAATATATGCATCCCCTAAGAGGGTAAATAACATGACAGAGCGCTCACTTTCTGTATTCAAAACAATTGATCCATTCGGGTTAAGGTGTAGATCATAATAATCAAGGGGAAGATATTTGCTTAAATACCCTTTTCTTCCTTCAAAGCTACCTGCCAGAAGTCTTAGTATGCCATTTTCCAATTCAACTTCTTCAATTTCAGAGTTCTTAATACTTTGATAAGCCGGAAGGACCATTTTGTCCTGTGCAGGCAGATTAAGCCAAAGCTGTACACCAAGAAGTCTCTCGGCTGCCGGTAATTTTTCCTCATGTAAAATACCGGAGCCCGCTGTCATCCACTGGACTTCTCCGTTACCGATCGTATCTTCATTGCCTAAGCTGTCCTTATGGGTTATATTACCACGATACACATAACTTATTGTTTCAATACCTCTGTGCGGATGCATGGGAAACCCTGCTATGTAGTCGTCCGGATTCATGCTGTCAAAGGAATCTAGCATTAAAATAGGATCAAATTCCTGAACAGTTCTGCTTCCCAACACTCTGACTAAGTTTACTCCTGCACCATCCTGTGTTCTGTATCCTCTAACCTGTTGCTTAACTTTTCTTTCCATATGAGTGCCTCCTTACACAGATTTGATAATCATATTATAACTCTGTTTCTTAAAACGTCTAATCGGATTTGTTTTATCCCTCAACTATCAATATCAATCTAGATAATTATGACTTAATCTTCTTTAAAATATTTAGTGCGACAGCTAGCACAAACCACTTAGAGGCAGGTTCATCCGGATTGTGGTCTGATGCAATGAGCCCTGCCTCTTTTGCTTCCTGAACAATTTTTAGTTTCCAATCATCAACTTCTCCTTTTTCTTGTTTTGGCTCTATGCCAAGATAGCCACCTATCCCCCGAGCAATGGCCAAAGCAGCGCTGGCTTGAAAATCTGAGCTATCCAAAAGAGCTTCTTCTGCAGGATTGGATATGAAGGCCACCTCTACTAAACATGCCGGCATTATTGTCTGTCGCAGCACTGCGAAGTTTGATGTCTTCACACCTCTGTCTGTCAAGCCCAAGGCGGAAATAATACTGCTATGGATACTTTTTGCTAGCTGTCCACCTTTCCCCTCAATACTATAACAAAATACCTCAATACCTTTTGCATTTTTATTAACAGAGGAATTACAGTGAATGGATACAAATAAATCTGCACCCCACCTGTTAGCCATACCAGCCCTGGCTTTCAAATCCTCACTTACCGGTTTTCCAAGGGCAATATCCTTTTCCCTAGTTAATCGAATCTCACAATTAGGATCAAAATATTCTATTATCTTTTTTGCAATCCCCAAAGTAATAATCTTTTCTTTAACGCCAGTAGGACCAATTGCTCCCGGGTCCCAGCCTCCGTGACCTGGATCTATGACAACTTTTATCATCTGTTTCCACCCCAATGGCTCAGCGAGCCTTTTTTTATACCTAGCCCTCATGCAATCATCCAAAAGATTATGTTTAGGTGGGGTAAGACCTGACCCATTACTGCCATGCAGCAAATAGCTGCTGTCATTATAAAGAAACCACCCACTAGGGCGGCTTCAAAAGATCAAGGCTTTTTCCATTTTATCCACCTTTATATAACATATTAATCATTGCAACTAAAAGTGCCATAACAGCTTTGACACAAATGAACTTCCCCTTATGACTATTTTTTAAAAAGGTTTCGCTGTGCTCAATTTATTTATCTGGTCTATATATTCGTTTATGAAAGTGCCATGTTGTCAAGTTTAACTAGATCATTGGGTTTTTATGTTACTTTGAAATCTGCAATTAGTATGTGGGGAATCTACTGTTGTTTGGACATTATAGCTGAGCTTCCCCTTAGCGCTCGGCTGAAAGAACGACATCATCGTCTGGTATTTCAGAGATTACTTCATGTTTAGGGGGAGAGCTCTCCTGGGTCATAATACTGACAAAAATCATTGCAACTAAAGAAAACAGTGGTGGCAATAAAGTATCAATGCCAATTAATCTTTCCGGTGTTATAAAGTACATTATGATTCTAGAAACTGAACCTACAGCTATTGCAGCAACTGCTCCAGGGGTGTTTGCCTTTTTCCAATATATACCTAGCAACAAAGGTGCACCACATGAAGCAAGTAAAACATCAAAAGCAAGAATTAGTAAAATGCCAGGTTCAGGCCTCCACCATGCTGCCAATACTGCCAGCAACATTATGGGTATTCCCGCAAGACGAGTTGCTTTTAATAGCCAAATATCAAATCTTTTTCGTTCTTTATCATTCATTTCTACCCTTTTTGTTTTAAGTATATTTCTTTGCAAAAGATTTCTTGACAGAATTGAGCAGGTTGCAAGAAGCCCTCCGTTAGCAGTAGATAATCCTGCACCTACTACACCAATTAAAATAAAAAGTCCAAGTATAAATGGAAGAACGTCAGTTGCCAATGCAGGCATAATGTCATTGCTATTCACCATATTGGGAAGTAGTGTAAGCCCGAATAATCCTATTAAAATCGAACACATCCCCATTATTATGGTAAATCCAGCACCCCAGTAGCAAGCTTTTGCTGCGGTGTCGGGACTATCACATGAAAATACTCTTTCCATATAATCTAAAGATAAGATATTGCCAAATGCCAATGCTAAGAAACCTGACCAAAATAAAAGTGATCCACCATCTATGGATGTTACAGCCGAGAGGTTTAGAAAGTCTGCTGGTATGTTTTCTGCCAATGTACTAAATCCAACCTTATTAACCAACCAGATTGTACTGCCGATAAAAGCTACAACAGCGGGATATAATTGAATAATGTCTGTTGCTGCACAAGAAAATATTCCTCCAAATAATGTATAAGTCATTACAATGGCCGATACAATAAGCATCCCTTGAACTAAGGTGATTGGGAAAATCCATGAAAGAATCCATCCACACCCAGCGAGATTACCGGCAACCATGATTATGAAACCAAAAGTAGAAATAATGCAGGTTAGAATCTCAACCACATTATTGTATCTTCTGAAATAAAAATCTGGAAACGTAATTAAATTCATCCGGTTCAATGTTCTCGCGAAAAATAAACCCATTAGCACCAGACATACAGCAACACCTCCAGGGATTGTTAGTCCCATCCAAAAACCACCTGAATATGCTAAACCTGCTGTCCCAAAAGTTGAATTTGCATCTGTTGACTGCGCAAACAACATAGTGCCAGCAATTATTAAAGGCATCGTTTTTCCAGCTACAATAAATCTAATTCCACTATTTCTTACTAATACATAGGTAGCAACACCGATAACAAGAAAAACCACTAATGCGACAAACAAACCAATTTGCATACCTGTCATTTTATCACCTCTCTTTTTTTATTGATTGATCTCATATACTGAAATGTTTAATAATTAGATATTTGCTTAGGAAAGTAATCAATCATTTTGCCTTCACGGTAAACATCTAGAGTAGTACAGTGTAGTGCACCACCAAAGGGAACAACTTTTTCATAGGGTACTGGGATAACCTCTATACCCAGCTTATCTAGCTGATCGCAAAGAACTTTCTCCTTCTCTTCTACACAAATAGTTACAGGATCAATGGAAAACGTGTTTATTGAAATCCATGCTGTGGTATTCATGTAACCACAAAGACAAATCTTGTTTTTATGAATGTATTCAGGTCTTTCAGAAGGTATAAGATGCCAGCCGTTTATTTTAAACAATTCCCAAAATTCTGGATTAATTGGTGCCCAGTCGGGATTATATAAGCATAACCCCGGTTTAATAGGCAGTAAATTTGCATCAAGATGCCAAGGATGATAGTTGTTAGGCCTACCCTGAGCAG
>CAZHAJ010000146.1:0-4295 GCA_964530215.1 uncultured Peptococcaceae bacterium | reverse complement strand
TCTGGGGAAAATTACTTTTAGGTTTTCCCGATCTAGAAAAATAATTACTATAAATAACGGAAAGTAAAAATATCTATATTTATTAAATAAAATAACAGAGAATGAGGTGTATGAAAAGATTTAAATATAAAATAATTAATTAGCGAAGATTAGTTACATAAAATAACTATTAAGGAGTTATATTCGGAAAAATGATACTTGGATGTATAATATGGGATTTTGACGACACATTGGTTGAAACTGCTGTATATTTTGAAGAAGCCAGGAAAATATATTCTGAGTTGATGGCTGATATGGGTTTTCCGATGGATAAAGTGTTAGAGGTTTTAAATCGTAAGGATATAGAAAACGTAAACCAATCAGGAGGTTACTACAAAAATTGCTTTCCCAATGCAATGGTACAGACATACTTACATTTTTGTACTCTGGAAGATACTGTACCGGAAAGCAATGTAGTCAGAAAGGTAGAAAACTTGGGATTATGGGTATACGATCAAAAGCCTGTACCGGTAACAGGGGCAGAAGAAGTTTTACAAGAGATTGGACGGGACGGAAGATTCGAAATGATATTGGCCACCAAAGGTGATCCGGATGTTCAATGGAAAAGAATAAACCAAAGTGGCATAGGAAACTTTTTTGGTAAAAAATATGTTCTCAGAAATAAAAACAAACATATATACACAAAAATAGCCTGCAGTAACGGTGCCGAACCTAGAAATTCCTGGTTGGTGGGCAACAGTATAAAATCGGATATTAACCCGGGAATATCGGCAGGCTTCAACTGCATATTTGTTCCTAATCCTTATACTTGGGATTATGAAATGGAAGAGCCCAAAGGTAAATTTATTACATTGAAAGGTTTGGAGAAAATACCTGAATTAATTCTTGGGTAAAAATATCATACTTTTGATGTCGAAATTTTACCTTTCATCCATACCAGAGAAAGATTGGGCATACTGGATGTTTATTCCTCAAAAAGGCTTTTTATTAGATAATTTGAAACTGGACAAACATTATCTGTTACCCTAAAATGTAATTACATCTTGGCGGGGGTAAGATAATGATTAAAAAAATCCGGAATACTGTAAAGAAATATCGACATGGTAATATACCGGCAGCCTTTGGAGCAGATCTTTGGCTCACTGGCGCCACCAATGTTCCAAATTTATTATTGAAGTTCTATAAAGATATGGCTCTAACAGATGCCGAGGTAATTGCATTAATACATATGTTCAGGCTATGTCAAAATGAAAATCACCTTTGTCCTGATGCTGAGATCTTAGCAGATTATATGTCAGCGGGGAATGAAGAAATAGAAGATATCATCAAATCACTTTATGAAAAAAAGATTTTAGTGGAAACTTTATATTATGATGAGAAACGTGATGATGTAATTGCAGGATATGACTTTGAACCTCTGTTTGAGAAATTATCTGATTATTGGGCTTGTTCAAGGGCAAAGGAAATAGAAAAAGCAGGGACAAAACTAGACAATCTGACCCACTTAACCGGAAACAAAGAATCCTTGGCCGAATGTTACGGGATATTTGAAATGGAATTTGGGCGTCCCCTGTCACCCATAGAAATAGAAAAGGTTGCTCAATGGGTAAGTCAATATAATCCGGAATTGGTTAGGGAGGCATTGCGAAGAGCAGTTCTGATGGGCAAAAGAAATTTTAGATACATAGACAGCATACTGCTGGATTGGAGCAGAAATAACATAGGAAGCATTGCTTCCGTAGAAGAGTACGATCGAGATCATCAGATAAAAAGACCCTCCCGCAATGTCCGTGATAAAGAAGTCACTAGGTTAGACGATGGTTGTGAAGTGGAGATTAGCAAGCGAAAAGCTTTGATAAAAAAACTGTACTTATCTTGACAGCCGGACTATCCGGCTGTTATTTTTAATTCACTGTAAGTGAGCAGTATGACTTTTAGGGGTTGTGTATATGCCGGATGCAACCAAATTAGAAAGAGAAAAAAAACTCCGATATGGTTTCACCACTGGAGCATCGGCTGCCGGAGCTGCAAAAGCTGCTGCTCTGCTTTTGTTCAGGGGCATTATGAGTGAAATGGTTACAGTGGAGAACCCCCAGGGAATTAAAATCGAAATACCCATTAAAGACCTTTATGTTGATAAAGATGGTTGTGCCAAAGCAGTGGTAGTTAAAGACGGAGGGGATGACCCTGATGTTACCGACGGCTTGGATATCTGTGTAACCCTTTATGCGGTCAAGCAGGGTTTTATTATCCAGGGGGGAGAGGGAGTAGGAGTTGTTACTCTACCCGGCTTGGCTGTGCCTGTAGGTCAACCGGCGATAAATCCGATACCTCAAAAAATGATTCGTGAAGCAGTTTCTCCGCTGTTACCAGAAAACTCAGGGGTGAAAATAATTATCAGTATTCCAGAAGGTGCAGAAACTGCAAAAAAAACCCTTAACAGCCGTTTAGGAATAATAGGAGGTGTATCCGTACTGGGAACCACTGGCATTGTTAGGCCAATGTCAATGGAAGCCCTAAAAGATTCACTAGAGCCCTTTATAAAAAAAGCTGCTGCTTTGGGATATAAATCTTTGGTGTTAACACCAGGAGGTTCAGGTTATCGACAGGCAGTGAATGAATATGGGTTTAACTCGGATGTAGTTGTAGAAACCAGCAATTACATAGGTTTTATGCTTGAGAAATGCGTGGAAAACCAAATTAAGTCTGTCATTTTGTGGGGACAGATTGGAAAAATAACCAAGATAGCAGGAGGAATTTTTAATACCCACAATAGAGTAGCTGATGGGAGAAGAGAGATAATGGCTGCACACGCCGCTTTGCAAGGAGCTTCAAAGGAAATGATAGCGGATATATTGAATATAAATACCCTTGAAAACGCTTTGAATAAACTTAGAAAATCCGGCATGCAAAGGGTAGTGGACAGTATAGCAGCATCAGCCGGAAAAAAAGCAGAGGAATTTACCTGGGGAAAACTTAAGGTGGGAACGGTTATAGTAGCAAAAAACGGAGAGATAATATCAGCAAATAAAACAGCCTTGGAACTGGGGAGACAAATGTTATGTCGAGAATTAAAATAGTGGGAGTCGGTCCGGGAAGTATTTCACATTTGACCCCTGAGGCTTATGATGCTATAAAAAGTGCCGAAATTGTCATTGGCGGAAGCAGACATTTGGAGAATTTTGCTCAAGACCGTCAGGAGAAGCTGGTTATCACCAATAATCTTCCGGATATCATCAGATTAATTAAAAATCGAGGCAATAAGCAGTTAGCAGTTTTGGCCACAGGAGATCCCGGTATTTTCAGTATTTCAAAATATATTTTAAAACATATAAATCCCGAAGAAGTTGAGATAATACCGGGGGTAAGCTCAATACAGTTGGCATTTGCCCGTCTGTCAATGTCCTGGGATGATGCACATATTGTTAGTGCTCATGGACGTTCAATACAAAAAATCATACAAGTTTTAGGTAATTCCCCAAAAGCTGCTGTTTTAACAGGTCCTGATAATACACCTGAGAAAATTTATAAGCTAATGGGGACATCAAAAACAAAAAATATTCATTTTTGTTTTGACTTAAGTCTCCCCTCTGAGGAGATTTTATCGCTGCGGTCGGGGGAACAGTATCCGGAAACATTAAAAGGGAGACATAACTGTGTTATGGTGATTACGAATGACTAATTCATACAGATTTAAAAGTTTTGGCTTGCCTGATGACCTTTTCTGCACAGAAGGCACTCCCATAACAAAAGAAGAGGTAAGGGTTATAACCATTTCAAAGGCACGTCTTGAATCTGAAATGATAATCTGGGATTTGGGAAGCGGTACCGGCTCTATTGCCATCGAGGCGGCAAGAATATCTCCAAAATCTCAAATTTGGGCGGTTGAAAAATCGGCATCTTCATGTGAAATTATCAGAGCAAACTGTAAGCAATTCAATGTTACCGGGGTTCAAGTGGTAGAAGGTGAAGCTCCCGATGTTCTGGATGATCTGCCTAAGCCACATCGGGTAATAATCGGAGGTAGTGGTGGTGATATTATCCCGATTTTACATAAAGTCAGAGAAAATATGCTCCCTGGCGGTAGAGTGGTGATAAATTCCGTTACTTTGAATACCCTTTCACAGTCTTTGACTTTTTTTAGCTCCGGCTGGAAAACTGAAGTAATTCAGGTATCCATAAATAAACTGACTCAGTTGGGCTCTGCCCATATCCTGAAGGCAGGCAATCCTATATTTATAATTTCTGCTTGGGGATGGGGGGTAAATTGTTACAGGTAAATTTTACGGGCAGGG
>CAZHAJ010000145.1:0-4402 GCA_964530215.1 uncultured Peptococcaceae bacterium | reverse complement strand
TTAATCCAACAGTAATTAATACTTTTTTCATAATCTCTTCCTCCAATAATTTTACTTTAACTGCTGCAGTTACTAGATTAGACGAAAAGATTATTTGAATGTTCCCCTGTCCTGCTCATAATGGTCTAGAAAATAATGGATTTGAGGCTAGTTTTATTTTTTAATTCTTTCCCACTGCTACTTTGATATCTTTAAAAAGCTCTCGGGTTTTATCTGCATCTGGATAATTGATAATCACCGTCTCTCCTTCTGTCCCATAGTGCCCGAAATTTCAATTTGAGTTAGAACCACATTCAGGGCTCTAGCATCTGTAGGCGATGGACGCATCTTAACATATCCTTTTCGCTCCAAAATATCTAATTATTTTTTGGCGTTTTGCCTGGAGTATCCCATAAAATCTGCAACCATGTTAACGGTGGGAGCTATATTTTCCATATGGTTTATTCAGCAATGCCTAGGCCTGTAGTTTCTCTCAATTAAGCTTTCTAAGGAGCCTCCAAACCCAATGGAAAGAGCCCCCATCTTATAAGACATCTGCAGCACATCTTTTATGGTAACATCAGCATAACCACTTGTGGAAAGACTTGGTACGGCCACCTTTTTAGAAGGAAACCTCTGGTCAAGACTGCGGAAATTGTCGCTTACCTTTGCAGGCTCAAACAAAGTAAATCCATGATAAATATGCAATAGGGTTTTGTAATTGAAAGCTGCTGCCGCCCTAAGTAAACATAACATCACCAAAGTAGCTCTGATAAAAATTCTAGTTATTTTTTTGGTTCTATTCAATGCCTTCTCCTCCATTTTTCGGGGAATAATTTACTTCCTATTTTAATCGCTTCCCCTTCAATAATTATATCTAGGGACAGATAAGGGTGGTCTTTTGAAAGAATGCCATAGATTTTCTTCTTTGCATCTACAATATCTTTTTTGGGATAGGAAGCTTCCTCCGTTGATATATAAATCAGCAGGATATATTTGCTTCCATTTTTACTCATAAATATGTCTTCTATTTTAATGCTTTTAGGCATATTGGCATAGATAGCCTTTTCAAATGTTTCCCTCTTTTCTAAGTCCTGCAATGTGCCTCCCGCCAGCTCAATCACTGACTCTCTAATAATGGCCAAAGGTTCTTTTATAAGGATAGACGCAAGAATTAGTACGAAGAACGAGTCTGCCAAATAAGGGATAAAACTGCTTTCACTTCCAGCTCCCCCTGTTGTTAAAAAGAAAATGCCTGCAGCTATACCCATAGAAAGGGTTCCATCCACAAAAGTTGCTTTCTGTTCGGTTTTTAAGAGAATACTTCTATTCCCTATTGAACGGTTTTGTTTATAATAGAAGAAAGAAACACTGTAACAGATAAAGGCACAGATAAATGCATAATAAAGGATTGGTTCTGGGACCAGCATTGGTATATTGTGGGATGACCCTGTAAAATACATGATGATACGGGCAATGGCAGTTGCTACCGCCATTATAAGAACACCCAAAATCATCAATCCTTTGATAAAACCATAGAGTGATTCATAGAAAAACTGACCTAATGGAAATGTCTTCGTTTTAAGAGCTTTAACAGTGGCAATTTTCAGGGCTACTAAAACTCCTAAAAACATAATAAAACTGTAATTGCCATCAAGAAGAATTGCCTCAGAATTAGATAGATAATAAGTAAACCAAGCAAAGGCTGCCATAATAAGATTGCTTACTGCGCCAACGAGAAGAGCCCGATTTTCTTTGCCATCTAATATTGTTAAACTTTGATTTTGCATTAGTTGTATCTCCTTTCTCAAGCTTGCAGATAAAATATATTACACAAAGTATACTACTCCATATGATGTTAATGAAATATGACTGGATTCATATTTTCAAATACAACCAGACTAGATATTCTAACATTAATAACTAGCTTTTAGCCTACAATTTTGTGAGGTGAGACATGAATAGGTTGGAATTAAATCGTCAGGCTTTTTATTTAAAAATCATTGTCCAGATGGCTGTGTTAGCCTTGTTGATGGTAGAGGCTGGCAGCAGTCCTTTGTTACTGTGGATGTTTTTTCTAGCTATTTTGGTAATACTCATAAACCTTAAGCAAATGAATCTACCAGAAGATGCTGCCATATCAAGATATGGTTGGCTCTTTAGCGAATGGGTTTTATTCCTTACCCTGTTTCCCTTTGTGCCATACTCGCCTTACTTTGTTTTAATGATTGTTTTAATCGTGACTGCAGTTACAACAATAGATAGTCGCTATTTTCAACTTTTCTTTGTTTTGATCTTTGGCATGACACCAGGATTACACTCTATGTACATGGGTGCCTTTGCTTGGCAACAATTGATTACTTTCTTATTGCTAATAGTTTTTTTTATGGCATTCTCCTACTTTTATCGAAAATTTGAAGAGCAACAATGGAAATTAGAAATGCTAAATGAATCCTTGCGGGGGTATGTGGAAAAAGAGAAAGATTGGGCTTTAGAGCAGGAGCGCAACCGAATTGCCCGAGATCTACATGACACTGTTGCTCATAAGTCAACGGGTCTAATTGTCCAGTTGCAAAAAATGAAAATGGCTTATGAGCTAGGTAGAGATTATGATGTGAGAGAGAGCATGCGGGAATCAGAGCAGGTTGCACGTTCCATGTTGAACGATATGCGACAGTCGGTGAGAATGATTTCTCCTGTAGAAACTTCCGAATCTCCATTTGAGCAGCTATTTTCTGATTATGGGCATCTCACTGATATGAGGATACGCAGTGAGGGAATCCAGCATTTGTATGGTCTATCCCTTAGTCATCAGGCGGATTTATACGCCATATGTCAAGAGGCACTGACAAATGCTAAAGGTCACGGAAACGCCACTGTAGTAGATATAGAGGTTAAAAAAACTGCAACCCATCTTATCATAACTATCAGAGACAATGGTGTAGGTGTAGATGAAAATTGGAAAAAAGGGTTTGGTTTGACTAAAATGTCTGAGCGGGTAGAGGCAGCTAAAGGCCAGTGGGATTTTTCAAAGGACAAGGGAGCAAAAATAACGGTAAAATGGCCATTGCAGAAAGGAGATTCCCATGATTAATGTGGTTGTAGTAGACGATCAGCGACTTATTTACGAAGGATTTTCAGCATTATTGGGGATGCAGGAGGGTTTAACTTGTCTTGGTACTTTTTCAAATGGTCAATCCTTCCTTCAAGAAGTTAAAGAATTGAAACCCCATGTGGTATTAATGGATATTCGCATGCCTGAAATGAGTGGTATTGACACAACTAAACGGCTTAGAGAATTTAATCAAGATATTCGCGTCCTGATGCTGACCACATTTAATGACAGGGAGTATATTATAGAAGCGATGAAAGCAGGTGCAAATGGTTACATACTTAAAGACACCCCCTTTGAAAAGATTGTGGAAGCTATTCGAACTGTTCATATAAAAGGGGCTCATCTTCTCGACTCGGTTACTGTAACGGTCCTGGATTACATGCATCGTTCAGGAGTAGAGCCTTCCCATGAAATTTCTTGGCAAGAGCGCTATAACCTATCCAAGCGAGAAATTGAAGTGATGTACTGGATAAAAAAAGGCCTGTCTAACTATGAAATATCCCAGAAGCTGTACATAAGCCAAGGTACTGTCAAGAATCATGTATCAAATATCATGGAAAAATTGGATTTGCACGAGAGACATTTGCTAATCATTTATGCTTTATCTGGACTGCGACCCGACTCAGGAAATATTTAAAGCGAAATCCCTCATACAGCTGAGTGTGAGGGACTCCAGCTTGCCTTTAGCTATTTCAAAATCCTTATGAAGTCCACTCTCATCATCATTAATAAACACATTTTCCGTAATTTCTTTCAAGCCACTCCTGTAAAAGTCTTTTCAGCTCAGGATGAAGGGGCTTTCCCATATCCGCCTTATAACCCTTCATCACATTCAGCACCGAAGCCCTTTCGCTGTTTTCCTTCAGGAGGTGATTCATCCCCTCAACCACGTAGGCTTCTGCAGGACCCTTCACATAGTTGCCCAGATCAAGGGCTTTTTCCGGTGTCACCTGAATGTCGGTGGATCCGTTGATGGCAAGGGCGGGACAGGTTACTTTTTCCAGATCCTCAAACACATTGTATTGAAGATGCTCCCGGTACCACTTGGCATTGATCTTCTGAAACTGATATTTGATCACCGGCTCTTCGGTCCCAAGAATCTTTTCATTAAACTTCTCCGCCTGCTTTTCCACCTTGTTGTAAGCCTTGGTGAGGCGGATGAGAGCTCCTTTAATGCCCTTCATTTCCATCAACTCCTGCCGTGCCAGGTCCCGTTGGCCTTTCAAGGCATCGTTTAAAGACTCGGCGCCTCCAGCAAGAAAGATGAGACCATCAACGGGGCGCTTTGCATTGGCAGCGGCAATCAAT
>CAZHAJ010000144.1:0-4434 GCA_964530215.1 uncultured Peptococcaceae bacterium | reverse complement strand
AATTAACGGTTTAGCAAAACTTATAGCTCCTGTTATGGTTTTTTTATTCCCGCACATACCAAGGGATCATCCTGCCATGGGAGCAATAATAATGAATTTCAGCGCCAACATATTAGGCCTTGGAAATGCAGCTACACCAATGGGCTTAATTGCTATGCAAGAAATGCAAAAGCTCAACTACGGAAACCCTAAAGAAGCTACAACTTCAATGTGTACTTTTCTGGCACTTAATACTGCCTGCATAACTTTAGTACCCACAACAATTATCGGCATCAGGTTAATACATCACTCCACAGATCCAACAGCAGTGGTGGGCACTACAATTTTTGCCACTACCTGCGGTATGACGGTTGCTGTTATTATCGATAAGATATTTCGAACAGTTTATGCTAAGTCAGGGAGGTAAAGGCCTGCTATGTATGTACTTATCGAGGAAATATCCCGTTGGGCTATACCTTTCATACTTTTGATCATTCCTTTAATGGCCATGTTACGTGGTGTTAAGGTATTTGAGGTTTTTGTTGAAGGAGCTGAAAAAGGCTTTTCAACCGCCATAAAAACAATCCCCTATTTGGTAGCTATGATGGTCTCAATAAATATTTTTAGGGCATCCGGAGCTATGGAAGTTTTGGTGTCTTTTCTTTCACCTCTGTTGAATGTAGTGGGCTTTCCTGCTGAATTAGTTCCCCATGCCATCATGAGACCCCTATCCGGGGGTGCGGCCTTAGGGATAGCAAATGATATCATCTCCACTCATGGACCCGACTCATATTTGGGAAAACTGGTTTCAACCATGCAGGGAACCAGTGACACAACCTTTTATGTGCTGACGCTATATTTTGGCTCAGTGGGAATAAACAGATACCGTTATGCTGTTTACTCCGGTCTGGCAGCAGATTTCACAACTTTGATTGCTTCGATTTATATAGTAAATGCTATAATCTGAGACCTGTTTCAATGATGGTTTATATAGATAACCTAAGAGTTTGATTGCTCAACTTAGGTTATTTTTGTTATTTATGAACTTTTGTGGTAAAATTTTTGCAGCTTATAAGTTGCTGGGGGTGAAGACCACGGAAAGACTTCAGAAATATATGGCAAAACAAGGTATTGCCTCACGTCGTAACTGTGAAGAAATAATTGCTTCCGGACGAGTAAAGGTCAACGGAAAAGTGGTTACCCAATTAGGTACCACTATCGACCCCAACAAGGATACCGTTCACCTGGACGGACGCAAACTAAAAAATATTAGTAAACCCATATATATAATGCTAAACAAACCCCGCGGCTATATATCCAGCATTAAAGACCCCAGGGGCAGGAAGATAGTCACTGACTTGATACCGGATATAATAGAAAGACTTTTCCCTGTGGGTCGTCTTGACTACAATAGTGAGGGTTTGATGATTTTGACCAATGACGGCGACTTTGCTTATCATCTGACCCACCCCTCATACAACGTCCCCAAGACCTACAGAGTTAGAGTGAAGGGTCAGCCCAGCGAAAAAGATATTATCTGCTTATCGGAAGGAATTGTTTTGGAGGACGGACCTACGGCGCCGGCTAAAATTTTTCATATTGAAACAAAAGAAGGAAATGCACTATATGAAATAACCATCAGTGAAGGCAAAAACAAACAAATCAGAAGAATGTTTGAAAAAATCGGATTTGAGGTTATTAGACTTAAAAGAATAAAGGTGGGTAATTTGTCGTTGGGTGATTTAAAGTCTGGACAATACAGACACCTTTTATCCAGCGAGGTTAGAAAATTGAAAAAATAATTGTATTAAGTGGTGCAAATCATATAAGCAAGCAGGAATTAAAGGTATTATGCTGAATTGTCTAAGAGTACATAGGAGGTGTCCTCACATGGGGGAAATAATCGAACAACAAAACAATGCAACCATAAGAGCTAAGATAAGAATAGATTTTAAAGGTTCCGCAAAACCTGGAAAAATTTTTAAAGGCAAACCTATAGAAAAAATAGCTGAGGAAATAAGGGAATTTAACGTAGCCACCTTTAGAAATATTCCTTTAAAAGGCATAAAAATAATGGATATTGATATAGGAAGTGAAGTATATGTAGTATATGACGAGATAACAAATATTGAAGTCGCATATGCACCGATCACCCTAGATGTTATCTCAGATACCCTGGAAGATCTGATGATATTGGTGGCAAGGGAAGATTTTAGAAAAATTGAAGTAATTTCCAACCACCCCATAAGCCTGACTCGAATTGAAGCTGAAAGAATGCTTTACCGAGTAGCAGAAGAAATAAAGGACTACCGAATTAATCTTGAAAGAAAATATAACCTAAAATAGTTGGCGTTGTTTTTTGCGGGTATCTTTAATATAATAAATTTCCAGATAGTAAATGGCACTCCCTTATGGAGTGCTGATATTTTTAGTGGGGGTGATTGTGCTTGGTTCTTTTGGGAAGCAGAAAAGTAGCCAAGGTGGCACTGGAGATGGCTCTTAGCGAAAATAGAGAACAGGAGAAAGAGTTCAAAGCCAAATTCCTTCAGGAAGGCATAAAAACTGCCGCAGTTGATTATGGCGGGGATTTTATAACCTCTCTAAACAAAATTATTGAACGTACAGTGGTAGCTGCAAAAAGAGAAGGGGTAATAAAGGAAATCCATGCAGAAGAAGGAGCTGTAGCAGGTGCATTGAGGGAAGCTATGTCACAGATTATGCAAAAAGCACTGGGACTAAATATAGGCGGCAAAATAGGCATAGCACGTCATAATGACCATATCAGTGTAGCAGTATTTTTTGGTGTGGGTCTGCTGCATTTGGATGAAGTAGCAGTTGGCTTGGGACATAGAGCTGTTATATCTTAAACTAAAGTTGTACGGGGGTTAGAATTATGGAAAAATTGGTGGTAAGGGGAATTAGGGGAGCAACTACTGTGAAGAACAATACACCTGCAGAAATTTTAGAAGCCACCAGAGAACTATTAAACAACATTGTTGAAAAAAACAATATTGACCCATCAAATATAGCTTCGGCTTTTTTTACTGTAACCAAAGACTTGAATGCTGAGTTCCCTGCCGCTGCTGCAAGGGAATTCTTGGGCTGGGATATGGTACCCATGCTCTGCTGCAATGAAATTGATGTGCCAAACCGGTTAAACAAATGCATTCGTGTAATGGTATTGATCAATACTTCCAAAACCCAGAAGGAGTTGCATCATATATACCTAAGGGGTGCAACAACACTGAGAAAAGATTTACTACCACAATAGCACAAGCTACAAAGCTACATTAAAGGCGCAAACACATGGAGGAGTGCTTGTATCAGACGTTTATGAAACGGAATGTTTAATAAATCTTCATAACATATCAACTTACTTAATTGGCATGTTTTCTCAATATCATCCCTTACCTTTGCAACCATACTTGAGTAATAAAAGGCTACCGTACTTTCAAATAACTGATAGAAACTTCGGAAATCCATGTTTACTGAGCCGACAATTGCAGTTTTATTATCTGAAACTATCATTTTAGCATGGATAAACCCCGGGGAATATTCATATATTTTTACTCCGCCATCCATAAGGTTACGGTAAAAGGATTGATTAACATATTTAATAAACCAATGGTCAGTTCTGCCGGGAGTCAGGATTCTCACTTCAACACCGCTTCTTGCTGCAGTTGTTAGGGCACTAATCATTTCATTGTCTAATACCAAATAAGGACTTACTATATAAATATACTCTTCCGCACGATTAATAATATTTAAATAGGCATTTTTAACTATAGGAATATTATTGAGGGGGCCATCCCCAAAGGGCTGAATATAACCATCCGGATCATAGCTTTTTATTGTGGGTTTGAATTTCTCATACTCAGGCACCTCACCGGTGGTTAAATACCACATCTGTAGAAACATCAGGGTTAAACTCCAAACAGCCTCCCCCTTGAGCATAACTGCAGTATCCTTCCAATGACCATAGGGCTTAATTTCATTTATATATTCATCAGAAAGATTGATACCCCCTGTAAAGCCAATATTTCCGTCTATAACACATATTTTGCGATGGTCCCGATAATTCATAAAAGAATACAATCTGGGTTGAAAAGGGTTAAAAACTACTGTTTTTATTGATGCCGCCCGCAGCTCTTTATAGTATTTGTACGGTAAATCCCCTAAACAACCCACATCATCATACATAACCCTGACTTCTATACCTGAAGCAGCCTTCTGTTTTAAAATTTCAAGAATAGAATCCCACATTTTACCTTTCCTGATAATATAATATTCCAAAAAAATAAATTTTTGTGCCTTAGAAAGCTCTTCCATTAGTTGTTTGAATTTATCTTTGCCTTCTGGGAAAAAAATGCTTTTTGTTCCTTTAAATACCTGTGCATATCCTGTGTTTAATATATATTCTACGTGACGCCTAATTTGATTATCCTTAGCCCTTAT
>CAZHAJ010000143.1:0-4440 GCA_964530215.1 uncultured Peptococcaceae bacterium | reverse complement strand
GCTATCAGCTATCAGTATTATACGCCGAATTTATGAGTTTTGGTTTCACTTAATTTATTTTTACTGTTTGTTTTTTGTTTTTTTGTTCTTCTTCTGGATTCTGGCTTCTGGATTCTGGATTCTGACCCGTAAGGAATACCTATAAGCAAGCTGGTTGCTGATAGCTGTCCACCTACCTAGCAGTAAACCTTCCCCTGGGGCCTCCTACATTACAAAAAGCGGAATTAAAGTTTCGGTAAAGAGTTTTGTACTCCTTAATGCGATGCCATTTTTTTATAAAACCTTCCGGCAAGTCATCTCTGGTAACTACAGAATCCCAGCCGCCAGGCACCGGATATGCATAGTACGGCAAGTCTCCGGGCACTCCCCTTATATAAATCACCTGGGGGATCTCCAGCTCCATGCGAGCCAAAGAAACCCGGTGCATCCCGTCACATATTACTAAGTGAACAGATCCGTCGTTTTCCACCGATTCCTCCACCACCGGCGGCATAACATCCACCGGCTCATCAGAGTCCTCTAAGTATATACTGACATATCCGTCAAGGCAGAAGAGCTCCACACCATGCTCCTTCAAAGCCCAGCGAAGTTTGCGAACTTTTTGCAGCTCGGAAGTCAGAATATAAGACTGCGGCGGAGAAAGGAACTCTGTGCGGATTTTTTCCAGAGAAATTGTTGAGTTTTTATATATCTGTACATCGGGATGAGTCAGCATACTTACCCTGCGCAGTTTCTTGATTAATTCTTCGGGGCTGTGCTTATCTACCTTTAATATCTTCATAAATCAGTCCTCCGATGTAAGAAATAGTTTACTTATGAGCACCGATATCCAGATCAATATCGCATAACTCTGCTATCGAATTAACGATTATATCGGGCTTGGGTAGTGTTCCTTTTAAAACACCCTCCATGGCTTGATACTCTTTATCCGGACGGTTAAGAACCCACACCGTCTGAACCCCCATCTCAATGGCTGGGGCAAGATCATTAAAATATGTATCCCCTACCATCCAGCACTGCCGGGGATGAACCTCCAAAGCATTAATCACTATTTCCAGCAAACGGCTGGACGGCTTTCTGATCCCCTCCCTAAAACTGAGACCTGCATAATCCACCAGTTCCGCCAGTTCCGGACAGGCATCGACAAATCCTTTATAATAGGGTGCCCATATATCCGAAACTAAGCCCACCTTAAAGCCCTTTCTTTTGACATATTCCACAGCCAAGGTGGCACCGGGAATTTCCCGGGGGGCCTTTTGCTGATCATGCCACAGCTTTATTATTTCATCTTGGGGGTAATTATCTTTAGCCAAAGTTTTCATAAGAAAATCTGACATCCTATTGGCATCCTCAAAAACTCTGCACATTATAATATCTGCCACTCGATGTTTTTGGGAATTGGGCAACCCCAATAATCGGGCAATCATTGATACCGGGGATAGTTCAGGGCCCTCAACCAGGGTAGACCCTATATCAAACAATACAGCACCCAAAAATTCAACCCTCTTTTCAACGATTTACAATCAATTAGTCAGCTAAGCAAGGGAAGGCCACAAAGTTACTTCAACTCCACTGGCCTTGAGAAAGTCAATACCTTCCGAACTGCCCTTAAAATCTCTGCGGACAACAACCCTGGCCATTTCACAAGAGACAATGAGCTTAGCACAGGTAATGCAAATATCTGCATTTACATATATAGTGGCATCTTTGACTGCCAAACCCCTCTTTGCACAGACACAGATAGCATTCTGTTCTGCATGAACACAGGGCTTATAATCCTCACGTCCCGCTTTATCTTTCAGGCATACTTTGGTGTCACAGCAGTGATCCTCACCACTTACAACCCCATTGTAACCGTGGGAGATAATTCTGCGATCCACCACCACCACAGCACCCACTTTTTTGCGTAAACAGGTGGACCTTCTGGCGATGGTGTCAACCACATCCATGTATATTTCATCAAAAGAAGGACGTCTCAAGCCCATGTTATCTCTCCCTATAAATTAATAAATGGGATACTTATTGCACAGCTCCAAGGATATTGATCTCGCCTTTTCCAATCCGGCTTTATTACTGCCGCTAAGAGCCAAGTCTATTACTTCAGCCAGCTTATGCATATCCTCCTCAACCAAACCTCTGGAAGTGATAGCCGGAGTACCAATTCTTATGCCGCTGGTTATGGCGGGAGGTTTAGTATCATAAGGAATTGAGTTCTTATTCACTGTGACTCCCACTTCATCCAAAATTTCCTGGGCTTCTTTCCCTGATATATCTTTGTTGGTTAGATCAATCAGCATTAAATGGTTGTCAGTACCGCCGGCAACCAATTTAAAGCCTCTTTCCATCAGGCAGTGGGCTAAAGTCCTGGCGTTTTTGACTATTCTTTGCTGATACTGTTTAAATTCCGGCTTAAGGGCCTCTCCAAAGGATACGGCTTTAGCGGCAATAACATGCATCAAGGGACCTCCTTGGATGCCCGGAAATACCGCTCTGTCAATGTCCTTTGCATACTGAGAGCGGCAAAGGATCAATCCGCCTCTGGGACCCCTAAGTGTTTTGTGGGTAGTGGTGGTCACCACATCTGCGTAAGGAACCGGACTCATATGCTCTCCCGTTGCCACTAAGCCGGCAATATGCGCCATATCCACCATAAGATATGCGCCAACCTCTTCCGCGATCTCTTTGAACCTTTTAAAATCTATGCTTCTGGGATAAGCACTGTAACCTGCCACAATTATTTTGGGTTTGCACTGGAGGGCGATTTCCCTGACCTGATCATAATCAATAAGGCAGGTTTCCTCCCGGACCCCGTAAAATTTAATATTAAAGTATTTTCCGGAAATATTTAGAGGGTGACCATGGGTAAGGTGCCCGCCGTGAGCCAAATCCATTCCCAGAATAGTGTCACCGGGCTTGAGGAGAGCAAAATATACCGATAAATTAGCTTGAGCGCCAGAATGAGGCTGAACGTTTGCATGCTCAGCTCCAAAAAGTTCCTTTGCTCTGCTTATTGCCAAATCTTCCGCAATGTCAACATACTGGCAGCCGCCGTAGTATCTCCTGCCGGGATAACCCTCGGCATATTTGTTGGTGAGCACAGACCCTTGGGCCTCTAAAACAGCAGCACTAACTATGTTTTCAGAAGCAATTAATTCCAGGGTTTCTTGTTGACGTTCCAGCTCCATATCAATAACTTTTGATATTTCCGGGTCAACTTCTTTAAGGCCACTTTTGAAAAACATTTTTTTCCTCCTGTTTGACTTTAGAAATTTAATATTATAAAACCCCGGCATTACTTCCATGGGTTAATAGCAAAAAAAGATAACTCCCGGCTAGCGGCAGTATTTCTTCTCTATTTCAATGATTTTTTCTACTCGACGGCCATGCCTTCCTTCATCCCGGAAGCCCGATTCCAAAAAGGTTTTTACTATATCAATGGCCAAGCCGGACCCGATAACCCTCTGCCCTAAGGTGAGGACATTTGCATCATTGTGTTCTCTGGCCATCCTGGCGGAAAAAGTGTCTTGACATAAAGCAGCCCTTACCCCGGGAACCTTATTGGCAGCTATAGAAACACCAATGCCGGTACCACAGCAGATAATGCCAAAATCAAATATTCCTTGGACTATTGCCTCAGCTACTTTCAAGGCGTAATCAGGGTAATCTACAGATTCCTCGGAATATGTCCCAATGTCTTGGTAGTTAATATTGCTTTTTTTCAAAAAGTCAGCTATTTCAGACTTCAGCCTGAATCCTCCGTGATCACTGGCCAATGCTAGTTTCAAAATCAAATCTTCCCTTCAATTGACTGCATTTAAAACCCTAGCAGGTATTTTTCTAGGAATAAGATTCTACAACAATCTACAAAACCCTCCCTAAAAAACCAATACACAAACATATATATTATTTGTTCTCATTGAGTTCCTTCAACAGCTTGTCCACAGCTATTTTCACCAGTTCGGCCAGTTCTCCGGCCGTTTTGCTATATACATCCCGGTCGCCTCCGTAAGGGTCGACGACATCACCCTTTAAACCTGCATAATCCTTCAACATATAAGCTTTTCCCTTTGCTTCCGGCAAAGCACTTATAACTTTCTCCAGATGCCTTTCCGCCATAACCAAAATAATATCTGCTTCCTCCAGCATCTTTTTATCCAACGCAGTGGCACGGTGCCCCGTCAAGTCCAGTCCTATATCTCCCATAACCAAAATAGCATTTTCTGATGCCGGAAGACCTGTATCTGTATCAGTCCCGGCAGACTTGACGTTAACAAAAGATGCCCCCAGCCTGTCCAACTCTCTTTGAGCCAACACATGGGCCATACTGCTGCGACAAGTATTCCCGGTACAAACAAATAAAATGTTCAACTTATTCCCTCCTTAGAGCAGCTATCAGCTATCAGCTATCAGCTATCAGCTATCAGCTATCAGCTATCAGCT
>CAZHAJ010000142.1:0-4450 GCA_964530215.1 uncultured Peptococcaceae bacterium | reverse complement strand
TCTTTCTGGTAAGGGAGATATTGGCTAAATTTCCTCCTGAAACTGTTCGTTTTTACCTTTTGTCAACACATTATCGCAGTCCTTTGGATTTTGACGACGAAAAATTAGTGGCGGCGGGTAAAGGGTTGGAAAGAATTAAGAATTGTTATAGACTTCTTGAAGAATCCCAAAAAGGTATGGTGCGGCAGGACATGGATCAGGAAGATGAATCCCTGCAGGCATTAATGAATAGGAGAAGTCAGGAATTTGAATCTGCCATGGATGATGATTTTAACACCGCTTTAGCCATAGGGGTGCTGTTTGATTTAGTGGGAGACATAAACAGTTATCTACACAATTTTTCTTCATCAGGCAAGACACCTTCAGGTGGGGTGTTGGAAAAGGCTGTGGACACTATTATGTCTATTAATTCGGTATTGGGTCTATTCCCGTCAGGTGGCAATGGCAAAATGCTAATTGACAAAAATGATGCTGACGGAGGACATCTGGTGGAGGGTTTAATTGACCTCATTATCAAAATGAGAGAGAGTGCCAGGTCAAAAAAGGATTGGGAAAGTGCGGACAGCATTCGGGACGGCCTTAAGGATTTGGGTATATTGCTTGAAGATACCCCCCAAGGGGTACGCTGGAAAAGACAGGAGTAACATAAATGACCGGTTGGGGTAATCTTTTCTTGGGTGAAATTGCGCAAAAACCGCATCTGATGTCACCTTTGGTGCTGGCCTACATTGGTGATTCGGTATATGAATTGCTGGTGCGCTGCAGAGTTGTGGGCAGAGGTTTTGCCCGTACCGGCGAAATTCACAGTCAGACAGTAAAATATGTTAGAGCAGATGCCCAGGCAGGTGCCTTGATGTCTGTAATGGAAATGCTGATGGATGAAGAAGCGGACATCGCCAGGAGGGGACGAAATGCCGGCGGTACCAGTGCCCCAAAAAAAATTAAATTATCGTCCTATCGTTATAGTACAGGCTTAGAGAGCTTAATAGGATATTTATATCTTAAGGGTGACTTTGAAAGATTGGCCCAAATAATGGATAAAGTATTTCAATATATAGAAGAAGGCGACGATGGTGAGAAATTCTGATAAGCGCGGCAACCGCGATCAGGTGATAAAGAGTATACCCGAAAACATATTGATGGGTGTTAATCCGATAACGGAAGCTCTAAAAGCGGACAAGCCCATAGATAAAATACTGGTGGCCCGGGATGGGAAAGGCGGACGTCTTGGGGAAATTATAAGTATGTCCCGAGAAAAGGGTGTGCCCTTGATACCCATAGACAGGGTTAAGCTGGATGACATTACCGGTAAAGCCAGGCATCAAGGTGTAATGGCTTATGTTGCTGCTTGGCAGTATGCCACCATTGAAGATATATTGGGGTCTGCGGGGGAAAATCCCTTTCTGTTATTATTGGATGAAATAAACGACCCCCATAATCTTGGGGCGATTTTGCGTACTGCCGAAGCAGCGGGGGTGCATGGTGTTGTTATTCCCAAGAGGCGCTCTGTATCCCTCACTCCCACCGTGGCCAGGGTGTCCGCGGGAGCAGTGGAGCATGTACCGGTGGCCAGGATAGTGAATATGGCCCAAACAATAGATTTGTTGAAGGAGAGAGGTCTTTGGGTGGTGGGTGCAGATGCCTCAGGGGCGGAAACACTATGGGAGGCTAAGCTCACAGGGCCACTGGCTCTTGTGGTGGGAGGAGAAGGCAAGGGAATAGGACGACTTGTTTCAGAGAAGTGTGACTATCTGGTGAAGCTTCCAATGATGGGTAAGATAAATTCCTTAAATGCTTCGGTGGCTGCTGCTCTTATGATGTACGAAGTGTTAAGGCAAAGAGGCTTCAGCTAAAGCATGGGAAATTACTTGATTGTTGATGGCTATAATATAATATTTGCTTGGTCTGAGTTCCGGTTGGTCAGGAAAGATAATATTGAGCATGCCAGAATAAGACTTGTGGATATTCTAACTGATTATGCAGCAATGGTGGAGGAAAAAGTTGTACTGGTCTTTGACGCTCATTTGGTTGAGGGGAGCAAAGAAAAGATAGAGTCAATTACTGATAAATTTCAGGTGCTTTACACCCAAGAGGGTGAAACTGCCGACTCGGCTATAGAGAGATTGGTAAGCAAGCTGGCTTCCGGTAGTAGAGTGTATGTGGCCACATCGGATTGGGCTGAGCAGAGCATGATATTTGGTATGGGTGCGTACCGTATAACCCCCGGTGAATTAGCAGTCAAGATAAAGACAGTTAAGAAAGATTCCTCCCGTCATTATTTAACAGATTACCCGGCAGACTCATATTTGGAAAACAGGTTAGTGGACAATATAAGGAAGAAGCTGGAGGAGTGGAGGAAGGGAGGATAGTTGTTCTTGACTGATTTTGGGGGTTAAGATATAATATGAATTGTTATAATGCTAAGAGAGACAAGCTTTTTAATATTTACTGTCTGAGATTACCCTCGGACAGTTTGTTGTTAGAAAAGTATTTAGGTTAGTCAATTAGATACAATTGCCGGGGCTTATAACATGAAACACACAACATCAGGAGGGATATAATTGAGCCTAAATGCCCAGAAAGAGATATCCGGGGGTTTAAACTTATTAATAGACGAAGATGTTGTTGAATGTGCCCGAGAAGGCGATGACGTTGCCCTGGAATACCTAATAAATAAGTATAAAAACTTTGTTAGGGCCAAAGCCCGGTCATACTTTTTGATTGGTGCAGACCGTGAGGACATCATTCAGGAGGGCATGATAGGACTTTATAAGGCTATACGGGATTTCAGAATGGACAAGCTCTCTTCTTTCAGAGCCTTTGCCGAACTTTGTATCACTCGCCAGATTATCACCGCCATAAAAACAGCCACCCGCCAGAAGCATATACCCCTGAACTCATATGTTTCTTTAAACAAGCCAATATATGATGAAGATTCTGATCGTACATTGCTGGATGTTATATCAGGAACTAAAATTACCGACCCCGAAGAACTCATTATCAGTCGGGAGGAATTTGATGATATTGAAGAAAAAATGGGGGAAATATTGAGTTCTCTGGAATGGAAGGTTCTTATGTCATACCTGGAAGGCAAGTCCTATCAGGAGATCGCGGAAGATCTGAAGCGTCATGTTAAATCCATTGATAACGCGCTGCAGCGGGTCAAAAGGAAGCTGGAGAGATATTTGGAAAACAGAGTGTAGTTGATTGGTTGATAGTATAATTGAAATAATAGGTATTACTTGGCTATAGGCTGTAAGCTAAATAAACTGACTGCCGATAGTCGTTTTTATTTTTAGCTTAAATAAACAAACGCTGTTGACACCAAGGATTTTTTCTGTTAACATAAATTTTGCGCCTATATATAATGATGCCGGCGTAGCTCAATTGGTAGAGCAGCTGACTTGTAATCAGCAGGTTGCGGGTTCGAGTCCCATCGCCGGCTCCAATAGGTATTATGAAGTAAGAAGCCGGACGGTGGGTTGACTGCCCAAGCGTATTGCAGATCACATCAATAAACACGGAGGGGTACCCGAGTGGCCAAAGGGAGCAGACTGTAAATCTGCCGGTATTTACCTTCGCAGGTTCGAATCCTGCCCCCTCCACCAATTTAATAAATGCCGCGGGGTGGAGCAGTTGGCAGCTCGTCGGGCTCATAACCCGAAGGTCGTAGGTTCAAGTCCTACCCCCGCAACCATGCCGCTGTAGCTCAGTAGGTAGAGCGCATCCTTGGTAAGGATGAGGTCACCGGTTCAAATCCGGTCAGTGGCTCCATGAGGCGGCGTAGCTCAGTTGGTCAGAGCACACGGTTCATACCCGTGGCGTCCGGGGTTCAAATCCCTGCGCCGCTACCACTCAAATAAAGGTTGTTTCTGAAAAGGACAGCCTTTTTATTATGCCCAATTTACAATTATGCTTATGGCGTATTATTTGTCGAATATTAAGGAAAAGAAGGAATATAACTTGAATAGTTTAATTTAATAATAGGTTGATGTGCTAATAAGCAATTACAGACAGCAATATCACCCAGTTGGGCACCCAATTGCACTATTGAGGAGGCAAGGGAAGGAACTTTTATAGAATGGAAGAATGTGTCTAAGGAGGAATTAAAATATGGATCCGTATATGTCTATCTTTTTAATGATTGCTATTTCATTCCCAGAAGCGATTTTGGTATCCTATTTTGCCATAATGTTTATGGGTGGCAAAACAAGATTTTTTGAAATTTTGTTAATAGGGGTTGTCCAGGCTGGAGTAGCATATGTAATTAGGTCTCTACCGATTCCCGGTGGCTATTTACATACAATTTTTTTAGTAATATCTTATATAGCTCTTATTGCATTTGTTGCTCGCTTGCCTATCTGGAGTGCAGTGGTAGGGGTTATTGCAGGAATTATTGTATTATTATTTTTTGAAATTATATTAAATTAGTTAGTTTTGGTTATAACTG
>CAZHAJ010000141.1:0-4463 GCA_964530215.1 uncultured Peptococcaceae bacterium | reverse complement strand
GGTGTCTCCAGCAAATCTTGTCTGGGCATTGCCATCCTCTTTTGGATAGTCAAACTCATCAGTTTTGGTATTCACAATCACATACTCATCCGTTAGCTCACCAAAATATATCTCAGGCCTGGTAACCTGAATGTCCACATTGGATGTGGGTGGAATATCTTTTATAAACAGCCTGGGTAAACCTTCGGGTGTCACATCATTTACCGGGCTGGCCACAACGCCATAACCGTGGGTATACTTAAGCCTTAAATTAACCCATGTTTTCGCATTATCCGGCAGTTGATTCTGGTTCATTTCTCGGGGAGCAAGCATTAACTGTCGATACATACCGTCAACATAATAGCGATCAACATCAATATTTTTCAGCTCGTAATAGGTTCTCATTTCTTGAAGCTGTGCATATGTCTGTTGAAGCGGGCGATAGTCCCATAAACGAATACTGTCCACTGTATCTCTGTTTTGCTGGATATCTGCGGCAGTCAGTGTTCTTCCGGCAGGAAACGGTTTTTTTTCCACTTTGTCCAAATTATAAGCCATTCTGGTATATTTAATGCTGTTTTCGATATATGGTTTCTCTAGATTAAACTCATTTGGCAAAACAAAAAATTTCTGAACTATTACAGGATAAATTCCTCCCGCTAAAATAGAAAAAACAACTAATCCCGCAATGGAATAAACCACCAGCTTAAATCTTCTCATGAAAATATTAACAATTATTGCCAAAGCAATTATGATGGAAAGGTAAAAAAGTATCTTATAGGCCAATAAATTGGCATTTATCTCTGTGTAACCTGGTCCATATATAATATTGCCCGCCTGATGCAGAAGATTAAATTGATCCAGCTTATAGCCAATCGCCCTTCCCACAAAAAATACCGCCGCTAAAAACGAGAGATGATACCTAGCTGCATCGGTTTTTAGAAATCCACCCATCTTCCCGCCGGCGCTGTCTGCCACAAAATATGCCAATCCCACCCAAAACGCTGTCAGCACCACCGACAGAACGAATAGTTTATATAGGAACTGATAAAACGGAAGCTTAAAGATATAAAAACCAATATCTTTATTGAAAATTGGATCTAATTGCCCAAAATCGGTTGGATGCATGAACTTTTGCAAAGTAATCCAATCCCCGGTAACAGCTGTTCCCAAGAAAAATGCCATAATTAAGCTAATTAATGCAAATACAGCCAAAACAGGGCCTGATTTTGCGTACTTACTGATGGACGAACTATATATATTAATTACATTATCATCATCTTCTATAACTCTGGTTTGATTTGCTGCATTAATAATTTTTGCTTTAACAGGCAAAAGGTTAAGAAATAGCACTATAAAGAATATTGACCCTACAGCAACCTTTAAACCCAACTCAGAAAAGATAATGGTTAAAAAGGTGTTTTGGTAGTCAACAGACAGAAACCAAAGCCAATCAACATATAGATTCGATGCCCAACGAGCCAAAATTAGTATTGCCGCTGCAATACCCAAAAAGGTCATGGTGATCCTTTGCTTAACTGACATTTAAACCCTCCTATTTTTCTTTTATATAAAAAACCAAATAATTTTTACTATTTATATATGAAAAATGATATCCTAATTATTTAAATTACTGTGCTACCTCTACATGGGTTTTGGTTCTTTTTTATTCTTGTCTGATTCATTTTTAATTTTTGCTTCACACATTTTACAGAACACTACAGACTTCTTAATGGGGAGCTCGTCCTCTTCATCGTAGGGGTCAGGTATTTGCTGCTCTATTTCTATAATCCTTCCACAAACCATACAGTAATGATTCATAAAACATACCTCCCGCAATTTAACACCACTTAAATAATTTCGCCACGTTATCCTATGTTTCCTGCCGACAACATCTTTAGTTCTTGTGCAATAATAGCCTTATTATTAATTATGACATTTAACTAATAATTAATAAAGCATTTCCGAATGTATCAAAACTTAAAAATTCTAATCTGTCAATATTCTAATTTCTTGACTTTAACATTGTTTCTGTTATAATAAATCTTGCATTTTATATTAAAAGTTAAGGGGAGTAGCTCAATTGGTAGAGTGGCGGTCTCCAAAACCGTAGGCTGCAGGTTCGAGTCCTGTCTCCCCTGCCAGAATCAAAAGCCCTGTATGTTTACATACAGGGCTTTTGATTCTGGTTCTGTTGATTTATTAATTCATGTCCTTCATTTTTTCTATGGCAGTTTGATTTTCTTTAACCATAGAAGTAATATCTTTAGCAGACTGAGCAGATCTCTCGGCAAGGTTACGCACAGCATCGGCCACAACAGAAAATGTCCTTCCGTGATCACCGGCTCTGGCTGCCTCAATAGTGGCATTTAATGACAACATATTAGTCTGGGAAGCTATTTCCCTAATAACATTGGCAACCTTCCCAATGTCTTGGTTAAGGGAAATCAATTGGGAGAGCTGATTGGTTATATAATTCTCTATCGCCAACTGCATATCAAAGTTTAACCTCTTCTGAAAGGCATTATATGCTAAGGCCAAAGCTTCTTCATTATCTTTGTGTTCATCTAGTAAAATTTTATATATGTATTCATAGTATATTTGATATGCCCCGATATACCATTTGGGGTACAAGCCTATTTCTTTATGCTTATAACCAATAAAAAGACGTCTTTCGATATAGTTTTCATCCAGCCCGTCAGTAAGTCCTATAAAATAGTTCTTCATGGTTTCTTTTAATCTATCCATTGATGAGTTGGAACTGATTATCTGATTTAATTCCGGATATTTCGATATATGCTCATAAAACCTATCAACAAATGCATCTGCTTGATCAGTAAAAACATCCTTATATTTCATCATAATACTTATATCTTCATCGGTAATACCTACAAACTCAAGCTGCTGCTCACGGGAGCCTGACTTCATGTAATTCACCTCACCCAATTCATTTGTCGTTATAATAGTAATAATAAGATTATAACATAAAAAAACCCGGTCTATAAACCTGGTTTTTTATCATAATTTTTGAGAAGAGCGCAGATCTCATAATAATGGGCGAGATTAAAAACTAAGCTGACATCTCAAGGTTAGCCTCAGATTTTATCGAAGTCCAATGGTTTAAAAGTCTTAGATTCCGGATTTTTCTGCTGTTTTTCTCCATCATTATATTCCACTATATCCCTCAAGCCAGATATTGCAATTTCCGAACCCACATATAATTTTTCAATAGCAGAAAGATCATAAAAATTATTAGCTATTATGGTGTTCAACTGAGTTATCCTTGATTCCGGAAAACTCTCTTCCGCCATTTTCCTAAGACTGGCACAACTATTGATGGTCTCCAAAATTTTTTGCATATCCATAGAAAGCCTCCTAAAATATTATGGAGGGCCTTGAACAATTAACCGATCTAAAATCGGGCAACTGGCTGTCATAGGCATTAACCCGTAGACCCTCTAGTTTTGCGTCATTGCCTTTCGGCAACTTTGCCTTTATGAGATTTACTACATTGTAACCAATTAATAAGCTTTGGTCAAAATTTTTATGGGCAGTCGATTGCATTTCCTTCTTTTTGATTAGAAGATTGACCTATCTGCCTAGGACTTTAACGGACTTTAAATTTTGATTATAATAAAAGCACTAGGCATCTTAAATAACTATACGTCAAATATTGGAAAGTGAGAGCTATGTGGAACCCTATAACTGATAAAGAGATAAAGCCGGTGGAGCGAGTTGCAGTACTTCTTAGCTCAAGTCTATTTACCCAAAGTTTAATTAAATCGGCTCGGTCACTTGCTGACTTATTTAATGCTGAATTAACAGCGGTTTATATTGACTTATCAAAAAACATCCTGACCAAAGAATCAACAAAAGAACAATTGATCAAAAATATATTATTGGCAGAAGAATTGGGTGCGGAAACCACGACAATTTCCGGCATTAATGTAATTAAAGAATTTATCAACATTGTAGAACAATATAATATAACCCAGATTGTAATAGGCAAGCCTCTAAAAACTACGTCCCTAGATGCCATGTACAATACCTTAGCATATTATATCCTTCAGGAAACTCACGGAATCAGTGTTCATGTATTTTCAGAAGATAAAAACAAGAAAATTATAATCCCATCCACTAAAGACAACAAGGGATGGAGGAAACCGCTGTTCGGCAATGTACAGTTTTCATCCTTTATACCCTATTTTTGGAGTTTATCGATGGTTCTAATGCTTTCGGTTTTTTTAGAACCTTTGCACATTACTATCGGCACTCTAAATATTGCTATGCTATTTTTAATTCCGGTGCTGGTGTGTGCCGTAAGCTGGGGGATTGGCTCTTCTATACTGGCTGCAGTAACTGGTTTTATCTTATTTTATTTGATTTTTATACCTCCCTTCTTGATCTTCACTTTTCCAGAAAAAACTTATTTAATAACCTTTATAATTTATATGATAATCGGTTTAATAACCGGCACACTATCT
>CAZHAJ010000140.1:0-4532 GCA_964530215.1 uncultured Peptococcaceae bacterium | reverse complement strand
CTTAATACCACAAACCTTGTGACGTTTTCATTCGAATCCTGAACACCGCAATCAACTATTTCTAATCCGTAAATATCCGCAGACATAGCGGAACCAATTGCAGCTTGTTCTCCACAACATTGGGCCACCTTGCTTACAGCCTGAGTGGTGCTGGAAGTCTCCTCCACCGTATGCCCCGGCAGCTCTCTGCTTAGATATTCCCTGCATTGTGCCAATGCCTGGGGATGAGACAAAACTTTCTTTATCTGCTCCTTCTTGGTACCTGGTTTAACCATTAAACAATGCTTTATATTTAATAGCACTTCCCCACAAAATTTTATCCTGTCAGATTTGGCCACCAGGTCCAATATTTGATTTACCGCTCCCTCAATGGAATTCTCCAAAGGAACAACTCCAAAATCCAGTAGGCCATTTTCCACTTTGGAAACAATTTCCGAAAGGCTTAAACAGCATACCATTTTTACACCTTTATTTTTGGAATATTTAATTGCGGCCGCCTCTGTATAAGTGCCCTTTGGGCCTAAATAACCTAGAGTTTTCATAAACTGCTCCTTATAGTTTCTTTCTCACCGCAAGCACCACAGCTTTAAGATCTTCCATCAGCTGACTAAACTCCTCCGGATCCAGAGATTGAGGCCCGTCACACAATGCCTTTGAAGGCTCCGGATGCACCTCTATCAACAAACCGTCAGCTCCGGCAGCCACTGCAGCCAAGCTCATCGGGAGCACTAATTTTCTGATCCCCGTGGCATGGCTGGGGTCTGCCAATACAGGCAGATGTGATAAACTTTTTACCAACGGAATCGCACTGATATCCAAAGTGTTTCTGGTGGCGGTTTCATAGGTTCTTATTCCCCGCTCACACAAAATAACATCGGCATTTCCCTCTGAAGCAATATATTCTGCAGCCATCAACCACTCTTCTAATGTGGCAGACAGACCCCTTTTTAGCAATACCGGACGTCCGGCTTTGCCTGCAGCTTGCAGCAGTCGGAAATTTTGCATGTTTCTAGCTCCGATTTGAACCATATCAACATACTCCAATGCCACATCAAGACTGGGGATGTCCACAACCTCTGTCACAGTTGCCAATCCATACTCTTTTGCGGCACCCGCCATCATCTTCAAGCCCTTTTCCTCCAGCCCTTGAAAGCTGTATGGTGAAGTCCTGGGCTTGAAAGTTCCTCCCCTGAGAATCTTTGCCCCACTGTTGCTAACAGCTTCGGCTGCTTTATAAACTTGTTCCTCGGATTCCACAGCACACGGACCCGCCATAACTATAACAGAAGGTCCCCCTACATCAACCTGCCCCACCTTGACAACCGATGTTCCTCCGGCAGCTTCTCTGCTTACCAATTTGTAAGGATGCATTATGGGAACCACTCCTATTACACCGGGCATACCTTCTAAGCCCAAGGAATATATTGCTCCTCTGTCTCCCACTGCACCAATAACTATTCTTTTGACTCCTAAAATTAAATGGGCCTGGAAGCCCGATGTTTCCAGCTTCTCCACCACAGAATCCACTTGCTGTTGAGAGCTCTTTATATCCATAATAATGATCATTTTAACACTTCCTTTTTGTAGTAATTTTTAAAAAGTGGGCAATAATTATACTAAAAAAGTCATCCCCATCAACCATTAACCCACCCCCTAAAATAAAAATAATCTGTATATTCCGTCACTAGGACGAAAGATACAGACTTCCGCGGTACCACCCAGTTTGGCCCTTAAGGCCCACTTAAAAAAAGATGCCGACATTATTCCCCTGACAACAAAAAAACTTTCCATCCCCAATGTTAGGGACGAAAAGTCTGTGCTATCCGTGTTACCACCCTATTTGGTGCCTTTTTATAAATAATCTGACACCCGCTCAGAGAGTACGGGAAATAATCCGATACCCCTTCCCTCTAACGCAGGAAAAGCGGCTCAACCTACACACCACACCAAGAGGCTTCAGTCTGCATCTCCAGAGAGAACTTCAATCGGTACATCCTTTAAAAACGCTTCCAGTCAGCACTATAAGCCGGCGCCTTCTCCCTGAAAAGTTGTAACGATCTACTTTTCTCCTTCACAGATTTTACAAGTCATTTTTTAGTTGTAACAGTAATATACTATTGTCTATAGTAAAAATCAAGTGCTTTGAAAGGATTTTTCAATTTTTTCCATCAATATTTTTTGGTATTATTGACAATTATTGAAAATAACATATAATCATATTACTTCATATTATTATTGAGAATTCATGTGTGGAGGGGAGGAACTAGATGACTAAAGAACTTATAGACGAAATTTTAAGGGATATAGGACTTGAAAAAATGCTTCCGGAAAAAGACTTTGACGAACATCACAATACCAACCACCCCGAATAACAAAGGGACAGATGACCATATTGTTTCTTGGGAGGGGAAAGAATGCAGAAACTTATACACATATACATTTTTTGAAGGGACAGGTAGTGAGAAGACACCTGTCCCTTATCCCTTTCTTACCTTGCTTGCTACGATCGGTACCAACTTATTCTTTTAGGTGCTAAAATCTTAATTAATATAATACCGGCTACAAAACCTCCTATATGAGCCCACCACGCTACTGCACCGGCACCGCCACCCAATGAAGCGACTCCACTAAATATCTGGAGAACAAACCATAGGAGCAAAAATATCACCGCCGGAATTTCTGCAACAGTAAAGAAAAAAATTATTGGTATCAAAGCCAATACTTTTGCCCTGGGAAATGTTACTAAATATGCTCCCAGAACCCCTGCCACTGCTCCGCTGGCCCCCACAATCGGAATATTAGAGGTCGGATCACTGACAATGTGGGCAAGACTTCCTATAATACCGGCAGCCAGGTAGAATAACAAATACCTGATATGACCCAATCTATCCTCAACATTGTCTCCAAACACCCACAAAAACAGCATATTGCTCAATACATGCAACCATCCTCCATGTAGAAACATTGCTGTTATAAAAGTAATCAGCTCCGGGTGAAAAACACTACCGGTAAAAAATACTTTTAACATGTTTGACGGTATCAGGCCAAAACTGTAAAAAAGTTGGTGCAGCATATCTTGGGGTAACATAGCCTCTTTGATGAAAACATATATGTTTAAACCAATGATGAGCCAATTTACATATGGTTTTTTGTGCGGTCTTACACTGTCCCTCAATGGAATCAATAATAAAAACCTCACTTTACTTCCGTATGGATATAGTTTCACCGAAAATGTTTTTTTTATTTTCTCCACTAAATATATTTCTTAAAGGTTAACATATAACAATTTATTAAGAAAGAGAAAAAGCTGATACACATTATCAGCTTTTTGCTTTGTCCTTTTATTTATGGAATAACTTTATTCAAGGGATACTCTATTATATCCTGAGCACCGATTTGAAGAAGGGGAGGAATTAAATTTCTTACCTGTTTTTCATCTAAAACAACTTCCACCGCAACCCAGTCACTGTTATAGAGTTTTGATATGGTGGGATGCTTCATAGCAGGTAAAACAGATAAAACACTGTCCAGGCTATCCTTTGGTACGTTCATCTTAAGTCCAACCTTTGAATCTGCCCTTAAAGCACCTTGAAGTAAAACTGCCAGATTTTGCAACTTCTCACGCTTCCATTGATCTTCCCAAGAATCTTTATTGGCATGAAGTTTTGTGCTGGACTCCAATATTGTAGCGATTATCCTAAGATTATTTGCTTTTATCGAACTGCCTGTTTCTGTAATATCTGCAATGGCATCTACAAGGGTTGGTACTTTAACCTCAGTGGCACCATATGAATATTCAACAGCTGCATTAACGTTATTTTTTATTAAATAGTTTTTAGTCACATTGACCAGCTCTGTAGCTATTCTCTTCCCTTCCAGATCCTTTACTGAATAAATGTCACTTTCATTGGCAACAGCCATAACTAATCTTATAGGGTTTGTTGTTTGTTTTGAATATACCAAATCTGCCACTTCCACCACATCGGCTTCATTTTCCATGATCCAGTCGTATCCTGACAGGCCTGCATCCAATACCCCCTCACTTACATATCGGGGAATTTCCTGTGCGCGCATAAGTACGATTTCCAGCTCGGGATCGTCTACAGTGGGAAAATATGACCTGCTGCGAAGGTTTATGTTAAACCCTGCTCTTTTAAAAAGTTGAAAAGTAGACTCCTGTAAACTTCCTTTAGGCAAACCAAGTCTTAAACTACCCATATAATCACTACCTCCATATACTTCATTTCAACACCATGCTACCTGTTTAACTAATTAAAGAATCTTGTTCAGTATATATTGCTTTTATCACTGTGTCAAGATTTAAATTTTTAAACTTTTGTTGTGACCCTTATTTGAAAAAGTAAATTCCACCCCTACCCTACTATATATGTGGCAGGAAGAAATCCAGAGGAATCCAGAAGTCAGAATCCAGAATTCTAAAAAATTAAAAGCTAAAACACTTCTTGATTAGGGGAGAACATTTTAGGACGGACATTTTACGGAGGTTGTTATCCGGCTTTTAGCGCTGGAGC
>CAZHAJ010000139.1:0-4596 GCA_964530215.1 uncultured Peptococcaceae bacterium | reverse complement strand
ACTGGTTATCATACAGGCTTTGATCTGCAAGGTCAGGGAAGATATTAACCAGCTTTCCGTGTAGTTCAGCAGTAGAATAAGGATCTTTCTCTAAACTGTGCAGGGATTCCCGGCTTGTATTGTTCAAACCTATGAAAGAACCAATCAAGCTAAGAAGCTTTGATTTACCGTTTTGCCCTTTACCAATGAGCATAACAGCCTTTTGAACTGTTGTATCCGGTATTAGGCAATATCCGATAAACTCATAGATAACTCCTACATCATCAGGCTTTAATACATCCTGCATAAACTTCTCAATAGCTGGGCAGGTTGCGTTTATGTCAAAAAAAACAGGAATTTGTGTTATAAACCTGTACTTTGGATCATGAGGAAGTAATACTTTACTTTCGCGGTCATAAACACCATTCATCAAATTGATAAAGCGGCTGCCTCTGTAGATATCGTTTCTACTTATAAGGGTTTCATGTTGTATATAGTTCAAAATCTCCGCTTGATAGTGCTTTTTAGATTTTTCACCTAAAAGGGCTTGCACTTCTGTTGATATCAGCCTTTCAGCTTCAGGCACAAAGACCCCGTTCTTGTAAACATAAGTTTCCAGCGTGTCACTTAAAGCGAAAAAATGATACTTCTCTAAAAGTGCATTAGACAGGGATTTAACTTTAAGGCTTCCCTTTTCATCAAAGAAGCGGCTTGAGTCTTGCCCTTTTTCCTTCTTTTCTTCCTGTCTGGAATCGTACATCTTTTCAAGCGACTTAAGGCAGTTGCTTAGCTCCTGATCTTCCATTGGCGGCTTATTCCTGTTGTTCCAATCAATCAGGATAGTCTCGATCTCAGGCCATGCAAGACCCTTTCCAATATAATGGCCTCCCAGGATCATACAGGCGTTATTCCTACCCTCACCTTCTGACAGGCCTTTCAACAATCGGGATATTTCCTGTTCTGAGAGCTTTTTTCCGTCTCTTCCTTGATCTTCCAGGGCGTTGTTTAGAAGATCAATGAGGTGTCCAGGCATATCCGCTAGGGGTGTGTCTTTTGGGTGCTTGATCCATTCGTACTGTACCCCGTCCGGATGCATGCCATGAATAGCCGCAAGAGCACCAGAGGCCTTGATCTCTAAACCGTTGTGCAGATTTTTTGATTCTCCGGACATTTTCAAAGAAGTAGGCCTTTTAAAGTGCAAGTGGTAACCCCTGGGGGTTTTTAGTATCGGGGTATCTATCTTTAAAAGACGCTCCCAGGCCTCCGGGTTGCTGTCTATATCAATAACAATTTCCTCAGGATTAACGATTGTGGCTATTGCATCACATTCTCTATCTTTGAACAAATCAGAAAAAGCACTATCATAAGAGCCGTGTGTCTTTAATTCTTTAAATTCAACTGCTGGTCTTTTTGTGCCTCTGTCATTGATTATAGGAATAGGTCTGAAACCGAGGTTAAGATATGCCTTTGCTTCATCAAATAAAATTGAAGGCATTAGACACCACCCTCTTTTATTATTCTGTCTTTATAGAAAGGACAGCCCCTTTTTTCTCTGCATGTCAGTACTTCAAGCCTTGAGCCGTCTTTGCAAGAGAGGCAATGCTCAGAAAGTCTAATTCCATTTAAAATCGAAAAGTTTTTATTCCCATCTTGCGTTGTAACACTTGCACAGTTGTTATCTGTACTTTCCACCTTTGAGGAAGGGTCTTTACTCATTTTCTCCCCCTTCCTTACCCCTTTCCTTGTCTTGCCCTTCCTGTGGTGTGCTAGTAAATGCATATTTCTTCAATGCTTCCCGCTTCTTAGCCTGCTCTTCTGGAGTCAAGCTATCCCAGGCAGACTTACCCTGAAACTCCCTGGTTGTCATCCCACCATACTTGAGGATCCCAGGGAACTTCTCAGCTACCTTCACTCTGTAGGGCTTGGCCAGGGTGCACCTCGGCTCAGAGTCTGCAGGATCCATGACAAGGTTAGGATAGTTGGGATGGAGGGGGCAATTGTTCACACTGCATTCCTTGAACCGTGGACAAAGCCTATAGGGCTGGTGTATGGTCATGCAACCCCTCCAGGCACAGCCTCTATTATGATCTGGGCCACTGCTTTATGTAGTTGGTCGCCATGATTAACCCATGCTTCGAGAGTTTCTCCATGTTTTTCTTTGAAATTCCGGGCAAATGTGGAAAAGTCTATAGTCTCAGACGTTGTTTTTGACATGCTGGGCCTCCTGTTTTAAGCCTGGCTCGTTCCGGCGCCGTCTTGGCAGGGGGTAGCCGGGACGATTACAAGTGTGCCATCATTGTTCATTTTTATGGATACTGAATTTGTATCAGTCAGATTTCTTACCCAGTCGATAGGCAGCGTAATTACATAGCTGTGGCCTATGCGGTTTATTCTCCGGTTTTTAAATTCAAACATTTGTAATCACAAAAATCTATAAAGATGTTATACTATATGAATAAAATTAATCTGTAAGAAGTTAAAAGTTGCCGATATATCGGCAATTTTCCACTTTGTAACGATAATTAACTTTTTTTAAATGATATATATCGTATCAGGTACGATATATTATAATATAAGTTATAACAATAGTATTAACGTGTCTGAATTAACCATAAAAAACAGAATTCTGCTTTCGCTTCTTGAATCTCCCAAAACCAACGCAGAGCTTTTAAGATCGTTATATGGGGACGATCAAACAAAGTCATTTAACACAATTGACAAACCCCTAAAAGACCTACGTGATGTTGGACTTGTCACCCAGATTAAAAAAACCAATGCAAAAGGCCCCGGAGCTAAACCGACCCTAAACAGTGTTTCTGATGATTTTTTCAAGATAGTGGGTGTAGAAGTGTCTGAAGATGACATAGAATGTGTCAAAATTGGCCTCAAGTACTCTTCTACTCTCCTGAAAGACCTGATTGAAAAAAATATAACCTCTGAATCAGTGGAGAATTTCATTAATTCAAGGGCGCTCATAACAGTTACCATTATGAGATATGGTGCTTACCTTGAAAGCGTGGCGTGTGAGGAAGTAGCAAATAGACGGCACCTCCGAAATTACCATACTATAATAGCAAAGAACACAGAAGGACTGCTGAACAATGGTTTTAGCAGGGCTGTAGAATATATGAAAGGGCGGCCTATACCTTTTCTTGTGTGTGGTTATATCGACCTGGAAACGCTAAACGGTACAATTTCTACAGACGTATTAAATGGAGTGGAGTTTAAAAACGATATGCAAACCCTTTCAACATATACATATGGAAAAATTGCAGGAGAAAAAAATGTAATTGAGGCGTATCATTTAATCAGTGATATGCACTCCTGCAACCCACTTACCTCATTAGGTTCTTAAATTTTTCCTGCATGCTCGGATCATTCAAAATAGCCTTTATTGCTAAGTTGAGTTTGTCGCTATCGGTTAACTGCGCCTCAACTGTCAATGCTTGGCCGCACACTGCACAATAAGCAAAGTTCCCCTCGCTGATGAAGTGGCACTTGGGACACTCATTTGGTTTTAAAGATACACGTCTATCCTCAATTTCAATTCCATTCTTTTTGAGGACAGCATCATCAATGTCTCTGCCGGACAAGTGAACATAAACAGAGGCCATTGAACTGTCGGCAGTCCACCCCAAGTATCGCTTCATTTGTTGCTCGGTGAAATCCTTTGCTAATTCGGTAGCTTGGGCGTGTCTGAATGCATGAGGATTTACTTTTTTTGTTATTCCTGCTCTTTTTGCAATTGCAAAAAGCCGTGTATGCATAGCTTCATGGTTAAACTCCTCATGTCTTTTATGGAGCACTACCCAGAGTGGAGCATTTCTATCCTCTTTCAGAGGATGAGCCTGTATCCAGTTAAACAGGTGCTTGGCTGAATAGATGACAAGTATCTTTCTTGCTCCGGTTTTTCCAGATGGGAAATGCACATAATAGCCTTTTTCATGCTTTTCGATATTCTTTATCCTTAAAGATAGAAGCTCACCTGATCTTGCCCCGGATTCATAGAGCAGTGAGACCAAAGCTTTATCACGTAAATTCATGCACGCTTCAATCATCTTATGAACCTCATCCTTTGTTATGAGATCCTCTGGAAGCCTGGACCCCCTTGATCTACGCACCTTGATGTCCGTGGTTAGATCATCCCGGCCAATATAGTTAAGGAATTTTCGTAAATGGATCTTTCGTGTATTCTTAGTGATTAAAGAATACTCACGGACTTTACCATTTTTCCCGGTAAACGTAAACGATTCCAGGGACATGAAGGCAGTGTTTAGCTCATCTTTTGTTAAGTCCTGGAACGGTGTACTAATCATTTTATTCCAAAACGAAAGGGATTGGATCTGTCCACACACTGTGGCTGGCCTCATCCCATTCACAACGTATGATTGAATGTACTTCCTGAACTGCTCCGCTCTTTTCTCATCACATTGAGACATTAAGAGTTTCAAGTCATCCTCATTTCTTTCTTTTAACGTCTTCTTCACCATATTTTTCAACCTCTACTATGCTTTGATTGTTTAATTAGTTTATTGTAAGATATGGACAATTAACTAATATTACGCAGGAAGAAATGGATTCCATGGTCTCCAGATTCAGGACAATAAGCGGGAGACC
>CAZHAJ010000138.1:0-4643 GCA_964530215.1 uncultured Peptococcaceae bacterium | reverse complement strand
GTCCTGGATTATCCTCGCCTTCAAGCACCCCGTTCCTGTCAATGTTGTAGCCGCCCACTTCATAAGCAAAAGTAGGGGCACCTAGATATTTTGATGGAGCGCTCAATACCTGGCTAACAGCATTGACTAGCTCTTTTCGTTTCGTGCCGGTCACATTGTAGTCAATCTTCATTTTTCATACCACCTTTCGTGTTTGGTAGTAACATATATCACTCTTTAGCTTGTAAATAGCAAGTGGTATGTGAGTAATATCCTTTAAAATATGCAAATTAAGCAGTATCTAGGCCCGAAACATCTTGATACCTATATTCGACACCATTTCTTAAAAGAAATACACCATCATCGTTTCCTACCTGCTCAATATAGCGCTTAACAATGACATCGCAGAACTTTTCATCAAACTCGATCATATGGCAGATCCTATCTGTCTGCTCACAGGCAATTAAAGTGCTGCCCGAACCGCCAAAGGGGTCAAGCACGATACAATTAGTCAAGCTTGAATTTAAAATGGGGTAAGCCACCAAAGCTACCGGCTTCATCGTAGGATGGTCTGCATTCTTTTTCGGCTTTTCAAATTCCCAAACGGTGGTCTGTTTGCGGTCCGCATACCAGTTGTGCTTGCCAGACTTTTTCCAGCCAAAGAGCACCGGCTCATGCTGCCACTGGTAGGGGGAGCGCCCGAGCACCAGCGACTGCTTTTTCCAGATACAAGTGCCGGAAAGATAAAAACCCGCATCGGTAAATGCTTTACGAAAATTTAATCCTTCGGTATCAGCATGGAATACATAAATAGAAGCATCCCTTGCCATCGCTGTTTCAATATTTTTAAAGGCCGCGAGCAGAAAATCATAGAATGCTTTATTTCCCATATTATCGTTTTTGATTTTACCAGCAGTTCCTTCATAATTGACATTATATGGAGGGTCAGTTACAGTTAGATTTGCCCGTTTTTCACCCATCAAAAGTTCGAAGGTTTCAGCTTTAGTTGAATCGCCGCAGATAAGACGATGCTTTCCTAAAAGCCATAGATCCCCAAGTTTAGTAACTGCCGGTTTTTTAAGCTCTGCTTCTACATCAAAGTCATCCTCTTTAATGCCTTCCCTAAGAGAATCCTTAAAAAGAGCATCCAGTTCAATAGAATCAAAACCAGTAAGGGATACATCAAAATCTGAACCTTGCAAGTCCGCAATTAAAAGCATCAGTTTATCTTTGTCCCAGTCACCGCTTATTTTATTTAAAGCGATGTTTAGTGCCTTTTCATCAGCTAAATTCATATCCACAACAACGCAATCAATTTCTTTTTGCCCTAGTTCAACCAATACTTTAAATCGCTGATGGCCGCCTATAATATTGCCTGTTCTTTTGTTCCATAAAACCGGTTCAACATAACCGAAGGTTTGAATGGAACGCTTAAGCTTCTCATATTCCGGATCCCCGGGCTTTAAATCTTTTCTTGGGTTATGCTCAGCCGCTCTAAGTTTATCTATTGGTATTCGCTCCAATTGCATTATGTTTTCCATTTCACACCTCCAGCTTTCTAGCAGTTTCGCCAGTGAAGTTTTCCCAGCGTTTTACTATAAGATCACAGTAGGCCGGTGAAAGCTCAACAGCACAACATTTGCGGCCTAGCTGTTCAGCTGCCATAAGCGTAGTACCGGAACCAGCAAAAGGTTCATATACCATATCCCCGGTGTCGGTGGTCAGCTTAATAAAGAAGGCCGGGAGCTTAACCGGAAATACCGCCGAGTGCTTCAGTGAATCCTGATTGCCCGGAATCTGCAGCACATTACCTGCTCTGGCGATTCCTTTTTTAAACTTGCCGCTGACGCTGATGTTGCCGGATCTGCCTTTAGATTTATTGTTTTTACTGGAAACCCTTATTTTAGCTGATACTTTTCCCACGTCCCGAGGCTTAAATTTAATCTTCTCAGACCGGGTAAAGTGGAAGATATCTTCATACATATCTACTAAATCCACAGATATTGTTTTAAGTTTATCTTCGTCAGCTTCCACAAACTGTACCATCCAGTCGATTTCCTCTTTCTTCGTAAAAAAGTGTACCGGCTCAAAATCATTTCTTAAACGATTAGGCCAGCCGCCGGGAAGCCCTATTTTAGTCCAGATAAGCTGGTCTACATATCGCCAGCCAGCTTCCGCCATAGCGATTATGGTCTTAAATACATAGAGGGAACGCTGACCCTTTTCCACATGTTCTTTAATGTTTACAAAGAAGGAACCGCTGTCATCCAGCACCCGATACACATTTTGAGCTACCCTTAAAAACCAAGCAGGGTAATCATCAGGAGGGATGCCACCATAGTCATCTTTTCTTTGCATGGCGTAGGGAGGAGAAGTAATAACACAGTTAGCTTTATCCCCGGCCATTAATTTTTTCACAGCTTCTATGTTAGTACAATCGCCACAAAGCAGGCGATGTTGCCCCAAAAGCCAGATATCCCCCAGCTTAGTTATAGGTTCAAGGGGAGCCTCTTCGTCAAAATCATCTTCTATAACTTCTTCCTTTAACCCCAATAGTTCACTGATCTCCTGATCATCAAAACCGGTAAGGGAGACATCAAAGGCAGTTGCATCAAATTCTGCCATGAGATTTGCCAGCTTATCTTCATCCCAGTCACCTTGAATTTTATTAAGGGCAATACATAAAGCTTTTTCACGAGTTTCATCTAGGTCAACTACTACACAGTCCACTTCAGTCAGCCCTAAATCTATTAAAACTTTTAATCTTTGATGGCCACCAACCACATTGCCGGTCTGTTTATTCCAGATAACAGGCTCCACATAGCCAAATTCAGAAATAGAGCGTTTTAACTTCTCATATTCTTTATCACCGGGCTTTAAATCTTTACGTGGGTTATATTCGGCGGGGATAAGCTTTTCAATCTTCAATTTTTCCATCCGCATATTTTTCTACCGCCTTTTTTATTTGCTGTATTTATTTGCCCCGCCGGGCGCTGAGCAGACGCTCCATTACATCATCTTGAGGATTTACACCTTTATATTCACCCACACAATTTTCCCTAACGATTTGAAAAATCTCATACCATAAACGGTTAGTCTGGGTCATATAGTTTTGCCCCATTGCCACATAGGGGCTTTGAATGGCGTTTCCTGTCGTCGGATGCTTTGCTAAAAAACCATATTCAGTAATAGCTTCTTCGCATTGAATCCACCTGGCTACACTCATGGCATAACGCTCAAGAAGCTGAGGGGAAACAAGGGAAGAACAGCCACGTTCATCCAGCCATATCCATGTAGCTTTATATATTTCTCCCGCCACCAGTGCCTTGCCATCCTTTTGTATAGCTTCCAGCATTTTATTAGGCTCCGGCATTTCCTGGCCTTTGAGATCCGCTGTATTTGTAAATTCCATAACCGTTAACTTCCTGCCGCCGGGATTTCCTTCGGCTATTTTTTCGGCCAGTGCCTTCTTTTTTGCTCCTGCTCCGGTTCGAGCACCGCCTCGGTTGGTACCGTCCTTTGCCAATGACCACACCTCACTTTTCCACTAGCCCTATTCCTCCCTTTGAAACTGCGTTTTTTAACGCGTTGCCCCCCGCCGCTGTCCGCTTTAAAAGGTGTAGAGATTTGACCTCCCCCACCGGTCACCGCTTTGGGCAGTGATACGGGAGTGACAGCTTTTGCAAAGAGACATGAGATTTTCCTTATTATTACTACCACCATTAGCTAAAGGGATGATGTGATGCACTTCTTCGGCAGGGGTAAGCCTGCCTTGCCTTTGGCACTCTTCGCAGAGAGGATGGGTTTTAATGTATCTATCCCTGATCCGCTTCCAAGAACGACCGTAACGTTTGTTAGATTCAGGGTCACGCTGATATTTGTTGTATTGTTTATTAACTAAGCTCTGATGCTGCTCACAGTATCTATCATCAGTCAGCTCAGGGCAGCCGGGATAAGAACAAGGCCGTTTAGGCTTTCTTGGCATTTTCTCACCTCAATCTTGACATAGGAAAAGCCCCCGCAGATTTCTCCACGAAGGCTTTAATTCTTTATTTATTGGCACACTTTGATTAATTTCATTTTATCACATAGGAAAATGCACACCAGTGAATTAGTGTGCACTTTTTTATAAAATTCTTTTTTTACACTTTTTCCTACTTGAAAGGACAGCCTCAATTGCTGGGATCAGCTTAGTAATATTGGTGTTGATATTATCAGTTGAAATTCTGATTACTTCCCAGCCGCTGCCTAATTTATATACAATCGCCTCATCACGTAATTGTTGTTGTCGCAGTTTCTCCTTACCGTGAAAGATTGCTCCGTCAATTTCAAGTGCAACTTTATACTGCGGTAGGATAAAATCCACATAATAATCATAAATGCGGGTCTGATGATGGGCGGTTACGCTACGTCGAATCAATTCAAGAGCTACCATAATTTCTTCCGTGCTTTGAAACCAACCTCTTTTATCAAGCTGTTTGGCGACAATTGATATGGCCTTTTCATACGGTTTGATAGACGTTACCTTTGATATGCGCTTTATTGCCTGGTTAAGTTTACCGGTTTGTTTGTCTACGCTAACTTCCTCTTTGTTGTATTTGTCCACCAAAAGCTGCCTACATTCCTGGCAAACATACTGGGCACCCTTGATATATCTCCAGGAA
>CAZHAJ010000137.1:0-4645 GCA_964530215.1 uncultured Peptococcaceae bacterium | reverse complement strand
TATACCGCCAATTTTAGCTTAGCCAATATTTTTCCCTCCCCCCAGATTTAACGGTCCCAGAATTTTTAAAGTTTCTGTCATTTCCCTTACAACTTGGGCAAACTTTTCTCCCTCTGATGCAGATGCCCAGGTTAATTTAAATCTTTCCTTTTCAATTCCCATTTGCTGTAACATCATCCTCATCATAGGTTCACGTCTCATAGTCTTAACGTTGCCTTCGACATAATGACATTCCCCGGGATGACATCCACTGATTAACACCCCGTCTGCACCTTCTTTAAAAGCTTTCAAAACATATGCCGGATCCACCATACCGGTACACATAACCCTAATAATCTTGATACTGGTGGGGTATTTTATTCTGGCAGTACCGGCTAAGTCGGCTCCGGTATAGGAACACCAATTGCAAAGAAATCCCACAATCAAAGGCTCAAAACCTTCAACCTTACTCATTGAGCACATACCCCCTCTATTTGAGCCATAATCTGTTCACTGGTAAAATGGGAAGTGGTAATAGCGCCGGTGGGACATGCCGCACCGCAAGTGCCACAGCCCTTACACAATGCCTGGTTTATAACGGATACTTTATTTACATTGTCAAAGCCCACCGCACCATAAGGACATATATTAACACAACTCATACAACCCGAACAGCGGGAAGACTCCACCGAAGCTCTAATGGGTGATAACTTAACTTTCCCCTGGGAAATTGCTGTCAAAGCCTGCGCTGCGGCTGCCGATGCCTGGGCAACGGTGTCCGGAATATCCTTTGGACTTTGACAGCAGCCGGCCACATAAACTCCTTCCACTGCAGTACTCACAGGAGCCAGTTTGATATGGGATTCCAAGAAAAATCCATCCTCACCTGTACAAAGTCCGAAGAGACTGGCGACTTCATCACTATCCGCCTGGGGTATCAAAGCGTTATTCAGTATCACCATGTCCACCGGTAACTCTCTGAATAATCCCAGCAGGGTATCTTCAGCCCTCACCGTAAGCTGCCCTTCTACTTCCACAACTTCGGCACCCTTGCCCCTTATAAAATGAACTCCTTCCTCTTGAACCCGATTGTAAAATTCTTCATATTGCTTACCGAAACATCGCATGTCAATATAAAACTCAAAAACCTCTGCCCCTGTCTTCTCCTTAACCTGATGGGCAAATTTAACCGAACTCATGCAGCATACCCGAGAGCAATGTTTATAGTAATTTTCATCCCTGCTACCGATACAATGCATAATTGCTACCCTTCTGGGTTCCGAGCCGTCTTTTAAAACCAGCTTTCCCCCTGTGGGACCGGAAGCATTGGCAAGTCTTTCAAACTGGATTCCGGTAATTACATTATCATATAAACCGTATCCCCATTGATGTCCTATCCCGGGGTCGAAGAGCTCGAAACCTGTGGCCAGAACTATTGAACCCACTTCCAATTCCCTTATTTGTTCTTTTTCTTCAAAGTCTATAGCATCCACCTGACAGGCATCTTTGCAGGTCATTTTACATTTCCCCTTTGAAAGATATAAACAGGTGTTTTCATCGGCAACAGCCTTTAATGGAACCGCTTGGGGAAAAGGAATATATATGGCACTTCGTTTACCCAATCCTTCATCAAATTCAGAGGGAATGCGCTCCTTCATTACACACGCGCTCACACAATCACCGCATCCGGTACACTTTTCTATATCCACATATCGCGGCTGAGTCTTTAATTTTATCTTGAAATTACCAACATAACCCTCAACTCCCACAACCTGCGATTTTGTAAATAATTCAATATTGGGATCTTGATTTAGATCAACCATTTTTGGAGTAAGTACACAGGCTGCACAATCCATGGTGGGGAAGGTTTTGTCAAACTTAGCCATATGTCCACCGATGTAAGCCTCTTTTTCCACCAAATAAACGGGATGTCCCGCGGCAGCAATCTGTAAAGAGGTTTGGATCCCAGCAATTCCAGCGCCCACCACCAAAGTAGCTTTATTAACCGGAACTTCACTTTCTTCAATCGCACTATGTTTTACTACTCTTTTTGCAGCAGCCCTGGTTAACGCTATAGCTTTTTGGGTTGCCGGTTCACCTGTCACTGAAGACCAGGCACATTGCTCCCTAATATTGGCCATCTCCATAAGGTAACCATTTAAACCCACGCGCTCCAGCGTCCTTTTAAAAGTAGGTCCATGCATCCTGGGAGTGCAGGCAGCCACCACTACCCGGGTTAAATTGTGTTCCTTTATTTTATTTTGAATTAATTCCTGCCCGGGATCGGAGCACATATATTTATAATCCATTGCAACAACCACATCATCCCAAGAACCGGCTTCCTTTGCCACCCGTTCCACATCAACAACGGAGGAAATATTTGTTCCGCAATGACAAACAAATATCCCAACTCTTTCAGACATATCTCATCCTCCTATCGAAAATTCGGCAACAATCTGCTCCTTGAAACTATCCCCCGCTCAAATCCCAATTCCTTCTTTGGCAATCCAAAGGCTAAACCCATCAGCTGGGTAAAATAGACAATGGGCATTTGAAAGTTTGTCTTATACTTTCTGTTTACATGGCTTTGATAAGCATCCAAATTCATCTCACATAAAGGGCAAGTAACAACAATGGCATGGGCACCCCTACTTTGGGCTTCACCGATAATATCCTTTATCATACGTAAAGCCACAGGTTCATTGGTGGCTATCAATGCAGCACCACAACATTTGGTCTTTCGATGGAAGGGCAATACTTCTGCCCCCAAAGTTTCCAGCAACTCATCCAAAGAATCTGGATTTTCAGCATCATCATAGCCGCTTGGTCTAACCAGTTGACAACCATAGTATGAAACAACTTTCAAGTCTTTTAAAGGATTTGAGACTTTAGCTGCAATTTTGTTAAAACCGACATCCTCACATATTAACTGCAATATATGTTTAACCTGGGTATTTTCCACCTTTTTTATCAACCCCTGCAAACCTGCAGCTTCTTCTATTTCTTTGGCAATTGCAGGATGCCTTTCCATTTTTCTACCCACCTGATGCAGCCTAAGATAGCAGGCATTGCAAGAGACAGCTAAATCTTGTCCGGAAGAAGAACAGTTTGCGATATTACGGGCAGCTAATAAAAGGGCTAGTTTTTGATCTTCAGATGCGGCAGCCGTTGCACCACAACAATTCCAATCATCCACTTCTTCCAATTCAATACCTAGGCTTTTGAAGGTGGCCTCCACCGACATTTGATAGTCTATTGCGGTACCATGGAGAGAGCAGCCCGGATAATAATTATATTTCATGATGCACCTCCTTCAGCCTAGCTATCATTTCCCTTAACTCCTTTTTACCTGAAATTGTCTCATGAAAAATAGGCAGCCTCCGTCTAAGCAGCATTTTAACTCCTATAGGTGCCAGTCCCACTAAATATAAAGGATTAGTCCTTAGGGAACATTCCACTATTAATCTACTTTCATCCAGACGTCCTGATTTTTCCACCAGTTGATTAAACAACTTATAAAATACCGGTGCTTCATCTCTTCGTTGATATGTTTGGTATTTAAAAGCTAAGTTTTTCAGAGCATACATCAGATCTGTGATCATAATACCCCTGGGACAGCGGACCGTACAGGAATAGCAGGAAACACAAAGCCAAATAGCGTTGCTGCCCAGCACCTCATCTCTCATACCGGCGCGAATCATGGCAATTAATTTTCGGGGAGTATAATCCATTTTGTAACTGGTGGGACAGGAACCGGTACAAGTTCCGCATTGAATACATGCTTCAATGTTTTCTCCCCCAGGAATACTCTTAACTTCTTCTAAAAAATCTTTGTTTTCGTTTATATCTGTTCGCATCGATTGCATATTCCACCCCCTGCAGCCATCATCATAAATACATAAAATTTCTAAACCAATTGCCTGCTAGCAGATGCGCGGCAAGTGCTCCCCTTCCAACATAGACAAAATTCTCTTCGTTCCCAAAATTGTCTCTAATAGCACCATCCCCTTATCCCTTTCAGCAGTCACTTGTCCTATTAATCTTGCTTCCCTTCCCAGCGGATGTCTTTTCAATAAAGAATATATTTCTTCCTTTGAACCTGGTTTTGCAACTATTATTAATTTACCTTCATTGGCTAAATACATCGGGTCCAAACCCAGTAAATCACAAGCTGCAGCAACTGTAGAATTAACAGGCAGACTTTCTTCTGATATTTCTATCAAGGTACGGGACTGTTCCGCTAACTCAACCAAAGTTGTAGCCACACCACCCCTGGTGGGGTCCCTCATACAAGTTATTCCGGGTATTTGCAGCAATAGTGCAGTCAAGTCATTCATTGCCGCACAGTCACTGATAACCGGCATTTGAAATGATAATCCCTCTCTTTCACAAAGAATGGACATACCATGGTCTCCCATATTACCGCTTAAAAAAATCATATCTCCAGGAGTAATCATAACCGGCCCCACTGGGTAATCCCCGGATATCACTCCTATTCCTGAGGTATTTATATATACGCCATCTGCGTTTCCCCGCTCCACCACCTTTGTATCTCCGGTGACCACCACCACACCAGCCTCTTTGGCAGTTTCACTTAAAGATTTCAATATCCTCTTAAGGTCTTCCATGGGGAAACCTTCTTCGATAACAAGTCCCACACTTAAAT
>CAZHAJ010000136.1:0-4772 GCA_964530215.1 uncultured Peptococcaceae bacterium | reverse complement strand
CCACAAGCGCGGGAGGCATCTCCCCCTCGAACCGATTCTCTCGAATACCGAGGCGCTTGGCGATCTCCTGAAGCTCGCAATTGAGGTTGCGATTGCAGATCGTGCATTCCTGCCGATGTGCCGAGAGCATCAGCTCGACAACCGTCTTGCGGGCCGCATGCACTCGCTTCGAATTTGTATGAACGATCATCCCATCGTTTTTGCCCTGGCAAATCCCGACCCAGAAATAAACCCCAAAGAGATTACCGATATAGCCTCGGTTATTGCCACCGGCAGATCAGATTTTCCCAATCAAATTAATAATGCACTGGTGTTCCCGGGGGTCTTTAAAGGAGCATTAAGTTGCCGGGCAAAAACCATCAATAATGAAATGTGCCTTGCCGCTGCCTATTCCTTGGCCGACATTATCCCGGAAAATCAAGTCAGCAAAGACAATATCATAGCTTCTATATTTAATGAAAACGTGTCGGCAGTAATTGCGAACGCCGTCTGCCTATCGGCTGAACAAAGCGGAGTTGCCGGAACCAATACTAAAAATGAATCACTATGTACAAAATAATTTAATTGCACACATAAGAAACAGCCTAAATTTTCGACATTTTTTTATAATTATTGGAAATCTTGTATTATAATAAGTACATATTTAATTCTGGGAGATGACATTATGAGTGCACTAACCAACTTTTTATTGGGGATTCCCCTTTTAAACAACTTAGGCCCCTTTACCATTACAAGCTTGGCGGAAGAATCAAAGACAGTAAAGTATAAAAAAGGAGAAACTATCCTTGAACAAGGGAATGAATGCAACAGCCTGTATATCGTTGCTTCCGGAAAACTTGAGTTTTACAAAAAATTCGATGAAGATGAAATTATAATTATCCAGGCCTTAAATACAGGGGATGTTTTCGGAGAAGACTACTTATTCAGCGGACTGCCGGTGGACGGATACCTCCAAGCAGGTAGCAACTCTGTGGTGGTAACAATTGACAGAGGAACCATTGACACCATTTTAAAAGACAATACCACTTTCTTTCGCAATTACATACAAACCTTAAATAAAAAAGATGCAGCTAAATCAGACAGCATATTCACTTTGCTCAATATGCTGATATCAGTGGACCTTCATATTCCGGAGCCCTATAAAGTTCGCAAGTTAGTTGACCAAGAAGCTGCCAATGACAAACCTTTAGTTCTAATCAACGACGGCGTAGAACATATAGAAGACAGCAATGCCGAAGACACCTTTTATCCAAAAGAAATATTATGTCCTTTATGCAACGACAAATACACTACTTTAAAACCACGTCATAAATATACAATGATCGATAGAACGGATGCTGATTCCTGCCCTTACTATAAGGTTGTTAATCCCATCTACTATGAAATAAACACCTGTCCCCACTGTGGATACTCTTTTAACAATTCAACATCCGCTCCGGTCAGTGCGGACGTTAAAGAAGCGGTAAGAAAAGTACTAAATCAAACCTATAAAGGGCAGGACTACACCGGTGTACGAGAACTGGAGGATGCCATCAAAACCTTTGAATTGGCAACACAGTGTCAATGGCGTGTAGGAGCGGAGGCGTTCTCATTGGGTAGAATGTTCTTGAAGTACGGTTGGCTGTATCGCTATAAAAAAGATCCCGCCAAAGAAAAAGAACAGATGGAAAAAGCCCTTCATTATTTAGCAAAATTTTATGATGAAGAAGAAATACCGGATTATAAGGAAGAAATGAATATTATGTTTTTAATAGGCCAAATTCACCTGAATCTGGATGACAAAACCGGTGCTCTTCACTGGTTTATAAGAATAACACAGCACCCTGAGAAAAAGAAGTATCCCTATATCGTAAACCGCTCCAGTGAGATTTGGAGTGAAATCAGGCAGGAATTAAAAAACTAATAACCCTTTGGTACTTTGATTTATTTTATTTAATATAAAATGCGGTGGCTGTACCATATAGTCAACCACCGCCGAATTACTTTCCACTTATTTGGGTCTGCCCCTACAGTTGACAGAAAGCCATTTCTTAAAGTTCTGGATTCAGACTTCTGACTTCTATATTCTCTGAATTTCAATCTTTAAAATATCTTTCCAAAAGCCCCTTAAATATTGCGGCATGGCGTCCCTCATCTTTGGCTGCCCTGATAAAAAACTCTTTGGACATGGGTTCCCCTTCGGCACCTGCAATTATTGCCGCTTCAGCTTTAGTTTTTTGGGATTTAGACTCGGCTTCCACAAGCCAAATCAAGTTTTCTTTAGTACTCATTACCTTATTCTGCAAATAGGCAATATCTGCAGCGTGCTTTGCTTCTTCTTGGGCAACCCGGTAAAACGCTTCTCCCACTTCAGGAAAACCTTCCTCTTCGGCTTTTTTGGCAAAGGCTAAGTAAAGGGCTGCCTCTTCTGTCTCATCATCCCAATGCGTGGAAAGATTGTGAGCAGTCTTCCCGGGATCATTCTTCAGCAAAATGAATTTCCCCTTGGGCACACGGCAAATAGGGCATTGTTCCGGAGCTTGACTGCCTTGATGGATATGGCCGCAGACCGAACAAACCCATCTTTGCCCCATTTCGGTTTCTGACTTTTGAGATCCCCTTTTCTTAGTGTCACGGAAATAGGAATAAGTCATGGGTTCTTCATTCCGCACTACCTTGCCGTTCACCACTTCAGCAACAAACAAAGTATGAGTACCCACCTCAATCATCATTCCTGGTCTGACCATGCATTCGAGGTACGCAATGCACTCATCCAGTATGGGTGCACCATTTTTGCCTGTGAAATAACCCACAGCTTTGAATTTGTCGACATCCCGACCCGAGCGGTATCCGAAAGTTCTAATTAGATCATGATCATCTTTACCTACAATATTTACTGTAAATACACCGCTGCTTTTAACAAAATTATTAGTGAGATTATCCCTGTTGATACATATTGCTATATTAGCAGGAGAGTCGGTTAGCTGGAAGACAGTATTACATATTTGAGCGTTAGGTGTGCCGTTCTTTACCGAGCTCACCACATAAAGACCATAAGAAATCTTGAATAACGCTTGCTTGATATTCTTATTTATCCCGTCCGCTTCTTGATCATCCAGCAATCTAAAATTGTCGGATGATTCCAGACAATGTGAGCATCTTTCTTCTGCAACATCACCATAATGCAACCAGCCGCACACTGTGCATCTCCATACCTTCATGAATTCACGTCCTTATGAGCTTTTGTTCCAAATCAGCCTTTAATTTTTATAAATCGGCGGTTAGCATCTTCCCAATTAACCAGGTTCCACCATGCATCAATAAAAGCTGCCCTCTTGTTTTGATACTTAAGATAATATGCATGCTCCCATACATCCAATGCCAGCAAAGGCACTACCCCCCATTGGGTCAGGTTTTGATGTTTTTCTGCAGTCAATATCTCCAGCTTTTCAAAATCAGGACTCCAGCATAGCAGTGCCCAACCCGATCCTTCCACGGCTGCTGCTGCTGCGGAAAATTGCTTTTTAAAAACTTCAAAACTGCCAAAGTCAACGGCTATACGCTTTGCTACTTCTCCGGTGGGCTCTCCTCCGCCATCCGGTTTCATATTTTCCCAAAACATAGTGTGAAGTAAATGCCCTGATCCATGAAACGCTATTTCTCTCTCCCAATGCTTTATCAGAGCAAAATCGCCTTTCTCCCGTGCCTCCAAAATCTTTGACTCAGCATTATTTAATCCGTCTACATAAGCCTTATGGTGGGCATCATGATGAAGCCGCACTGTCTGCTCATCGTAGTATGGCTCCAGTGCATCATATGGATAAGGAAGCGGGGGAAGCTCATGTTTAATCATTTTTTATCATCACACCTTTCAATCCGTGATAGTTTTTATTACTCCCTTTCAAACTGGTCCTTACCTGCGCCGCAAAGGGGACATACCCAATCCTCAGGAATGTCCTCAAAAGAAGTCCCGGGAGCCACCCCATCAGCACCCTCCGCGGGGTCATATACATATCCGCAGATAACACATACCCATCTTTCCATCAATTTACTCCTCCTTATTAAATTTATTATAAGTATTGACACAAAAGATATTCCCTTATAAATAATTATAACTTACGACACCTAAAAGGCAATTAATCAAACCTTACAATTTCCTTAATTAATACTGCATATTCAAATTTATTAACCCGGTAGGGTTTTGCAATAAATTATAGAATACTATAGAATTGAGTCATAAAAAAACACTTTTTAACAGTATGGATTTTGAGAAGGGTGATTTATATTGCTGGAATTGCGCAACATATCTTTTACAATTCAAACAGAAGAATCGGAGGATTTTAATGTTTTAGAAAATATTAATCTGATTCTGGAAGACAATCTTTCTTATGTTTTTACCGGCCCCAACGGTGGCGGCAAATCATCTCTGGCTAAAATAATTATGGGTATATATCAGCCCACATCTGGAAGCATATTATTAGACGGAGAAGATATTACCCATCTGGACATCACAGAAAGGGCCCGCCTGGGTATTGGTTATGCCTTCCAACAACCACCAAGATTTAAAGGTATAACAGTGGCAGAAATACTGAGCATCTCCGCCAACAACAGTCCTTCTTTAAAGGAATGTTCAAATTTATACCAGGTGGGGTTGTGTCCCCAGGATTACCTGAAGAGAGAAATGAACGCCAGTCTTTCCGGCGGTGAAATGAAGAGAATAGAAATTGCCACCTTATTGGCCAGAAAGTTAAAAATTGCTATCTTTGATGAGCCTGAAGCGGGAATAGATCTCT
>CAZHAJ010000135.1:0-4867 GCA_964530215.1 uncultured Peptococcaceae bacterium | reverse complement strand
GGTGTATTGATGCTACAGCACCTGGGTGAGAATGAAGCTGCTAAGAGTATCAATGAAGCCATTTTTGCTGTGCTGAAGGAAGGTAAAAATCTTACTTATGATCTGGGAGGAAGCACTTCCACCAGTGGAATGGCAGATGCCATAATTGAAAAACTTAGGTAATTTCTATAATATATTAAAGTGAATAAATAAAAACTATAAAAAAAATTAGCAACTGATTAAATTCGGTTGCTAATTTTAAGTTAAGCATATTATAGTTTATCGATTGGGGATTTGTATGTCAGACGCTACTATGAAGCCCGCTAAAAGCCTGGAATTAATTGCTGAATATCAGCATCTTTTTCGATGTCCGTTATGTTCCTGTCAGATGAAGCTCGAACAACGGAGCATGGTTTGTGAAAAAAAGCATTGTTATGACATAGCAAGGTTTGGTTATATAAATATGCTTACTAATAATGTGCAGACAAAATATGACAAACAGCTTTTTATGTCTAGAAGGTTTATTTTTAATAAAGGCTTTTTCAATCCCTTGGTTGCAGAAACAAGCAAGTTAATTATTAATAGCATTAGTTGTCCTGATAAGCTGATTTCGATATTTGACGCCGGTTGCGGCGAAGGTACCCTTTTATCGAAAATAAAAGAAAAAATCTACCGTGACTTTCAAATTGAAAGTGTAACTGCAGGTATAGATATCTCCAAGGAAGGCATAAAATTAGCTTCCAAAGAGTATGGCGATAAAAACATCTGGTGTGTTGCCAATTTGGCAGAGGTTCCCTTTGCCGATGGAAAGTTTGATGTTGTTTTAAATGTTTTGGCGCCGGCCAATTATGAAGAGTTTCAGCGATTGCTTTCAAGAAATGGCATAGTAATCAAGGTTGTTCCCCGGAAGGATTATTTAAGGGAAATCAGAAGCAGCATTTTTGGTCAAACGGATAAGGAGTTTTTTTCTAACGACAGCAGTGTGGATATATTTAAGAATAAATTCAGACTTATTGATTCAAAACAAGTTAAATATAAGGTAAAGCTTGATCAAATGTGGGTGGATCCCCTAATTAAAATGACTCCTTTGTGCTGGGATGTAAGGGACGAAACCTTATCAGAAGCAAAAGACATTGTAAGTGGTTTGCGGGAGGTTACCGTTGATTTGACAATATTGTTGGGAGATGCCGGAAAATGACGGGGGGGGAACCCAAGTAGACAGTATTTATGAAGAAATAGGTCAGTATTTGGAAGCCAGAAGCCAGAATCCAGAAGTCAGAATCCAGAAGTTAGAGGCTGAATAAACTGGTTGTTGCATGAAGGGGGAAGACATTTCATGCAGGCCAAAAGCAATCTTGTCCGAGACTAAAATCCGCACCGGCCTGCATCATATGTCTTTTTTATACTATTACAATATGGAATTTATCTTATGTAGTAGTTATACATTAAAACGGAAGTGCATTACATCCCCGTCCTGAACCACATAGTTCTTACCTTCCAATCTAAGAAGACCCTTTTCCTTTGCAGCATTCATGGAGCCTGCTTCAACCAAATCCTGATAACTTACAACTTCCGCCCTGATAAACCCCCGTTCGAAGTCCGTGTGAATAACACCGGCTGCCTCGGGAGCTTTTGTTCCCTTTTTTATGGTCCAGGCACGAACTTCCTGAACTCCCGCCGTAAAGTAAGTGTTTAAATCGAGTAACTGGTAAGCTGATCTGATTAGTCTGTTAAGTCCGGACTCTTTAAGTTCTAAGCTTTCTAAAAACATTGCTTTATCATCACCGTCAAGTTCGGCGATTTCAGATTCAACTTTGGCACTGATTACTATAACTTCGGACTCGTTTTGCTCAGCATATTTGCGGACAGCATCAACATATGGGTTGTGCTCATAATTATTTACTTCATCTTCACTCACGTTAGCCACGTATAATACCGGCTTCATAGTTAAAAAATGATAACCTTTTAAAAGTAGCTTTTCTTCATCGGTTAACTGGACAGCCCTGGCCGGTCTGCCGGAATCCAAAATATCTTTGATTTTTGACAGAGCATCAAATTCCTGTTGGTTTTTCTTTTCACCACTTTTAAGAGTTTTGCTAAGCCGTTCCAGTATTTTCTCAATGGACTCCATATCTGCCAGAATCAATTCCAAATTTATTATTTCAATGTCTTCTAGTGGATTTATACCGCCCACCACATGAGTAATATTTTCATCTTCAAAACACCTAACTACATGAGCGATTGCATCTACCTCACGAATATGGGCCAAAAATTTATTTCCAAGGCCTTCACCACGGCTGGCACCTTCTACCAAGCCTGCAATGTCTACAAATTCATAAGCGGTAGGTAAGATTCTATTGGGTTGAACAATTTCTGCCAGCACCTGAAGACGCTCATCAGGAACCTCCACTACGCCTACATTGGGTTCTATTGTACAAAAAGGATAATTTGCAGATTCTGCACCTGCTTGGGTTATGGCATTAAATAACGTGGACTTACCCACATTGGGTAAACCAACAATGCCTGTAGTTAAAGCCATCCGTTACCACTCCTTAAAAGAACTTATCCCTTGATTATTATATATATAAAAAGAATAAAAACAAGAATAAAGACCATTTTAACTAAAATAATAATCTATGCAAAACCACCATAATAATATACCAAAGGATAGTTTTTTGGCGCAAAATCTGCTTATTGCCTGGCGGGGCTATTTATGTGCAGAATTTTGCCGTTCAACGAAAAAGTATTTCTTAATATGTAATAATGAAGTATGATATTGGCATATGTTCTTTTTGAAGTAAAAAAATATAAAAGGTCATGAAAAAATGCATGAATTGGCTATTATGGACAACTTAATGTCGGTACTAAATGAACAGATACAGGTTCATAATTTGAAAAAAGTGAGTAAAGTACAGTTAGTTATAGGTGAGTTGACAGGAGTGGTTCCTGATGTAATGCGCTTTTGCTGGGAGGTATGCACAGAAAAAACTCCTTGTGAAGGTGCAGAGCTGATAATTATGCCTATGCCGGCGGTGGCATTGTGCAGCGGCTGTAGCAGTGAGTTCCCATTTAAAAGAGATTCAGATTACTGCTGTCCTCAGTGCGGTGAAGCTGTCAGGGAAATGTTGTCAGGAAAAGAATTATATATTGATTATATTGACGGAGACTAGGAGAAATATCAGATGGAAATAAAAGTGCTTAAAAATATTATGAGACGTAACGAGAACCTTGCCGGAGCTAACAGAGCTCTGTTTGACAGTCATGGAATTTTAACCATTAATATAATGAGTTCACCGGGCGCGGGGAAGACAACCCTTTTGGAAAAAACCTTGCCGATGCTCAAAGGTCTAGGAATAGCCGTTATTGAAGGAGATCTTATGACCACCAGGGATGCTGAACGGATCAGCCGCCATGGGGTACCTGTGGTACAGATTAATACTGAGGGCGGTTGTCATCTGGATGCCAACATGATAAATCAAGCTTTGAAACAGTTTGATTTGGAAAAACTGGATTTAATTATTGTGGAGAATGTTGGCAACCTTATTTGTCCCAGCACATATATGCTTGGGGAACACCACAAGGTTGTAGTTTTAAGTGTCCCTGAAGGTGATGACAAGCCGGGGAAGTATCCTATGATGTTTCAAGAGGCCAGTGTTTGTATATTAAATAAGATAGATTTATTGCCATACAGTAATTTTAATGTGGAGAGTTTCAGCCAAGACGTAAAAAGCTTAAACCCTGACTTGGAAATAATAGAGACATCTGCTGTTACAGGCAAAGGTTTGGAACAATGGTGCGGTTGGCTGAAAGATAGAATTAAAAATGCATAAGGGATAAATGGGCAGACAGTGGGGATGTTATGAAAATAGCCAAAGAGATAAAGGTTTTCGGAATAGTTCAAGGAGTCGGTTTTCGCCCTTTCATTTATAGATTGGCAAAAAAATATTCACTAGATGGTTGGGTTATTAATAACAACGAAGGTGTAACTATTCACTGGGTTGGCTTGGATAAAGATATCAAAACTGCTGTGGCTGAGATGCTGAGTTCACCGCCTCCACAAGCTAGGATTGCTGAATACCAAGTAAAAACAAAAGAATATAAACAATATTTTGGTTTTACAATTGGGACAAGCAAATTGTCAGAGGATACAAAAGTTATTATCCCCAGTGATATTGGTGTATGCAACAATTGTATTCGAGAGTATTCAGAGCCCACAGACAGAAGATACAGGTATCCGTTTATAAATTGCACCGATTGTGGGCCAAGATATACCATTATCCGAGGGACTCCCTATGATCGACACTTGACTACTATGGATAAGTTTAAGATGTGCTCTTTTTGTCTTTCAGAATATAGTGACCCTGAAAACCGTCGTTTTCATGCTCAACCTAATGCCTGTCCGTCCTGCGGTCCCAAGATTACCCTGTTGGATGCCCAAGGGAAGCAAAGCGGACATAATGTCCAGGATATTTTAAAGAAGGGGTACACCATAGCCGTTAAAGGGCTGGGGGGATTTCATTTATCCTGCAATGCTTTAAATATAGATTCTGTAAAGGCTTTGCAAAGGGGCAAGGTTCGTACCAAACCTTTTGCCGTTATGGCCTCGGATTTAGATGTAGTAAGACATTACTGTATTTTATCGGACGAAGAGGAAAAAATTTTAGCCTGCTCCGAAAAACCCATTGTTATTTTACAGACGAGGAGTAATACTAATTTACCTGAAAGTATTAGTGGGAAGTTAAATTCCTTGGGAGTTATGCTTCCTTATACTCCCCTACACTATGGTTTGTTTAACGATGAAATTAAGCTTTTGGTTATGACCAGTGCAAATCTTGCGGATGATCCAATCATTACTGATAATGAGGATGCAATCAAAAAGCTTTCAGGT
>CAZHAJ010000134.1:0-4878 GCA_964530215.1 uncultured Peptococcaceae bacterium | reverse complement strand
GGTTCAGACCGTAAAAATTTGAACAGTCCCTCACCAATATTCCATGCTGGGCCATCCTGTGAGTAATTAAGCCGGATGAAAGACCTGTGTCTGTTGTATCTACTAAAATAAAATTAGCACTGGACGGGTATGGTTTCAGACCCTCTATCTCCGAAATGGAAGAAAATAAATATTCTTTTTCTTTTTTTACTTCATACAATGTAGCTTCAATATGGGATTTATCTTTTAAAGCAGTCTCACCCGCTAATACTGCCAATGCATTAACACTCCACGGATCCCTGATTAAATTCAGCCTTTTAATGATCAAAGGGGAAGTCACTACTGCTCCTAACCTAAGACCGGGAATACCAAAAAATTTAGTCATAGAGTATAGCACTGATAAATTGTCAAATCGTTTAACCCAGGGCATAACAGAATAAGCATGCTTTTCATCAACAAAATCAATAAAGGCCTCATCAACGATAACCTTTATTCCTTTCTTTTCCGTGATTTCCAATAATGGCAGCATATCAGATGCAGAAAAAATCTTGCCGGTAGGATTATTGGGATTACAAATAAAAATAGCATTTATATCATCTAATTCTTCTTCTCTCAAAACTCCCTCAATAAAAAAATCTCCCTCTATCGGGAAAAACCTATGTTTCACTATTCCTCCATTCGCCTCTACAGCTTTTGCATATAAACTAAAAGTAGGCGCAACTATTAACGCTCTTCTTATGTCCAGCACCTTTGGCAGCAGATATATCAATTCTGCTCCACCGTTACTTATAAGGAGATTTTTCCCGTCAACTCCTAAATATGCAGAAAGCAAATCCGGCAATTCACCGTATTCGGGGTCCGGATAGTGACTGATACGCCACAATTCTTCGGTTAAAATTTTAAAAACATTTGGAGATGCACCTATAGGATTAATACTGGCACTGAAATCAATAATTTTTTGTTCCGGTATTTTGTGCATACGGGAAGCACCACTAATATTACCGCCATGTTCATATTTTTTCGGCATTTTGTATCCTCATTATCATTTTTTATCACTGTAAATCATAGATATAAGCTGGTCTTTTCGCTTCGGTAATTTGTTGCTATTTATTAATCCCTTTTGATTTAAGGAAAAATAGATATCCAGAATTAAAGGCTTCTCTAAGCCTGCCTTTTCCAATAACAAATCATTACTAAATACATCTTGGGGCAAACCTTCACCATACAGCCTTCCTTCCACCATTATGTATATGTAGTCAGCCCAGCTATAAGCCAAATCTACATCGTGGGTGGACATAATTATGGTTTTGCCTTGTCTGTTTATATTATCCAGCAGATTTATTGTCTGCCTCTTGCAAACCGGATCCAAACTTGCCGTGGGCTCATCAAATAGTATTACCACAGGATCCATTGCCAATATATCCGCTATGGAAACTCTTTTTTTTTGACCCTGACTTAAGAAGTGGGTGGGTTTATCCTTTAAATCCATTATTCCGGTTTCCCGCATTGCCCTTTCAACCCTTTGTCTCACAACATCCTTAGACAACCCCAGATTCATCGGTCCAAAGGATACCTCCTGGACAACATTGGCTGAAAAAAGCTGACTGTCCGGATCCTGGAAAACTATCCCCACATTTTTTCTTAGTTCCGTTATAGAACGACGGTCATATTTGTATTGCACTCCGTTAAAATATAAAGCTCCTGCACTGGGCTTTAATATACCGTTCAAGTGAAGAAACAAGGTGGTCTTTCCTGCCCCGTTAGGCCCCATTATAACTATTTTACTTCCCTTTTTCACCTTAAATGAGAAGTTATCCAGCGCTATCGTTCCGTCTGCATAACTATATTGAATATCCCTGGCTTCAATAAGAGCTTCAGCCAAGTATGAACACCCCCACTATAAATGCTAGTCAAACAAAGTTTAAGCCCGCTATTAAAAGACCGGTTATTACAACAGCAAAAATATTTACATAACAAATACTGTATTCTGACTCTAATACCTTTAATTCTCCATTATATCCTCTGGCTAATAATGCCAAATACAAGGCTTGGGATTGTAAATAAGAGCTAATGAATAAACTCCCGGCCAACTGCCCTAATGAAGAATAGGAAGTTTTCAGATTTCTATAACCTAAGCGGGAAGATTGGGAAACAATAATTTTTTGGGCAGTCTCAAGAAAAACAAAAATAAAACGATGGGTCAGGGTAATTAGTTCCAATACCAATGATGGAAATCCTACTCTTCTCAAAACCCCTGAAACTTCTACAATGGGGGTTGTAAACGCTAAAAAGAGCAAGCAGCTGGTGGCACTTAATGATTTAACAAATAAATGCATTGCAAAAACCAAATCATTTCTGAAAAAACCCAGATAAAAATCATTAAATCTAATAATCGATATAAAACCTTCCAAGTTTTTAGTAAAAGACACTGCTGTTGTAAGAGATCCCAAAAGAATAAATAATATGGGTATAGTCAGCAACTTAAGATAAGGGCGCCAAGGGATCCCGGCTGCCAATATCGTTAACGAGACCATCAGAATAAAAGCTGTTAATGGACTAATTATCGAAGGTGAAAAAATACAGATTAAGACAATAAGCATAGAAAAAGCAATTTTCTCTCCGGGATGAATGTGAAAAAGTCTGTTTATATAAGCATAGCTATCTATCTGTAGCATTTTTCTCATTCTCCTGATATTGTCTCTTACATCGCTGACAGCCGAAATAATAACCTATAAAGCCACTTCCCAGTGCTGCTTGCAATGCAAATAAAAGGCTTTCCACTTCACTGCCCGGTGGCGTCCAAATATTATGAAACCATGGCTTATACTCCGGACTTACCTGGTTTATCATGTCCATGGCTTTCTGATCTGTACCGCTGAAATCCTGTCCGCCGGAAAATATAACGGGTAATGCCATTAAGACCATAACAATAACTATTATCAGGGTATTGTTAAACTTTAATTTCGGTAGAATCCTTTTCACCATAAACCTCCTCAGCTATAAACGACAGATCCCTTATTCCGTTATTTCGATAGGTCAGGACGAAATTAATTGCCATAACTGTAAGCAAGCCTTCTATTAATGCCAAAGGTATCTGGGTTACTGCGAATACGCTACTAAACTTATAAAACGAAGTCAGAACTCCTCCCTGTGCAGAAGGAAAAGCCAATGCCAGTTGCCCTGAAGTCACTATATAGGTCAGAAAATCTCCCGCAACTGCCGCCATAAAAACTGCCCACCACAGGGGAAGTTTTATTTTTCTTGAGTATTTATATATGTAATATGCTGCGATGGGTCCTGCAACTGCCATGGAAAAAGCGTTGGCTCCTAGGGTGGTGATTCCACCGTGGGCCAGTAAAAGAGCCTGAAAAACCAGCACAATGCTGCCTATTACAGTCATCACTAAGGGACCTATTAAAATAGCTCCCAGTGCAATCCCTGTCATATGAGAAGAACTCCCCGTTATCGAAGGAATTTTTAAAGCCGAAATCACAAAAGCAAAGGCACCTACTAATCCTATAAGCATTTTTACAGAGGGATCTTCCTCAATCATCGTCTTTATTTTCCGATAACCCATGAAAAGAAAAGGCAATAAAAGTATAAACCATAAGGCACTCCAACTTGCCGGAAGAAACCCTTCCATTATATGCATTGCTTGGGCCTCCCGAGGAATTGCCCAAAAAGCTACTGTTAGATAGGTTAAAAAATAACGCTTATTTTCCAACCCACAGACCTCCTCACGATTTTTTAGTGACAGATTAAATGCAAAAACCCCTGCATTAATAGGCAGAGGTTTGGTGTCATAACCGAAGATATATGCTTAACCTCCCTGTCCGTCGAGGGTACATCAAGCTTTCAGAATAAGCAGGTTTCCTGGCTTGGGATCATCACCTTCTCTGCGCCTTCCCGAAAAAATTTTCAGTGGCTTATGCAGTACAGCTCCCCCGTACAGTGGCGGGACCGCGCCGGACTTTAACCGGCTTCCCTTTTAAATCCATGCCCTGGGCAAAGATCACTTAATCTGAAAAATTAAATTGTATTAATCTTATCATTGACGTTATTGACTGTCAATTGAATGCTTTGACAGGACGGTGTCAACTTGTTGTTAAATGTTCTACAACCCTTTGAACAATTGCCGGTATTGATGCAGATACTTTTGCACAGCAACCCTCATAAAAGGTTGTATTGTCTTCCACTTCCACTGCATAAATCAAAACCTTTTCAGGTACAGGCATTTGCAGTCTTTTGCCTAACTCCAAAGATGTAGGCAGGTTTAAGTCATGGATAGATGCCAACCTGACAGTTTCCTTTAAAGCATCCGGCGAAAACTCATATATATCTCCAACCTGCCCATCTTTGGTTTGGATTGAATCTATAATAATTGCTTCCTGGTACCCCAGCATAAGATCCAAAAGATTAAAACCGGCCAATGAGGCTTCCTTAACGTCCACCTGTATATTTGACGGTAATACCTTTTTAATTTCCCGGGCTGCAAATATCCCTACACCGTCATCACTTAAAATAGGATTACCAAGTCCAATGATCACTGTTTTTACTGCCATAATCTTTCCTGTAGATTTCCTTTATAATCGAATATTTTTATTTCCATGGGAGACTTTCCGCTGATGGAATGGGTTGCACATGAGAAGCAGGGATCATAAGATCTAAAGGCCATTTCCACCATATTCAATAAACCCTGATCAACTTTTCCGTTTTTAATCAGCATTTTTGCTGCTTGCTTTATACTTAGATTAATAGAAGCGTGATTGTTGGTGGTTCCCACCACCAGGTTAGCTTTTGTTATAAGTCCCTTCTCATCGGTACGATAGTGATGAAACAGTGTTCCCCTGGGAGCCTCCACCACTCCTACACCTTCATAAGGCTTTGCCGTAGGTATAG
>CAZHAJ010000133.1:0-4972 GCA_964530215.1 uncultured Peptococcaceae bacterium | reverse complement strand
GGAGTATGATTAGGAATATATTTAATGGAAAGACCACTTTGCCTTTGGGCAATATCAGTAAAGACCTTTTAGATAAAAATACTATGGGTTTGCGGGGCTGGGCCTACCCTGTAGGCGCTGGGTTTTTATCCAGCACTGGAGTATCTGGTGGGCAACAGTGGGTCTTTTGTATATTACCCAGGCCCTGGAGAGCGGGTATTTAGGTGTCTCTTCTTTTTTTGTAGGGCATATATCGGCAGACTTGGTTTGGTATTCTTTGGTTTCTGCAGCGGTCGCTGGAGGAAGACAGTTTATAAGTCAAAAAATTTACAATAATGTACTTATGCTTTGTGGTATTTTTATACTCTTACTGTGTGCCTATTTTATCAAGGGGGCTGTACTGAACCTGATTTAAAAGGTTAAAATATAGATACAAATCCGGAAGCGAAGAAAATTTTAAAGGGGTGATCTTATGCCTGTGGTGTTTGGTGGTGTTAGCCCTCATCCGCCTATTATGGTGCCGGAAGTGGGAGGTTCCCAGTCGGATATTGTAAAAAAATCGCAGAATGCCATGCTGGAGCTGGGACGTCGAGTAAAGGAAAGTGGAGCCCAGGTTATTGTAATGATTTCTCCTCATGGTCCAGTTTTTAGTGACGGTATTGCCATTAATATGAAACCAATTCTGACGGGTGATCTAGGCGGCTTTAATGCCCCGGAAATATCCTTTAAGCTTAATAATGACTTGAAACTGGCCCAAGCCATTGGCAAGCAGGCTAGGGATTTAGGCGTTTTTGCGGTGGGACTTGACCAGGAAGAGGCCAATCGGTATTCTGTCCGGCTGGAATTGGACCATGGCTTAACAGTACCCCTGTACTTTTTGTCCAAAGCCGGTATAAATCTTCCGGTGGTTATTGTATATATGGGGTTTTTGACTTATAAAGAGCTGTATTCCTTTGGTATTGCAATAAAAAAAGCGGTGGAACAGTCCGGTAAAAAAGCCGCTGTAATCGCCAGTGGTGATATGTCACATCGTCTGACCAAGGATGCTCCTGCAGGCTATGATGCCATGGGTATAGAGTTTGATAGTAAAATGGTGAAGCTTTTGGAAGAGGCTGATGTGGAGGGTATTATAAATCTGGAGGAAGAACTCACAGAAAGAGCAGGAGAGTGTGGTTTAAGGCCGGTAATTATGATGTTGGGTAGTTTAGACGGCCAGGAGTTAAAGTCTGAAGTGCTATCCTATGAGGGTCCCTTCGGTGTTGGTTATTTGGTAGCTTCCTTGGTTCCCTGTGCCCTAAATGAAGAATACTGCCTTAGCGAGAAAATTGAGGAAAGTATAAGGCTAAAACATCAAAAAAGGATAGAATCCGAGGGCTATCTTCCGGGTATCGCCAGAGCCGCTTTGGGGCGATACGCTGCTGGCCAAGAGTTTGGCTTACCCTTAGAGGATATTCCCAATGAGTTCAGAAAAGCAGCGGGTGTTTTTGTTTCCCTGAAAAAACATGGTCAGCTAAGGGGATGTATCGGTACCATCACTCCCCAGCATAATAATATTGTGGAAGAAACAATCCAAAACGCTATAAGTGCGGGACATCGTGACCCTAGATTTAACCCTGTGGAAAATGATGAATTGGATGAACTGGTTATTTCGGTTGATGTTTTGGGTGCTCCTGAGCCTATAGATAATAAGGATAAGCTTGACACTGCCCGATATGGGGTTATAGTAAAATCGGGATTAAAAAAGGGTTTGTTATTGCCCAATCTTGAGGGTATTGATGATGTGGACATGCAAATCCAAATAGCCAGCGAAAAGGCCGGTATTGTGCCGGGAGAACGTTATCAGCTGGAGAGGTTTGAGGTGGTAAGGTATACCTAGCTGTCAGCTATCAGCTATCAGCTATAAGCTATAAGTAGCTACCAGCGGCCAGTAACTAGCGACCAGCTAGGTGGGTTCAGTCAGGACATAGGTAATTTCATCTATGCCTTGGAAGGAGCCTAACCAAATGGACCAACAAACAGCATCACCTAGAACAGAATACTGGTGACAATTGTGAACAGATATTTTAGAAAAACTGTCTAGCTGGTAGCTGGTAGCTGGATGCTGGTTGCTGGGTGCTGATCGCTGATCGCTGATCGCTAGTTTGGGGGTGTATGGGTTGAATAAAGAGGTGCAGTTTTATGAAAGAAATGCTGATAACAGTATACTTTGCCAGGTCTGTCCAAAGCACTGCACCATAAAACCCGGGCAGAAGGGTTTTTGTCGGGTTAAGATAAATCTGGATGGAGTTCTATATGCCACTAACTATGGAATGTGTACCTCATATGGATTAGACCCCATAGAAAAGAAGCCTCTTTATCACTTTTATCCGGGATCTTATATTTTGTCATTGGGAACGGTGGGCTGTAATCTACGCTGTGGGTTCTGTCAAAACTGGGAAATAGCTCAAGGTGATCCCGGTGCAGTGTACTTGAGTCCTGAAAAAGCTGTGGATACAGCCTTGGCAAGCCAAGAACAGACAAGGTGTATTGGCTTGGCATATACATATTCCGAGCCTTTGATGTGGTTTGAGTACGTTTACGATACCGCGCTTTTGGCGCAAAAACAAGGCTTGAAAAATGTACTGGTAACCAATGGTTATATTAATGAGAAGCCCCTGCGGAAACTGCTTCCTTATATTGATGCAATGAATATAGATGTAAAGGGTTTCACCCACAATTATTACAAAAAAACGTGTGCCGGTGGGTTGGAGCCTGTAATGCGAACGGTGGAAATTGCTGCCCAATATTGTCAGGTGGAAGTAACCACTTTGCTGGTGACCGGGATGAATGACTCGCCCTCAGAAATAAGACAACTTTCTCAGTGGCTGTCAAATATAAATCGGGAGATACCACTCCACCTTTCAAGGTATTTCCCCAATTATAAATTTGACTTGGAGCCAACACCACTTGAGACCATTCAGAAGGCCAAGGAGATTGCTGAAGAGTATCTGGATTTTGTTTATGTGGGAAATGCCCCGAATTTGGATGGAGGCAAAACTTTTTGTCCGGATTGCAATGAACTTTTGATTGATAGAAGGGGATATAGGACCAATGTAGTGGGTATAGCAGAGAACTTGCTTTGCCGTAACTGCGGACGAAAAATTAATATTAAGCTGTGAAGGACGTTGAAATTGCTTGAGCAACATAGAATGTGCTATCGATCTGCCCAATGATATCATTGAGGCAACTTTTATAAGTAGGATTAACCGATTTGTTGCGGAGATAGAGGTGGAAGGCAGAAGTGAATTAGCCCATGTGCCCAGCTCGGGAAGAATGTCCGAATTATTGTATAATGGGGCCGCTGTTTTTGCAGTCCCCCAAAATAAGCCAGGACTGAAGCTAAAATATAAACTGCTGCTGGCAAAACACGGGGATTATCTTGTATCTGTGGATTCACTACTGCCCAATAGATTGGTGCGAAAAGCATTGACATACAATGGTATACCTGAATTGTCGGGGTATAATTCCTTTGAGTCAGAAATATCCTTTGGCAAAGGGAGATTCGACTTTTATCTGCAACATCTACATGCCCCGGCCTGTTATCTGGAGGTAAAATCGGTTACTTTGGTGAAAGGCGAAACAGCTATGTTCCCCGATGCTCCCACAAAAAGAGGCACAAGACATATGGAAGAACTGATTTTGGCTTGCAGCAAGGGTTATCGGTCAGTGGTGCTTTTTATAGTTCAGAGAGGAGATGGTTTATGTTTTAGGCCAAACTGGGAAGGGGACTATGAGTTTTCAAAGGCGCTGCAGCAGGCTGCTACCAAAGGTGTAGAGGTTCTTGCATATAAATGTGCAGCCACAGTTAAGCAGGTTTCACTGGGAGAAAAGATACCGGTGATTTTAGAAGAAGATATTTAAGCTTATAGTCAATGATAATTTTCTGCAGGAAATACGGTTTTTTCCCAGAATACTTAATTATGAGCCGTTATGCGGGAGTATGGTAAGTATTTAATAATTCACATAGGTATTAGGAAGGAGTTAATATTTTGTTGGAACAAGGCAAGAAGATCAAGGTGGGGATTATAGGAGCTACCGGCTATACCGGGGCTGAGCTGGTCAGGATATTGTCCTCTCATCCAAATGTTGAGTTAACAGGACTAACCACCAAAAGTTTTGCGGGAATGGCCTTTTGGGAGGTGTATCCGCATCTCTATAAACATGTAGAAATGCTTGGTGAAGAATTGGATTTGACAAAACTGGTAGATAGATGCGATATAATTTTTACCGCACTGCCTCACGGACACTCCATGGATGTGGCTGCCGAGGTCCATCAGCGGGGTAAGAAATTGGTGGATTTAGGGGCTGATTTTCGTTTTAACGATGTATCTACCTATGAAAAATGGTACCAAATGGAGCACAGCCAGTTTGAACTGAACGGTCAGGCAATCTATGGTCTTCCGGAAATCCATCGGGATAAAATTGCGGACACTGATATTGTGGCAAATCCAGGCTGCTATCCCACCAGCATTATTTTGGGTTTGGCTCCATTGCTTAGAAATAAAATGGTGGACGTAAACAGTGTGATAATAGACTCTAAATCAGGGGTTTCGGGAGCAGGTCGAAATCCTTCTCCCACCAGTCATTATTGCGAGGTAAATGAAAGTATCAAAGCATATAACATAGGTAAGCACAGACATACACCGGAAATCGAACAGGAATTAAGTCTGTTGGCGGGCAGGGATTTGATGGTTTCTTTTACGCCGCACCTTACACCTATGAACAGGGGCATACTGAGTACAATTTATGCCGGACTTAAGGTAAATATCAGTCTTAAAGAACTCAATGATCTTTATGCAGAGTTCTATGCAGACAGCTTCTTCGTAAGGGTACTGCCCGGGGGAATGCTGCCCGCCACAAAGGCGGTCTGTGGCTCGAATCATTGTGATATAGGGCTGGTGATTGATAATAGGACTGGGCGAGTGATAGTTGTCTCAGCCATTGACAATCTGAT
>CAZHAJ010000132.1:0-5021 GCA_964530215.1 uncultured Peptococcaceae bacterium | reverse complement strand
GGGGACTACAGTCTGGATGAGATTGCCGATGCCATCAATGCAGCCGCTGCAGGTGTATCCGGCGCTAACTGGGATGGTGAGGATATAGCAGTGGTGGATGGTTCTTCCCTACAGCTGGTTTCCTCTTATCAAGGTGGAAACTCCAAGATTCAAATTACCGATGTGGGTGGAGCAGGCAATATTTTCAGTGTCGGAACCGTGACCGGTAATGACGCCAGTTTAGATTTTACCCTAAGTGATAAAGACGGAAATGAGATTGCTTCAAAAACTGGTGTGAACCCTGCTGCAACCAGCTTAAAGTTTGCAGATAGCGGTGGAAATGAAATTACCTTTACACTGAAGGGCTACTCCAGCCTGGAAGGTGTAGATGTAGCCAAAGCCTTTTCTGCTTCCAACTTTAACAGAGTGGTTAGCGGAATCGATGTTTCCACTCACCAAGCTGCAACCGAAGCTATCTCAGTGATAAGCGATGCCATTGAAGCGGTATCCACCGAACGTTCCAAACTGGGGGCAGTACAGAACAGATTGGAGCATACCATTAACAACCTGGGAACATCAGCTGAGAACCTTACAGCAGCTGAATCCAGAATCAGAGATGTTGATATGGCTAAGGAAATAATGGAATTCACCAAGAACAGTATTCTTAATCAAGCAGCACAAGCTATGTTGGCCCAAGCCAATCAACAGCCCCAGGGAGTATTGCAACTCCTGCGGTAGTTTTAAACAACAGAAGGCCAGCCGGTTTTACCGGTTGGCTTTCTTTAACACATTGATGCAAAATGATGTGTTAAAGAAAGCCAGAATGAGGCAAAGAGACAGGGTAATGGCATTGGGGATAGAATATATGGTAAAGATAATATGTGTATCGGAGGGAAAAGATTATGACCGGCAAACATTATTTGGTTCCTGACTATATTTTGAATTTTGCATGTTCCTGTTGTACCGAATGCTGTAAACGCTGGAGGATTAATATAGATAAACAGACTTTGGACAAGTATGAAGAGTGGGCAAAAAAAGATGAAAAATTGGCTGCCATGCTAAACAAAGGGTTGAGTAAAGGCAAAGACGGCAGTGCCACAGTTAATCTAAAAAGAACCTTGAAGGTTAGGCAAAACACCGAGAATAAGGAAGTAGTGGCTATAGATGATGCGGTATGTCCTTTTCTGGCTGATGACGGACTGTGTTTAATTCAGAAGGACTACGGCATTGATGCCCTTTCGGACACCTGCAAAACCTTTCCCAGAAACATTTTTTTAACGGAACGGGGCTATGAAATGGGAATATCCTATGCCTGTCCCACTGCCGCAGCTATGCTTAAGGAAAAGAGACCGATAGAATTTTATGCTGATCCCCAGGGGTTTGAGTTCTTAAGCTTAAATCGTCAATTCGGGAAAATAGGCAATTTGGTGGATATGAAAAAAATGGGTAAGGGCAATTACTTTGAAGTGGAAGAGATGCTGATAGATATTGCTCAGTTCAGGGAGTTGGATATCGACAGCAGACTGATATTGATGGGTATTGTGGTGGATAAGCTGAAAGACGGTGATATGCCCGGAATTAGAAGATTTTTACAAAATATTGATGAAGAAATGATTGGGCAGCTAAAATCAATACCCTCCCAAGCCGCCTTTATGATGAAGCTCATCAAAGAGGCTGTGGATAAGAGGCTTCTACAGGGCGGAATCAGTGAGAAAGAAATGAAAAGGCTGCTGGCCTTAGTGTACGGACAGCTTAAGCTACTGGACGAGGCCGAAATGTCTGAGGCCAAAACAGATAAATTTATAGAAGGCTATAATAAGTATTACAAACCCTTTATTGAGGAGATTAGTCATGTTTTTGAAAACTACTTTGTTAACTTTATATTTTCAAAGAAGTTTTATACCCATAAATATATGGACGCATTTTTCCTAATGGTGTTCTTCTATATCTTAATCAGATTTTTTGCTACTTCCGCCTGTATGGCTGAAGATCGCAAGGTAGATGAGGACGTTTTAGTGGGGGTAATTAATGCCATTGAAAGAACGGTGGGTCACAATAAAACTTATTATCAGGATGTGCTGCGCTTGATTAAAGAAGGGGATTATCACCGTCTGCCCTATGTGATCTCTCTGATAAATCTATAATGATTGATAAATTAAGGAGTATTTTGGTTGAAATTGTTTATCTTTTGAGGGCGGGTGAAGATTCAGCTGCCATGAAATTGGTGGCGGTATTTGTTTCTTTATTTCAAGAATTTTTACAGCAAAATAGTAGTTTTATTTTTGATCATGAGATATCGGAACTTAACCGGTGTTTATCTGAGATGGTTGTGCACATCGAAAACAATGATGGGGATTCACTGTTGGAAATGATTGAGACCACGTTAAAGACTTTTTTAGATCGATGGGATTTCAATAACTCTTTGGTAAATTGATATAAAATATGCTTTCACTGAATGGATGATGGGCATGAACGAAGCTGAATTAATAAAGAAAGAAATCGATAGAATCAAGCATAGGATTGAAACATTGAATTTAATTGAGGAAAAATTTTATGAAATAAGAATCCTTGCGGTATTGGTGGCAACCAATGATTTCAGCCAGGATGTTATCTGCAAAATTCAAGACCGGGTTAATCAGTTGTATGATGAGATTAACTCTTTAAGCAGTAGCGGAACACCGGGAATGCTGCATTAGATTGTTGGGAGGTGACACCGGTGGATATAGCAGCTTTGTCAATCCTGAAAAGTCAAGCTCAGATGAAGCAGAGTGTGGGAATTGCTGTGATAAAAAAAGCAATTGACAGTGCCGGGCAGAATGCCGATATTGTCAGCGAGATGCTGGAAAAAGTGGAGCAGGGGAAGGTTTTGGCTCAGGCCTTGGCAACACCTCATTTGGGCAGGAGTATTGATATACTGGTTTAAGGAGTAATGGTGATTTACTAAAGTTTTTTTTAAAAAATACGAATATAGATAGTAGTTGCAGTAAATATGGGGGTGAACCTTTTGAGTTTCAGGATTGGTGGTCTGGCCAGCGGTATGGATATCGATCAAATGGTCAGTGAGTTAATAAAAGCCGAAAGTTATAAAGTTGATAAAATAAAGCAAAACAAACAGATTACAGAATGGCAAAGGGATGCTTTCCGGGAGATAAATAATTCACTGCGGGCATTAAGGGATAATGTTTTTCAGCTCAGACTGCAGCGTAGCTTTATGGTATATAACTCTAATTCTTCTAAGGAAGACGTATTAACCATTTCAGCCAGCTCCACCGCTACCCCAGGAACATATAGTGTTAAAGTTGACCAACTTGCCCAGGGGGTGCTTAAGGGGAGTCAGGAGTCACTGTCTAAGCTGACCAACGAAGACGGGACCGTTAAGACTCTTGCTCAGCAATTTGAACTCAGCGGAACCGTAAGATTTACCCTGGAGGGTAAAATGGAAAACGGTACCGCACTTTCCAAAGAGTTTGTCATTAATAGTGAAAATGCCAACATCCATAACTTGGTTCAGGAAATAAATGAAGCCAAACTTGGCATCACCGCAAACTATGATACAAATACCAACAGGTTTTTCCTTACCACCACAGGCACGGGTGAGGACTATGGAATAAAGGTGTCCGGTGATGACAGTGGCTTGTTTTCGGATGCTAACGGTGATGGCAGCGGCAAGCTTAAGCTAATGCTGGCCACAGACACCAGGGCAGCAGGTCAAAACGCGGTATATTCCTTTGGTGATATGAACAATCTAACCAGCACCAGTAATACCGTCACTGTGGCAGGAATTACTATGAACCTTAAGCAGGGAGATGGTGCCACCAGCACAGTCACAGTCACCAGGGACAACAATGCGGTGTTTGACACGATAAAATCCTTTGTGGAGAAGTATAACAGCACTATAGATTTGATTAATCAAAAGCTTAATGAAAAGCCGGATAGAAATTACCAACCCCTTACGGATTCTCAGAGGGAAAGCCTCAGTGAAAAGCAGCAAGAGCAGTGGGAAGAAAGGGCAAAAATCGGTTTACTGAGAAGTGAGCCTGTGTTGATGTCCGCCGTTAATAATATGCGGAGGATTATGGGCGGTGTGGTATCCGGGGTGTCACAAAGCATGGTGAACGGAAAGAGTGTTACCTTTAATAGCTTGGCGTCCATCGGCATTGTAACGGGCTCCTATCAGGAACAGGGAAAGCTTCATTTGAAAAATGACGGTGAAGACTTAAGGAAAGCTATCGAAGCAGATCCTGAGGCCGTGATGAGGCTTTTTGCCAGCACGGATCCTGATAATCCCGGTATTGCCCAAAACCTTTCAAATCAATTGGGCTCATCTATTAATACCATAGTGGGTAAGGCGGGAGCCGAATCAGGAACATCTCTATACGACAACAGTGCATTGGGTACTAAATTAAGAAATTTTGATAAAGATATTACGGGTTGGATGAGTCGTTTGCAAACCATGGAAGCCCGTTACTATAAACAGTTTACAGCAATGGAAAGAGCTTTGAGTCAGATGAACAGCCAAAGTGCTTGGTTGGCTCAGCAGTTCGGCAATAATTCATAAAATGAGGTGCATTGATATTGGCTATGTTAAACCCTTATGAGCAGTACCAGCAAAATGCTGCCCATACTGCCACCCCCGCAGAGTTGGCTTTGATGTTGTATAACGGACTGGTTAAAAACATAAAGCAAAGCATTATGGCTATTGCAGATAAGGATATCCAAAGTGCTCACAACTGTATATTAAAGGCTCAAGATATAGTAATATATCTGGACAATTCTTTGGATGAAGGCAATGAGCTATCAAAAAATCTATCTGCCCTTTATGACTATATGTCCAGGAGAATGATGGAGGCCAACATAAAGAAAGATTCTGAGATTATGGAAGAAATTTTAACAATGGCGGAGGACCTGAGGGACACCTGGCAGCAGGCCATGAAAAAGTCAATAAGTAACGGTTAGGACGTATATTATGAATATGCTGCTTAGTAAATATCGGCAATATTGGCACGGGAAAATAAAATATATTAAAGATATGTCTAAAATAT
>CAZHAJ010000131.1:0-5152 GCA_964530215.1 uncultured Peptococcaceae bacterium | reverse complement strand
TGAATGATCATACGGACTCATACCAAATCCATCTATTACCAATCCGGAAAACACCTGGGCAGCAATAAACAAAAAAGCAAATGTGAAAGCCCATCCGTTAATAAATCCTTGCATTCTAATCTTGCCATGAGGCCGAACCGCTGGTAACGACCAAACAATCAATCCTACAACTACCCATATAGCCGGCATCATTATATGATTGAAAAAAAATGCACTATCTAAATAAATTATTAAAGATGGGTTTTTCAAAAAAAATATTATCACTACTAGGAGGATAAGAAAAAAGCACCAACTTTTAGATGGCTTGGTTGGCAGGTATGTAGATCTCATATAAGGATATCTCCATTAAAATTATTGGTCTCCACTAATATCACCGGAATTTGCTATGTTATCTAAAGAGTCCGAATCTCTGGCCTTGTCTTTGCTTACGCCTTCATCAGTTGAGCTTTCGGCTTTATTGGTGCCGGAAATATCTGAGTCACTTAATGTACCATCTTCATCTACTAAACTCTTATTGTTTAGTAACTCACTATTCTTTTTATCCCCACCGTTTCTTTTATTTTCAGAGATATTATCCTCTCTGATTTCAAAATGTATATTTTGCGGGGTGATCATATCTTCTTGTATTGGATCTATAACTTCGATTGTTCCTTTTATAGTTAACTTTTTCTCCCATAAGGCAAATCCTCCCGACATCAAAATAGATGCAATTATAAAACTTATTAAAATTATTGACAGCCGAAGTTTCATAAAGCAGTCCTCCCTAAAAGTTGCTTATCATTTGGTCCATTGATCAAAAATCAGATCAATTTCAAATTTATATGTACCAGGTTGTTCTGCCTGAATCTTAAGGCTGGGGTTACCGATACCAGAATTAACTGAGTCTTCCGGAAAAATCACTCCTGCCGGTTGATTCAATTTTATTTTTAACCCATTAAAGCTTCCACTCTTAAAACTATCTCTAAACTTTACAGGAATAGTCCCATTATTAAATATAGAATAGGGAACTGTGCCATTATAATTTGTATATACAGTACCTTCTATATTCAAAGTTCTTTCATCTTCTAATTTCACTGATAGACATGCATTATCATTTTTAAGATCTAGTGACTCTAGGTTGCCATTAGTATGATTAAATGCCGGTCCCATTTGCGCAGTTTCTATGGTAGTAAAAATCTTGCTTTCATTAGTCCAGCCGGCATAACTGACCCCGGTAATATTAATCAGAGCAATTGATGAGAGTAATAATAAATTTTTAACAATGTGATTTTTGTTCTTTCTATTCTTAATCACTAGATCACCCTCTCACTTTGCTGTCTGTATGTTTCATTTTGAAAATCAACTTTTAAACAATGGGATACGGCATAAATAGCAGCTTTTGTCCTGTCTTTGAGACCCAGCTTAGTTAATATGCTGCTGATGTGTTTTTTTACTGTATTTTCGGAAACATATAATTCAACAGCTATTTCTTTGTTACTTAATCCCTGGGATAAAGCATTAAGCACCTCTGCCTCCCGTACCGTAAGCTCTGATAAAAGGTTTTCTTCTTTACTGGGTTTTTTTATTATTATTTGCATTACAGCCGGATCATAAAAAGGTCTTCCGGCAAAAACCAGTCGGATAGCTGAAATCATTTCCTGAGGCAGTGCATCTTTTAAAACATATCCTCCCACATCTGCATCCAGAGCTAATTTAACATCATCAGGATTTGCAAAAGTAGTTAAAATAATAAACCGACATTGTGGAGCCAAGTTGCGAACTTTATTTATAATATCGATACCATACTCACCGGGAAAACGAAGATCAACCAAGGCTAAGTCAGGTTGAACATCTTTAAAAAGTCTTTCTGCTTCTTTGCCATTATTAGCCCAACCGGCTAGCTCTATATCTTTCTCACCTTCCAGGACTGCTTTAATTCCCTCCAAAACCAGTGGATGATCGTCAATAACAACCACTTTCATCTTACGGACCCCCTAGTTATAATTATTGTTATTTATCTGGAACTATACAGGTTACCTGGGTGCCTTGACCCGGAGTACTTATTATCTTGAAGCGGCCTCTGAATGATAAGGTCAAACCCCTCATATTTTCTAAGCCCAAACCCTTATTTGTTAATTTTGATAAATCAAAACCTCGACCATCATCAATAACTTTTATTATTATTTCAGCAGGATCCATTTTCAAAAAGACATTAATTGTACAACACCTACCATGACGAATAGCATTTGATGTTGACTCACAAACTATCCGATATATTGCTTTGCGTAAAGCCGGACTCAGAGCTTCTTCCGAACCTTCCGTTTTGAAGCCTACCAGTATATTATTTAGTTGTGCCAACCCTTGTAAGTATGAGGATAAAACTGTAACAAATACTTGTTCTCCCCGGCGACTTGAACTTATTCTATAAATTGATGCCCTTAATTCCCGGGCCGCTTTATTTGCGGTATTGCTAATTAGCTGTAACTGACTTTGTGTTCCTATATCCTGCAACGATCCTTTTTTATTTAAAAGCCCATGAAGCGCATAAACTATACTGAAAAGATATTGAGATACCCCATCATGAATTTCATTAGCAATACGGTTTTGTTCTTCATATATTTGCAGACGGGCAGAAACCTCAATATTTTTCTTGCGCTCTAAAACCACTGCTCCCATCTCTGCAAGAAAAAGTGCGGTTTTTTTAAATTTGGGATCACAATTCTTGTTATTTATAACATAACCTAAAAAACCAAAACGATTACCCACTGATTGAATAGGAATGGCTATCAACCTATAATTTGTCTCTTTATGCTTAAAACTTAAATCAAACTCTTCCTTGCCATCTTTATTAAAAGAATCATAAATACTATGCATACTCTCGTTATCTATATCATTGTTTTTGGAGAAAATATTATTAGGATCTGAAAAACTGGATATACATTCTTCATTTGGCTGATCCAAGTAACATAATGTTGCTTGGCAATCTGTAAGTTTTCTTGTGTAGTCAGCCAATAAATCTGCTAACTTATGAGGATTATCATCTAAAGAAAATGACTCTAGTGTTTGATATAGATAAGTATTGTGCTGCAGTAATTTTTCAGAGGAACTGTATAAAGCAGAGACTTGAGTATAAGCCCTTTCAAGCCTATGAAGCAGTCTGGAAAAAATATAGGCTGAAATTGTAAGCAATAGGAATATCAGTAATACAAAGTGATTTTGTTTCCATGCATCAAGTAATGTAATATCTTTTGTTATTATGCTGCTGATAGTTGCTGTCACTAAGAATATAGTTAGAATCCCCCAACAAAATATATTAGAAAGTAACACTGCTGACATAAAGATTGGGTTTAGTGCATACCAAAGAAATTCACTTTCTAATCCACCGGTTGGTATAAGAAACATAGCTATTCCAAACGTATCTACAACAATAACGGTTATCTTATCAATTGTATGCTTACTTTTTTCATATACACGAATAATTAAAACAGAATATATCAATAAAAAAAAAGTTATCACAAGCTTATTGCCAATAAAGGAAGCTTGGGTATTGAATAAGTAGAAAATAGATGTAAGTATCCAAGATATGTGCCTGAAAAGTACTAAGGCCTTCCATACATTTATAACTTCATTGATTTCTTTAGATACCATTTTCTCCAGCTTACCCTGACAATCACTGAAATCTTGTTGTTCAACAGTTTTTAAGTTCATAATTCTACCTCTTTTACTTGCCTCATTACATTTCCCAAAAACTGTTTCCATAATTTACTAAATAATTAATTTGATTATATACTATATCTATTTTTTCCCATGTAATATTTTGCGAAAAACGAAAACAAAATAAAACATATTGATGCACATTCAATGCTATATCGAATTATTATTTGAAAAAATGTCATTACTATATTAGGAAGTATAATTATTGCAAGAATGAAATAAAGAGGTCCCCTCTTTGGGGAGATCTCTTTCTTGTGATGATTCAGCAAAAATCTTGCTATAATTAAAAATTAATGGTACACTATTAGGTGCGATCAAACAGAATAAAAAATATGCGGGCGTGGCGGAATGGCAGACGCGCTGGACTTAGGATCCAGTGGTAGTGATACCGTGGAGGTTCAAGTCCTCTCGCCCGCACCATAAAACCACTCTGTTATTGATACAATATTTGTATCTGTACAGAGTGGTTTTTTCATTTGAAAAGCCTTGAATATAGCCATTTTTCAGGCTTTGCCATTACTTTTTCTGCATCGCCCACGGGCGATATGCGTTAAATAATCGAATGAATACTTTTAAGTACCGTTAAACTACCGGCTGTGCTGTTTTTGATACACTGGAAACCGAGCATTCCTGAACTTAAAAAACCCTGGAGCTGTTGCATGAAAAAGAACAGGATATCAGACTCGAGTATGCCAGGACAGGTAATCTCGGGCATTGGTATTGGAACATCAAAACTAATGAGGTTACTTTTAATCCGCTCAAAGTGACCACATTCGGTTATGACAAGAGCGAAATTCCTGAGCATATCACTTATCAGTTCTTTACAGATATGTTGTTTGCCAAGTAGCATAACAAAACAGCCCGCCGATTGGCAAGCTGTTTATCATGAATGAGCAGGATAATGCTTTCCTGCCGATTCACTTTCTATTTTTTAAAAGAAATTTTACGCTACTCGCGCTTGGTAAGTATCCGCAGTGCCTCCTCCAGCTCTACATCCTCGCCGTTTGCTATACGCAAGGCGTTTTCCTTATTCACGGGGATGCGTATGGACGGGCTGACGCCGCCGATCCCGTTTTGGCTATCAAGCTGGACATTTTTATCTTTATCAAGGGATTGTCCATAGGGATAATCTACCGTGATTCCACCCGGCATTATAATATTGGCACCGGCCATGCCGAACGAACCGTTAGTCCCATAAAAACCCAGCGTTTCGCCATTGGGAAGATTTTTGATGCCGAGCGCCACTCCCTCTCCACTGCTGATGCATTGGGAGTTGACGAGCGTAATGATTTTTCCGTAAAAACGCTCTGCCTCCGGCTCAATATAAAGTGCTGTCAAATCATCGGAGTCACCATATTTTTGATACTCATACAGTGTTTTCTCCGAATAGAACAAGCCCAGTATTTCAGCCACCATCTCTTCCAGTCCACCCACATTGTTGCGGATGTCAAGAATCATC
>CAZHAJ010000130.1:0-5165 GCA_964530215.1 uncultured Peptococcaceae bacterium | reverse complement strand
TTTCTACATAAAAGGATTAAATTTTTCATGTGATGTATGATAAAATACTATGGAGTTTGTTTGTTGTTAAAAATTTCTAATTGACACATTAAGGTTGTGGCCATATGGATAACTGCCCGAAAATATTGATTGTAGACGACAAGAGCGAAAATCTATTCGCCTTATCTGAAGCTTTAAAGTGCGATGATTATCAGATTGTAACGGTGAAATCCGGCGATGAAGCTCTGAAGAAAGTTCTTCTTGAGGATTTTGCAGTTATTCTATTGGATGTACAAATGCCTGGAATTAATGGTTTTGAAACAGCTCGACTAATCAGAACCAGGAAAAAGTCAAAGCATACACCAATTATTTTTATTACTGCAAATCAGGAACCTGAAAAAGTCTTTGAGGGTTATTCCCTAGGCGCAATAGATTATATCTTTAAGCCGATAGATACAGAAGCCCTAAGATATAAGGTGACTGGCTTTGTAGAACTGTTCAACCACCAAGAAAAGTTGGAGGAAAGAGTAAAGGAAAAAACATCGGAGTTAAGGAACACAAACAAAAAGCTGATTCAGGAATTCCAAGTGCGAAAGCAATCCGAGGAAGCTTTAGCAACAAGTGAAACAAGATTTAAAGCCATTTTTGAGGGCGCCGGTATCGGCATGGCTTTAACAGAGGTAACAGAAGAAACTTTTTGCATGGTGGAGTGCAACCCAACTTTGCAAAAAATGCTGGGGTATAACGCAAAAGAATTAAAGAGCATTTCCATTTCAAATCTTACCCACCCCGATGACTTAAAAAAGACCCTAGAAATGCACAAAAAAATTTTAGCCGGCAAAAAAAGTATTCGGCTGGAAAAATATCTTTTAACAAAAGATAAGCAACCATTATGGATAAATGTCACCTGGTCCTTGATAGAAGACAACGATACATCAAAATTTGGCCTGATGGTGCTGGAGGATATCACTGATCGCAAAAAGTTTGAAATGCAATTAACTCACCTTGCCACCCATGATTACCTTACAGATATACCAAATCGCTATTCTTTTGAAGAAAACTTAAAAAGAGTTGTAGCCAGAGCAACCAGAGGAGTTAAAAGTGCCCTTCTCTTTATGGATATAGATAATTTTAAACTGATTAATGATACAAAGGGACATGCAGCTGGTGACGATGTTTTAGTAAAGGTTGTAAAAATTCTGCTGAACAACATACGTGAAGGTGACTTCCTGGCAAGACTGGGCGGAGATGAATTCGGTGTAATATTGGAAAATGTTGATCTTGATAAGGCGATGTTAATAGCTGAAAAGCTGAGAGATACTGTGGATAAAAGTGATATATATCTACCCAGTTATGGACTTACCCATAACTTAAGTATAAGCATCGGTGTAGTTACAGTTGACGGAGAGCTGGATTCGCAAAAACTACTTTCCTTGGCAGATACAGCGCTGTATGTTGCAAAGGACAATGGTCGCAATCGTGTATCAGTGGTCAATCCAAATGAATATATCTTGGAAGAACTGTCTCAGGTTAATGAAATGGTTAATACCATCAAAAAGTCCTTGAAAAAAAATCAGTTTACCTTACTGTATCAACCTATATTTGACATTGAAAACAAGGACGTTCTGCACTTTGAAGCTTTGATACGTATTATTGATGAAAAAGAAGGCAATCTGATTCCACCCTCGGCTTTTATTCCGGTAGCGGAACGCTTTGGTTTAATGCCGCAAATTGATCAGTGGGTAACTCAACAGGTATTAACGGCTCTAAAACAATATCCAAATATTAAAGTGTTTGTCAATATTTCGGGAGCAAGCCTTGGGGATGAAAACCTGCTGGACTATATTGAAAAAAGTATTATCGACAGTAATATTGAACCGTCCAGAATAGGTTTTGAGATAACCGAAACAACAGTGGTAAAGGATTTATCTGTAGCCGAACGCTGGATTAAGAGATTAAGACAACTGGGCTGTCAGTTTGCTTTAGATGATTTTGGAAATGGCTTCTCTTCCTTTTCATATCTGAAAATGCTGTCGGTAGATTATTTAAAAATTGACGGCACTTTTGTTAAAAATCTGGACACCGACACATCAAATATCGCTCTGGTTAAAGCAATGAAAGCAGTGGCCAATTCATTGGGCAAAAAAACCATAGCTGAATATATTGTAAATGAAGATGTTTTAAAAATTCTGCAAGATTTAAATGTAGAAGGTGGACAAGGCTTCTATCTAGGAAGACCAGAAGACATCTTTGACAAATTATAATTGGTATTTTTCGGTGATTGTAGTAATCCTATTTAAAACCACTGCCAGCTCTCCTCTGGTTAAGTTCTCATCTGGAGCAAATCGGTTCACACTGCGTCCCTTCATGATTCCACTGTTATACATAAAATTTACAACTCCAATATAATCATCGTTGCCGATATCAATATAATTTGGCCATATTTGGGTTGTGACCACATCCATATTCTTTGCTCTGAAAGCCTCGTCAATGCTGATTGCAGCTTCAATCCTTGAAATTTTTTCGTTGGGTCTAAACATTCTATCTGATATGCTAAAAATATTATTGTAACCTGCAATCATAGCAGCATCGGCATACCATTGGCCGGCCTGCACATCATCAAAAAGATCCCTTGGTTCAGGAGCCTTAAAAAATTTAGTAGAATCAATATTTAGCTCAAAAGCCTTTACCAGGCATACCGCCAATTCAGCCCTGGTTATATCCTGATTGGGATGAAAGGAGTTTAAACCTGTGCCTTTCATTAAACCTTTTTGATAAACCAGGTTAATTTCTTCATGCGCCCAATGACCCTGGATATCATGAAACTGGGAAGCTAAGGCCTGGAAAGGAGTAAAAAATACCGATAAAATTATTATCACAATTATTCTTTTTAGCATTTTCAGCACCTGCCTTTTAAATAATAGACGAGTATTTTTCGGTTTGGTTCCTTTATTTCACATAAATATTTCACATAAAAAAAGCACTCCCACGAATGAGAGTGCCTTTATATATCATTTTAAAATAATTACATTATTGAAGGTAAATAGGTCGCAATGGACGGGAACATTATTAATATTGCTACACATATTATTATCGCAAATAAAAAAGGCCATATACCCTTATAAATTACCTCCAATGGTATATCTGGTGAAACACCGTTTATTATATATACATTCATTCCCACAGGGGGTGTAATTACTCCCATTGCAACAGTCATAACTATAATGACACCAAACCAAATGGGGTCATATCCTAAGGTGTCCACCGCAATAGGATAAAAGATAGGTATGGTTAGCAAAACCAATGCCAATGAATCAATAAAACACCCCAGAACCAAATATATCAGCATTATTACTGCCATTATTGCAAAAGGTGGCAAAGGCAGTGAACTGGCCAGCTGAGCCAACTCAAAGGGAAGCCTGCTGACAGCCATTAGTCTGCTGAAAATCATTGCCCCTGCAATTAAAAGCATTATCATAGCAGTGGTGCGTGTGGCATCTAAAAGAGATTTATTGAAACCTTCCCAGCTCAGGCTCCTCCTTATCAGAGCAACCCCTAAAATACCTGCGGCTCCCACAGCACCTGCTTCGGTGGGAGTAAACCACCCGGCAAACAAACCGCCGATGGATAAACTGAATACCACCAAAACTTCTCCCAATCCACCCCGCAAGGAAGCCCATCTTTCCCGCCAGGTAGCTTTCTGTCCCGGAGGGCCCAATTCGGGATTTCTTGAGGTAATTAACCATATCACCCCAATATATAAAAGCATCAGCAGTATCCCCGGAAGAATTCCTGCCATAAACAACTTGCCCACCGACTGTTCCGTTGACATCCCATAGATAATAAATATTACACTGGGTGGAATTAGGACGCCCAGCACCCCACCGGACGCAACACTGGCTGATGCCAAAGAAGGATCATATTTATATTTTTTCATCTCTGGCAGAGATATCGCACCAATGGTTGCAGCCGTTGCAGTGTTTGAACCGCAAATAGCGCCAAAAACACCACAAGCCACCTGCGTGGCAATGGCCAGTCCACCCGGGAAGTGTCCCATTAACTTATAGGCAAATACAAAAAGCCTGGTACCAATTCCCGAATAATATGCCAGAAAACCCATCCAAACAAACATTGCTATTACACTGAGAGAAAATGATGCAAAAGTAGAGTATATTTCTTTTGCCACCATACTGAAGGCTGTGGACGGTGAGGTTAGGTAACTAAAGCCGGCAAAGCCCACCAATGCCATAGCATAAGCAATGGGAACCCTTAATATTAACAGCACAAAGAAAACAATTACACTTAAGATACCTACCAGTACAGAACTCATTTAAATACTTCATCCGCCTTTTGCACCCACTTCAAAGACTTAGAATCCTTAGGGGAGAGCTCTATATTAAAGACAACCAGCTCTTTAGCCAAATCCACAATCTTAACCAGCATAACCAAAGATAGAGTAAATACTCCCAAACCTACAATATATACAAAGGGATACTCAGGCATTTTTGAAGTTGGTGACACTATGCCATTGACAGCCAAACTCTTTGCATATATGCTGATTTGCCATGAGCATAACAACCAGAAAACGAACACCGTTATGCCCATAGTGATATCAATCAGCTTCTGGGTGGTCTTGGGCAGTTTATCAACTATAAAACTAACTGCAATATGACCGTTTTGAAATGCACAGTGAGCTATAGAAAGACCTATGGTTGCACTGGTCAAAAAAACAACATACTCATAAGCACCCAAAATCGGGGTATTAAATACCGTACGCAATATAACATTGGCTACAATTAACAGCATTATAGAAAACATACATAATCCGGCAATTCTGTCAAAGACTCCTGTCACTTTTTTAACCAGATCTGAAAATGTACCCATAAGTACTACCTCCAATGTTATTTATACTCTTGATTATACTTATCAGCCAAGCTTTTTACGGTATCAAGAATTTCCGTTCCATTTACGCCTTTTTTGTTCATTTCAGCTATATATTCGTCTTGAATGGGTTTTACTAAATTTATCCAGTCTTCTTTTTCTTGATCATTTAACTTAATTTCTTGGATACCCATTTCATTTATAGCCCAGTCCAGTGCGGCTTGATTCTGCTTATCCCATAAACCCATGGCTACTTCTTTAAAATATTTTTGTATCCGGCCTACCACCATTTTATCTACAATATT
>CAZHAJ010000129.1:0-5270 GCA_964530215.1 uncultured Peptococcaceae bacterium | reverse complement strand
ATATACCTGGTGACCCATTATTATTTAGATAATCATGTGCGTGGTTAAGAAGTTTTCTGCCGATTTTTTTGCCCTGATGCTCTGGGTGGACTGCTATAGCTTCTAAAACATCGTGTTTTTGCGGCAGATTCTCAGGTGTTCGTGTTGCATCAGCCATTCCCATTCGCATACCCCTGATGAAATGAGGGGTAAGAACCATAAGTCTTGGCAATTTGGGTATTACAAGCTGGGTAGCCTTTATTTTGGAAGTTTTAACATGGTGCAGCTTTAAAATAGTCAGCCCTACAATAGGATCATTCTCACTTGCTACAAAGATTGGATTGCCTGCATCAAGGTAAAGCATTATCTTTATTTTTACCAGTTCACCATATGGGTGTTTTAGATCATCAGAGAAAAGATCGATCCATGCTGCTGTTGTAGCTTCATCTTTGAATGCCGTAAGAAAAACTTCTATCATTTCATCTACTTGATCTACTGCTGCTAAAGTTATTATTGTGTTAGATTCCATCAGACATCCCCTTGCTGTTAAACTCCAGTCAAATTGCTTTTTAACCTGTTAATTATATCATTTTCCCGGCTTTGTTGCCGGGAGGAGCGCTGAATTAATATGATAGCACTTTCTTGCTTTTTGACAGAATACTATTTCTGAATTATGCTAACTATAAAGAAATGATTGGGGATGATTAGATGGAAAAGAGCGGTCAGATTAATACGAACGCAATTGTGTCCTTAACTATGGGGATCCTGTCATTGCTCTTTTTCCCTTTTATTGGCTGGATTCTTGGAATAATCGGCTTAGTTTACAGCAATAAAAGCCTTCGGGAAATAGAGGAGACAAAAGAAAAAGGCGGAAATATAGCTGTAGCCGGTAAGGTATGCAGCATAGTTGGAATTATCTTTAGTTTGCTCTTCGTAATGATTGTAATAGCTGGCTTAGTGTTGTTCTCCTTCAGAATAAGATTTTAGGAATTATAGTGCTATTTCTAATACACTTGAATCTCTCTTTTAAAGTAATGCCAGCACCAAACTACCTCAACAAGTTCCCAGCCTTCCCGGCCGTATTCGTTTAGCCTCCTAGTTGTAGGTTCACCAGTACCCCAAATAAAAACGCACTTATATTCGTACTTTTTCAACTCCCACCCCCCTTTCTTTCTTAACCTAAATACCTTATTATGCATCCTTCTAGATTTTAGCATTATTTTTTCTTACCGAATAGTTTTCTTAATTGCGCTGAAATCTTTACTCTTAAAAGAGTTCAAAGCTAAATCTTGAAGTATTAATTATTAGGTAAACCTTCTTAGCTAAGTACGATTAGATGATAACGGAGGATCAAAACCTCATGAATAAAAGTTTATTAAAACCAACTTGGCAAAAACTATTTAGGTTAGACATAACTTTTATAAGCATCATATTTGTTATTCTCGGAATAATCCGTGTGGCCGGTCTTTACCGGGATGAAATATATCTTGTAGTCTTCGGTTTTCTGATCATGTGGATTATGCCGCTTATATTTTTCAGTAATAGTGGGCGCAAAAAGATTGGCATAAAAAAGCCTGGCAGCTGGCTTTGGCTAATGCTTTCGTTTTTACTGGGGGTCGTAGTTGCCTTTGCCTTCTATTTCCTTGGATATATTCTGTACGGAACCGGAATTGAGAACTGGGGGATGACCGTTGCCAGAGAATTTTCCGGCCAGGAAGAAGTATTAATACCGGTTGTATTTGCTGTCGTTACGCTCTTCTCCATGCTGTTTAGCCCTATTGGAGAAGAACTTTTCTTCAGGGGCATGATCCAGGAGGTGCTGGCTGAAAGGTTGGCAAACTACAAGCTGGCCGGATTTTGGGGCAGCTTTTTATTCGCAGTTATTCATCTACCCCCCCACGATTTATTTTTTTCTGGTACCGGTTTCTTCAGTCTAATAATTCCCCTGGCAATCTGGTTTGTATTGATGTTTGTTGTATCAATATTGTTTATTTTTGCCAGGGCTAAAAGCGGTTCAATATTTGGCGCAATTGCATGCCATTCCGGTTACATTTTGGGCATGAACATGTTTGTTAACTATTTCTTATTGCAGTGATTTTGGCAAAAACGATCATATCCTTATGCACTTTCTTAGCAGGTATCATAAGAATGACCTTAAGCTAATAAAAAGGTAGTGCCCTCTTAATGACTACTCTTCCTTTTTCGCTGACGGCGGATGGTCCATGTTCATATAAATACCGCCTTTCTCCAGTTCGTCAAGCATCTGGTCAAGCCTTTTAATTTTAGTTTCTTTCAGCTTTGCTTCGTGAATCCAGCCGAGGTAGTCATTTTGCTGGTAAGCAGGTCTTTTCTTGTATGCATCCATTAAACCCTTTCTTGTAAGAGCTTCTTTCACGAACCCTGGCATTGAATGGCTTGGCCGCTTCAGTTTTGAATAATCTTTCCCCATAGTTAATCATCTTCCCTTCCTAATTAGTAGTAATATCCTCAAACCTGGCTGCACCACTATTTCCGCCCAGTTGCCGGAAAAAGTGCTGAACCAAGTGAAACCAGTGCTGTAACCAGTAGTGTGTAGCCGAGCCAAACTGATAATACAGGCATTAGGGAAGTAATATTTAAGTATGGCCTTGTAACTGCCCATAGTAATCCCACGGTTAATATAACAAAATATAAAAATTGCAGGAATCTCACAAGGTTAATATCTTTCAAGGGTGAAGTATAAATGCGGTTACCGGAAAGGAGCCCTTTATATATTCTACATGCTTGCCAGATCGCCAGTATGAGAATCAAGCCAATCAAAACACGCAGAATATTTTTACCCCAGATGATCTTTCCCATACCCACAGAGCCGTAGCCTGCCCACTTGGCCCAGTCGCTCAATATGTAACCGATTAAAGGCCAGCTTCTCTGGCTGTTGGTAAGGATAACAATGCCCCTCCCGTCTTCCGGTACCGAGTGAAAGTGGGTCATTATACCTGCTCCCTGCCCACCGTGTGAAACAGCAGCAGTGCCGTCAGGAAGTATTTCAATCAGATGACCAAGGCCGTAGTAATCAAAGGCTTGAGCATAAAATCCAGTCATTTCAACCTGGGGTTCATATAGCATTTTAATGGTTTCCGGTTCCAGTACACCATGATTTTTCTGATAGGGGCCGGTCATGCCGGCTGAAACAAAGCTGGCTATATCTTCAGCGCTGGCAAAAAGCCCGCCCGATGCTTTGCCGGCGTAAACATATACCGGCACTGGCCTGTTTTTTAAATCGTATCCGTTAGGCACCGGCGGTTCAAAATCTTTTCTCCATGTAAAACTGGAGTGATCCATTCCCAGCGGATTTAGAATTTCTTCCTGCATGAAAATAGCAAATTCACGCCCGCTAACTTCTTCTATCAACAGCTCTAATAAGTTAATGCTCACGTTGGAATAGTAAAAAGATATTCCCGGTTCTTTAAAGGCTACAGCCTCTTCGCTTAATACAGTCCGGATAGATGGAACTTCATCGGTTGGGGAGAAGCGCTGAACAACATCTCCCAGGGGCATCCCGGCGTTTAAACTTAAAAGCTGCCTGACTGTAATTTCTTCTACCGGATATTCCGAATCGGGAAATGCCCAATCGGTAACATACTGCAGATAAGGGCTGTCCAGGTCTATTTCCCCCTGCTCAACCAGCTTCATCACTCCCCAGGCGGCGACTGACTTTGAAATGGACTGCACGCGGCAGTAAGTATCCCCGGTCAATATTCTGCCTTCTTCAAGGTCGGCATAGCCGTATGCTTTCACCCAGGCCGTTTCGCCATCCTCAACCAGGGCAATAGCTACCCCGGGGATGTTGTAGCTTTCCATCAAAGCAGGGATGCGGTGTTCCAGGTGGGCTATAAATTCTTCCAGATGATTATTTTCATTGGCTTCGCCGGATACCGGCAGGGTTAAGCATACTGAACAAACAAAAAGAATAAGCAGTATGAACAAAAATGTTTGTTTAATCATTTAGCAGTTCTACCTTGTATTTATGATTATCTTTACTTTTCAATATTTATTATACTTGAAGTGCTTCCTGGACTGTTTATCCTGATGATCAGATTACCCCGTGTCATTACTTTTCAGCAGTTTAACTTTTTCACCTGCTAATTATATCATCTTATTTCTCGATAGCGAAGGCACAGCATTGTATAGTATTTAGGCAGTAAACGCAGAAAAGTGGGCTTATATTTTTGTAATCTGTTATAATAGGGCAGGATTAGGTCTTGAACCGTTACCAGGGTCCTAAACGGGTATTAATCAATTAAGAAAGAAATGCCCTCCACTTTTTTCGGGGCAGTTCCATGAAGAAGTAAAAAGGAAGTGTATATTGTGACGTCAGCAAATTCCAAAGCCCCGACATGGTATGTGGAAACCAAACTGCGTACTCCGCTTGTCCGACAGGATACTTTTCGACGACCGAGCCTGGAACAGCAGCTATGTCGCTTCGTTACCACGCTCCCCCTCACCCTTCTCTCTGCACCAGCAGGCTATGGGAAAACTACATTACTAGCCGCTCTTCCTTCTTTACTTCCCAAATATCCATTAGTATGGATTACCTTGGAAACGGAAGATAACGACCCCTCACTCTTTATTAGTTTAGTTACCACTGCATTGCAGAGGTTACACGCGGACTGCGGCAGTTCGGTCTGGCCTCTAATATCCGGTGGCGGCGTTTCGGGATCCCTCATGAAACATGCCGTCGGTGTACTAATTAATGATATTGTGCAGTATATATCGGAACCTTTCATTTTGGTACTGGATGACTTACACTATGTGACGGAACCAGCAATTCATGTTGCTTTGGATTACTTGATCGAGCACTTACCGCCAAACATGCATATAGCCATCGGTACCCGGTATGACCCGCCTTTAAGACTAACGCGGTTTGCTGCTCGTAGACAAATGGGTGAAATACGAAGGGCTGATTTGAGCTTAACCCAAGATGAAGCCGGTCAGCTGCTTAACGGCACATTAGGGTTGACTCTCACTGCTGCCGAGGTTGCTGCCTTGCAGGAACGAACGGAAGGATGGCCGGGTGTCCTTTGCCTAATAGCTGGTCCCTTGGGATTTATGGATACACCGGAGGACCGTAGGCAATTTATGGCGGCCTTAACCCACACAGAACAGCAAGCTTGGGATTTTCTGGCCGAGGAAATACTTCGTTATCTACCGGATGATGACCGTAAGTTTCTTATGCAGACTTCAATCCTTGTGGAAATGACCCCATCCATCTGTCATGCCGTCACTGGACGGGGAGATGCAGGTGAAGTGCT
>CAZHAJ010000128.1:0-5317 GCA_964530215.1 uncultured Peptococcaceae bacterium | reverse complement strand
TATTTCTTCTCCATGAACAGGAAAGCAGGTCAACCATTATGGGTCATTGGGATGCTTTGGAAGAACTCTTTGATGCCAAGGATAAGGGTTTGGTAAGGGCTGTGGGGATATCAACCCATTCGATAGCCGCTGTTCAAGCTGCTTCTGAGATTTGGAGACTGGGTGTTATTCACCCTTTGGTAAATATGGCAGGCATCGGAATAAATGACGGAACTCCCGAAGATATGGTAAAGGCTATTATGGAAGCATTTGAAAGGGAAAAAGGTCTTTACGGAATGAAAGCCTTGGGGGGAGGAAACCTTATCAGCAGTAAAGAGGAGGCTATATCCTTTGCCTTGGCTATTCCTGGTTTATCGTCGATTGCAGTTGGCATGCAAAGTATTGCAGAGGTTGATTACAATGTTGCTTTCTTTGAGGGCAGGGAGATCCCCTGGGAAGTGGAGGAAGCAGTGTCTCAGCAGGATAGAAGATTGCACATTGATGATTGGTGCTTGGGTTGTGGAAATTGTGTTGATATGTGCAGTCAGAATGCACTTGCCATTGTAGATGGCAAAGTAGTCTTGGACTCCTCTTTGTGCAGGCTTTGTGGTTATTGTGCCGCGGGATGTAGCGAAATGTGCATAAAAATTATTTAAACCGGAATGATCCAAAGGAATCCAGGAAATTATAATATTGTGAAACGGTGATGCTTTTTTATGAGAATAATGGGTCTTGACCTAGGTGACAAAACCATCGGTATTGCAGTTAGCGATCCTTTGGGCTGGACTGCTCAGTCAGTGGAGGTGATTCGTCGGAAAGAGAGTATAAAGGATGAATTAAAAAGACTGCGGGAGCTTATTGAGCAATATCAGGTGGAAATGATTGTGTTGGGGTTACCCAGAAATATGAATGGAACTTTAGGTGAACGTGGTCAGAAAACCCTTAAATATGCAGATGTTATCAAAGATAAGATAGGCCTTCCGGTGGAAATGTGGGATGAAAGATTAAGCACTGTTTCTGCCGAAAGGATATTAATAGATGCCGATGTCAGTAGGGCTAAAAGAAAGAAGAACATTGATAAAATGGCAGCGGCCATTATATTGCAAGGATACCTTGATTTCAAGATAAAAAAATAAAATCAAGTTTGATTTTAGCAGCTTTATTGACAATTACAAACTGAAAGGATAAAATTATCTAACTTGAATTTAAGATTAGAGGTGAAATTTATGTCCTATGAACACAGCAACGGTTGTGATTGTGGAGAATGTGAAGAGGTTATTACCCTTATCGATGATAATGGTGAGGAGAAGGATTTTACCGTTATAGACATACTTGAATTAGAGGGTTCTGAGTACGCCATTCTGCTTCCTGCCGATGATGAGGAAGCTGACGAGGCAGTAATTTTAAAATTTGCTCAGGACGAGGATGGCGAGGAAGTATTAGTTGATATTGAGGACGACGAAGAGTGGGAAAAAGTTGCCGATACCTGGGAGGAACTTCTGGCTCAAGAGGAATCGTGAAATATGTTGCATTAGCAGAACATTTTATTTAATCTAATGAATGTTGGCATACTGAGGTGATGAAAGTCGGTATAAGGAATATTTCCATAACCGGCTTTTATTTATTCTGCTCTGAAGGAGGGAGCACTATGGCAAAAAGGAACTGGAAAATTATATTTGCTACAGCAATAGCGGCTATAATTATCACAACATTGTTTTTGCTGGGTATTGCACTTGCCATTGAACCGAAGACTTCTATTTCCGGTGTAACAGTGATGGATGAAAGCTTCTCCGGTCTTAGTGTTCAGGATTGTGAGGTTAAGCTGCAGCAATTAAGCAGCGAGGTAAAAAAAATGCCCATCACAGTTCGATATCTTGATAAAGAGTGGGAAATATATCCTGATGATATAGGATTGGACTTGGATAAGGAATATCTGATCCGAGAAATAATGATGGTGGGCAGGCGGGGTTCCATATTTCAAAGAATAAGGGATTATCGTCAGGCTCGGTACAGTGGAATTGAAATTTTACCTAAAATAATTGTGCAGCAAGATAAGTTAGAGAATGAGCTTAGGAATATTGCTGAACAAGTGGCCAGTTCTCCCAGCAATGCTTTTTTGAAAATAAATCCCGATGACACCGTGGATATTGTACCTTCTAGGGACGGTATCACTGTGGATATAAACGCGGCATTTCAAGACATAACAGAACAATATAAAAATTACAACAAAAAGCCTGAAATAGAATTGGTATTAATCAGTTCAAAACCGGAGATAACCACCGAAGACGTTATGATGTACGGAGTGGAATCCCTTATAGCATCCTATACCACATATTTTAATTCCGCTGATTATGGCCGTTCTTATAATATTAAAGTGGCAGCCAAGGCGTTGGATGAAGTATTAATAGCTCCCGGGGAGATATTTTCCTTTAATAAAGTGGTGGGTCCCAGAAGTTCGGAGAGCGGATATAAAAATGCAAAGGTTATAATCAACAATGAATTTGTGGACGGTTTAGGAGGCGGGGTTTGTCAGGTGAGTAGTACCTTGTATAATGCCGTGCTTCTGGCAGGTCTGGGAATCGTTGAGCGCAGCAATCATTCTCTGCCGGTTAGCTATGTTCCTGAGGGCAGGGATGCAACGGTAGCTTATGAAATAATTGATTTTCGTTTTAAAAATACATCTTCTAAGCATATATACATGAAAACCATGTCCGGTGCCGGAGGAATCACTATAAAAATATATGGAAATAATGCTGCTAAGAAACAAATAACCCTAAGGACAAAGGTGCTTGCCAGAACTCCATTTAAAGAAATTATGAAGTATGATCCTGATCTGGAAAAGGGAGCGTCAGTGATAAAAAGACATGGTATCCAAGGGATGGTGGTTATGGCCGAACGTTTAATCAGAGAAAACGGCAGTTACAGGATTGAAAGACTGCCGGAAAGCTCTTATCATCCCCTGGATCAAATTGTGGTAAAGGGTACAGCTGCAAAGCCCCCCGAACCTCTAAATCCGGGTGAAAGTGACGTCGATGAGAATGATATAAAGCCGGAAATGGATGGCAGTCAAAAACCAGTGACTCCTGAGGACATAGCCATTGATGGAGATCTGTCCCAACCGGATTCGGAAAATACTGAATCACCTCTTCCCGGAAGTGTACCCGAAACAGAAAAGCCGGATGTTTCCGAAAATATAGAGGAATCAACAACCGAGGATGAAGACGGTGTATCAAGGTAACATTTGGAATCCTGGGTTGTACCTCTTATCAATAGACTGTATAATTAAACAAAAAAACAGGCAGTGTGATACATGGGAATAAATAGGCGAGGGATTTTGATTTTTGGTGTCTTGGTAATATTGCTCTTTTGTTTTTTTGCCTTTATGTATTGGAGAGCATTGCTTTCACCTCTTCATATTAATGAAAAATCTATAGAGGTCAGCGTCCAGATACCGGAAAATTCCAGCTGCAACCAAATAAGTGAGATTATTTACCAGTCCGGTTTAGTCAGGGGACCACGTTTAGTCAGCAGCTATGCCCGGCTAAAAGGGCTTGACCAAGATCTCAAGCCGGGAAGATATGTTTTTAATACTAATCAGTCAATCCCTGAAATGGTTGCATTGTTATATGCAGGGGCTGATGAGATGGTTTACTTTACGATACCGGAAGGATTTAATCTTGACCAAATCTCTGACCTTTTAATTGAAAGGGGCTTGGCGGAGAAGGAAGTTTTAAAAACCGCTTTGGAGAGCAGTCAAAGTGATAGATATGAATTTATTCAGGATATCCCATCGGGGCAAAGCCTAGAGGGTTACCTTTTCCCTGATACCTACCATGTAGGTCCCAATACTACTGAAGGGGAAATAATAAAAATGATGCTGGATAGATTCCAGTTAGAATTAAACAGTTTGGATTATCTAGATTTAGTGAAAAAGGCTGATCTCACCTTACATCAAGCTTTGACAATAGCGTCTTTGGTGGAGGGCGAGGCTGCAGTTGATGAGGAAAGGCCATTGATATCCGGTGTTATTCATAACAGATTGCGAATAGGGATGCCCTTGCAGATAGATGCCACGGTAATTTATGCTTTGGGGGAACACAAATCAAAAGTTTACTATAAGGACTTGGAAGTGGAATCACCATATAATACTTATAAAGTATTAGGTTTGCCTCCAGGACCCATAAATTCTCCCGGAAGGTCTTCATTGATGGCGGCAGTTCAGCCGGCAGATACCAGCTATTTGTATTATGTTGCAAAAAAAGATGGTTCCCATGCATTTGCTGACACCTTGGAAGAGCATAATAATAATATTGCAAAGTATCAATAAGTAGCTATAAGAAACAGCTGTCAGCTATCAGCGAACAGTTATCAGAAAAATAGCTAAAAGCTAAAAGCTAAAAGCTATAAGCTATAAGCTATAAGCTATAAGCTATAATTTTTAGGGTTTTGTAAGTATTTGAAATAATAAAGCTTACAGCTTAAAGCGTATGGTTTATAGCTGTTTGATGGATGTGACAATGTGAAAAAACCAGAATTGCTGGCTCCGGCAGGAAATCTTGAAAAATTAAAAGCTGCAGTGGTATTTGGAGCGGATGCAGTTTATTTAGGTGGACCAAAATACGGACTGCGAATGAGGGCGGACAACTTCTCCATGGAGCAGCTATGGGAAGGGTTGTCTTATGCTCATAAAAATAATGTAAGGGTTTATGCTGCGGTTAATATTTTTGCTCATAATCGAGACTTTGAAGGTCTTGGCCAGTACTTGCAAAGCATTTATGAGATGGGAGTTAACGGAATAATTGTTGCGGATCCCGGTGTTCTTAGTTTTGCACGCTCACAAGTGCCTGCCATGAAGGTTCATCTCAGTACCCAAGCAAATACCACTAATAAATTTTCGGCTTCATTCTGGGAAGCTCAGGAAATATCAAGGATTGTCCTGGCCCGAGAGCTTTCTCTGCAGGAAATTGAGGAAATAAGAAAGTGTGTGGGAGTAGAACTTGAAGTGTTTGTTCATGGAGCCATGTGCATTTCTTATTCCGGGCGTTGCCTGTTGAGTCAATATATGACCGGCAGGGATGCCAACCAAGGTGACTGTGCCCAGTCTTGCCGTTGGCGCTACTCTCTTATGGAGGAAAAAAGGGAGGGACAATATTATCCTATTTTTCAGGATAGCAGGGGAACCTATATATTAAGCTCTAAGGATTTATGTCTTTTAGAGTTGCTGCCAAAATTGATAGGGGCAGGAGTTGATAGCTTCAAGATTGAGGGTAGGGTGAAAAGCGTACATTATGTGGCCACAGTGGTAAAGGTATACCGAGATGCCATTGACAGCATATAC
>CAZHAJ010000127.1:0-5493 GCA_964530215.1 uncultured Peptococcaceae bacterium | reverse complement strand
GGGACGTTTCTTGTGGTTGCAATGGGGTTTGTGCATGTAGTAAGATAGTATAGGGTGGTAATGCATGCCGAGAGATGCGAGAGAGAAAAGCAAAAGTGGAATATATCATATAATATTGCGGGGAATAAATAAGCAAACAATATTTGAAGATGAAGAAGATGCAGTAAAGTTTTTGCAGACACTGGAACACTATAAAGAGAAAAGCGGCTATAAGATATATGGTTATTGTCTGATGGGTAATCATATTCATCTGCTCATAAAAGAAGAGAAAGATGAGTTGGGGATAGTCTTCAGACGAATAGGGGCCAGTTATGTGTATTGGTATAACTGGAAATATGAGCGAGTAGGGCCTTTATTTCAAGATAGATATAAAAGCGAAGTGGTAGAGGATGATAACTACTTACTTACCGTACTGAGATACATACATCAAAATCCTTTAAAGGCTGGGTTGGTAAGGAAGATCTCAGAATATAGGTGGAGCAGCTATTCTGAGTACCTGGCTGAAGGTAGATCAGGATTAGTAGATGAAGAAGATGTATTGGAGATATTCCATCAAGACCGAGACAAATCAATACTGATGTTTAAGGAATTTCATCAAATAAAAATTGATGACGTATGCTTGGATATAAATGAAAATAAAAGAATTAAAGATAGTGAAGCAATAGAGCTTGTAAAAAGCATCTGCAACACTCCTCGCTGCAAGGATATACAGAAGCTAGAAGAAGCAAAAAGAAGTAAGTATCTAAAAATGCTTAAAGACAGGGGTTTATCAACCAGGCAAATAGCTAGAATCACCGGGATAAGCAGGGGTTTAATATTAAAAGCCTAAGGGTAGACCGCGGGGAATGTCCCCATGGCTTGTATATTGGTGGTAACAATGAAAAGACTAATATAGAGATAGTGAAACTGATTATTGGCACTCTCGGTAAATCAGAAGGACTGATTAAATATGTGAAAGATAGACCAGGACACGACAGAAGATACGCAATCGATAATACCAAGATTACAACAGAGCTAGGCTGGGAGCCGGCATATACATTTGAACAAGGAATGAAAGAAACAATTCAGTGGTACCTTGAGAACCCTGAATGGATCGAGAACATCATTTCCGGTGATTATGAAAACTACTATGATAAGATGTACAAAGGGGTATAAAGTAAAGGTTAGATCTCGGGGAATGTCCCCGTGGCTGAAAGGGATAAAACATGGAATCCTTGGTAAAGGAATTACTTGGTTTGTTTTCGATAGAATTGGTGGTACTGATAATATCCGCTTTGCCTGTGATAGAGCTTCGGGGAGCTATTCCGGTGGGTGTTTCTCTGGGGCTTTCCCCGGTGCATGCCACTGTAATCAGCTTGATAGGCAGTATGCTGCCGGTACCCGTTATTTTGTTTGCGGTAAAGTCGGTGTTTAGATACCTTAAAACCACCAGGATGTTTAACGGATTGGTGCATAAGCTCACCGACCGCTCCTTGGCTAAAAGTGGCAATATCCAAAAGTATGGTGCCTTGGGTCTGATTTTATTTGTTGCCATTCCGTTGCCCGGTACAGGGGTATGGGGCGGCAGCTTGGCTGCTGTTCTTCTTAATATGCAGCTGAAAAGGGCGTTTCCTGCGATATTGGCAGGAAATATCATAGCGGCGGTACTTATTATGACTTTGAGCTACGGAGTTTTAAGGGTTTTAGTATAGTGGAAGTTGTAGAGAGATAAGGATATAAATATTTATAGAATAATGCCGATAATAAATCAAATTGTTTTATTATCGGCATTATTTTTTTTCGGGGGGGGAGGTGACTATTTGTGAAGATTGACAGCTGGAAGGTATCAATGTCCGGCTCCCACAGCTACCTAAAGAGCTATACCAAGGAGGAATCCCTAAGGTATTGGTCGGGGGAAAGGGGGCAGCAGGAGCTTAGCGGCCCATCGGGCAGAACTCTTCCTGAATTTTTGGTATTTGAGCTTTCGGACCAGGCCAGGGCTCAACTGGTTGTAGAAAATGGGCAGGCTATAAAGGCAGAATCGGCGGAGCAGGTGGGTGAATTTGAGCTAAGTGATAAGGACAAGCTTAAAATTCAACTGGTGGAACAGATGATGCAGTCCCTTACCGGGAAAAAGTTTAAGTTTTATATTATGGATAAGGTAAAGTTTAAAAAAGTGGGAGAGCAGTCCGAAGTAAATCTCAAACAGGGAGAGACGGTTCAGCCCCAGAGGCAGGGCTGGGGTTTTGAATACAATCTGCGTGAGTCCTATTTTGAGCAGGAAAAGATGTCCTTTAAAAGTCATGGGGTCATAAAGACCAGTGACGGACGGGAGATTAATTTCAGTGTTCAAATGAATATGAGCAGGGAATTTGCCATGCACAATCATATCAACATTAGGGCCGGAGATGCTGCCATCGATCCCCTGGTGATTAACTTCAACGGCAAGGCAGCGGAACTCACTGAAACTAAATTTAGTTTTGATTTGGATGCTGACGGCATACAAGATCAGATTTCCTTTGTTAAACCCGGAAGCGGATTTTTGGCGTTGGATTTGGACGGTGACGGCAAGGTTACTGATGGCAGAGAGCTTTTCGGTCCCTCCACCGGCAATGGCTTTTCTGAGTTGTCTGCCTATGATGAAGACGGCAATCAATGGATAGATGAAAATGATGCCATCTATGATAAGCTGCGTATCTGGACAAAGGATGAAAAGGGCAATGATGTACTGATGGCATTGGGTCAGGCAGGTGTAGGCGCCATCTTTTTAGGGAATATAAATACCCCTTTTGATATGAAGGACGGGGGTAATAATCTTTTGGGTCAGGTGAGGCAGTCAGGAATATATTTAAATGAAAACGGCACTGTGGGAACGGTGCAGCAAATTGATCTTGTGGTTTAGTTTATTGTGTGGGATGAAGCCGAATCCGGCTAGGCTACTTTCAAAGTGACCTTAAAGCCGGTTTTTTATTTTTAAAATTAACAGATTTTTCTGTCAATGTATTGTTGTTGATCATTTAAAAGCTTATAATTTAAGGCAAAATATTTTTTAAGCTGTTTAATCTTATGGGAGGGGTTGGTATTGTTAAACAAGATATCCATCAAAGCCACAGTTATATTTTTCATTCTCATTATTGCATTAATATTAATTAGCTCGTCCGCGGTAGCAGTATTTGCCTTAGGAAGTATTTTGGATATTTCCCATGAGACTAAAGAAAAGCATTTTAGGGCAGCTACATATTCAAACAATATGGAAAAGGCAATAATTCAAGTATGGCAGTACTATACTGATGTGGGAGCCACCGGAGATAATGAGGGATTCGAAGGTGTTGAGGAAAACACCAAAATTTTCAAAGAAACATTAGTTAACTTAAAAACTTTAGATCCTGATGCAGTAAATGAGCTGGATATATTAGATAGTAAGTTTGATGAATATTATGCTGTGGGACATAGAATGGCGGAGGCCTATATATCAGGTGGTCGTGAACAAGGTAATATATTGATGCTGGACTTCGATGTGGCTGGGGAAGAGTTGACCCAAGCCATGAGTGAAATTAACAGTAAATATCAGACATCATTTGATGGTTCAATTAACAGTCTGGTGCAAAGCATTGCATTTAGCAAGCAAACAATGTATGTGGTGTTATCGGTGGGGTTGGTATTTTTGTTTATATCATCAGTTTTAATAATAAACAAAATTTTACCCACCCTGTCTCAAATTGAAAAGGCCATGAGAGAGATAAAAGAAGGTGATGGAGATCTAAGGCGCAGGATAGATATAAGCTCTAAAGATGAGATTGGCTCGGTGGCCAATTCTTTTAACGGTCTGATGGAGGATATTCATAGGATAATCAGCCAAATAAAATCTTCCTTTGGGGATTTAAAGGATAATACCGAGCAGATTGCTTCCAATACCCAGCAAACTTCAGCTGCAGCTCAGGAAACAGCTGTTACAGTTAGTGAGATGGCATATTCCATAGAAAGTATGTCTCAAAAAGCCCAAGAAGTTGCTGAGCTTTCTGATAAAACTGTGATTGAGGCAGAAAAGGGTGCGCAAGATATCCAGCGAGTAACTCAGCAAATGGAGAACATTGTTTCCACTACCCAACAAATATCAGTGGTTATTAATTCTTTAGACAAGTCCTTGCATCAGGTCAATCAAATTGTTGAGCTGATTACACATATCGCCGACCAAACAAATTTACTGGCTTTAAATGCTGCAATTGAGGCAGCTCGGGCAGGTGAGCAGGGACGGGGCTTCGCTGTTGTGGCTGATGAGGTTAGGAAACTGGCTGAGCAGTCCGCCAGTGCCGCAAAGGATATTCGACAATTAATAGTAGACATTCAGAAGGAATCTGAAAGGGCAGTGGAATCCATGATAGAGGGAAAAGAGCAAACAGAGGAAGGAGCAAGTGTAGTTCATGAGGTGGGAGAAAGATTTAAGAATATTATTGGTACCATTGAAGGTCTTGCAGAGCAGATTCAAAATGTAGCAGCATCAACTGAACAAATATCAGCAGGCATTCAAAATATTGCAAGCACCAGCGAGGAGCAGACAGCTACCTTGGAGGAGGTATCTGCTTCCACAGAAAAGCTGGCGGGGATGTCTATGGATATAAATCGTTTGGTGGAAAGATTCAAGACATAAGAAAGTAGATTATATAGATCATCAGGTCAAATTTCTAAAGGAGGTAATCATGGATAAGTATACTTTAACCAAAGAGGAAAGTATCTTGATGGTGATTGATATTCAGGAAAAACTGCTGTTGGCAATGAAGCACGGGAAAAAAGTGGTAAAAAATACAAATATACTGCTGCAGATTGCTAAGGCTTTGGAGATACCGGTTGTGGTTACCGAGCAGTATCCTAAAGGACTGGGGAATACAGTAGGGGATGTAATGATAAATACCCAAGAAATAAAAGCCTATGAAAAGCTGACCTTTTCCGGCTGCACCTCGGAAGTGGCCCAGGAGCTTGAAAAGAAAGACAAAGGAAAGGTTATTATTGTGGGCATGGAAACCCATGTATGTGTGTTTCAGACGGTCAGGGAACTACTAAGGCTTGGTTATCAAGTGTTTGTGGTATCGGATGCGGTATGCTCCAGAAGTAAAGAGAACTTTAAAAACGGAATGTCCCTTATGAAGGATATGGGAGCGGTGATAACAAATACCGAAACAGTGTTTTTTGATTTAATGAAGGAAGCGGGTACCCCGGAGTTTAAGGAACTATCCAAGCTGATCAAATAATCAGTTTAGAACACTCCCAGTATGGCGAGGAGTGTTTCTTTTTGTTGAAAATTACCTGATTTGAGAATAAGATATAATTATACAATTATTTGTTTAATATGGAGTGAGTATCGCAATTAAAAAGTTGATCAGAATAAACCAAAAAATAATAATCGCCAGGGAAAGGTCAAAAAACGACTGGTATGATTCGGTGATCCAAGGCATAAGAACCAATGACTTTCTTATCGGCATGCCCTATAAAAAGGCCAGTCCTCTAATACTGAACAAG
>CAZHAJ010000126.1:0-5538 GCA_964530215.1 uncultured Peptococcaceae bacterium | reverse complement strand
ATATTTTAAACAGTACCGTGGATGATGTGAAGGATAATATTGAAAAAAGATCGATAGCAAAGGATATTCAGGTTCAGGATTTGGTTTTGGCATATTCAGTAAGGGGACTGATATTAAATCCAAACAGTGAAGTTGATATTGATACCTACAATGTTTATGTGGACAATATAGACCGTTCTATAAAGGCCATGACAGTACTTGATCCTAACAACAAGGAAATAATTGATAATATAAACCGGATGAATATTGAACTGGTAGTGTTGGAGGAAGTAATGCTGAACAGCCCTCCTGCTGAATCTTTGGAAATTTATAATGGCAGATATTCTGATTTAAGGACAGAGCTGCAGGCAACAATAAATGACTACGTTCAAACTCAAAAAAATATAGTGGACAATCAACTGACAGAGGTAGTAAGCAAAGGAAACAATGTAAGAAATATTACCGTTTTAGTGGGAGTTGTGGGAATTGCAATTTGTATTTTAATAGGCTATTTGTTGCTGCGCGGTATCATCAGGCCGGTGCAGCTGTTGGTTGAGGGAGCAGCTAAAGTTGCTGGAGGAGATCTCACCGCCGATATGCCTGATATCAATGTGCAAAATGAAATCTCGGTATTGTCAAAGGCTTTTAATAAAATGGTTGTCAGTTTGAAGGAGAGGGAGCATGCCCTTCAGGAACAGCACTGGTTGAAAGCCGGCGTTTTGGAATTGATTGCTTCATTTCAGGGATTGCAAGATATTAAGAGATTGGCTGACCTGGTGATTACAAAGCTTACACCCATGGTTGATGCTGGCTATGGAGTTTTTTACTTCATTGAGGATCGTGAAGATAAAAAGTATTTGACTCGGATGGCTTTTTATGCTTTTAAAGAGGGGTTAGAAAGCAAATCCGATATTGTATTGGGAGAAGGTCTGGTGGGCCAATGTGCTTTGGAAAACAGGATAATAGATATAGAAAGCATTCCGGAAAACTATATTAATATTTCTTCCGGTTTGGGAGCATCACCTGCAAGGTCACTTATCATAGTTCCCGTGGAGTTTGAGGGTCAAGTATTGGCAGTTATTGAACTGGCGTCCTTAAAACAATTTACCGATATCCAAAGGGAGCTTTTGGATGAAAGCAGATACAACATCGGAATTGCAATAAACAGAGTATTAAAATACAAAGAGACCAAGACACTACTTAAGGAAAGTCAAGCCATGACAGAAGAGCTGCAATCCCAGTCAGAGGAGTTGAGAATGCAGTCGGAAGAGCTGAGAACCTTTAATGAAAAGCTTGAAGAGCAGTACAAGAGAGCAGAATTAAAGACCGAAGAGTTGGAACAGATAAAAGAAGTCTTGGAGGAAAAGGCTCGTCAGCTGGTGCTGAGCTCACAATATAAATCTGAGTTTCTTTCCAATATGTCTCATGAACTGCGCTCACCGCTGAACAGTCTCCTTATCCTGGCCCAGCTTCTTATGGAAAATAAAGATGGTAATTTGACTTCATCACAGGTGGAATATGCCCAGACGATTTTGTCATCTGGTAAAGATCTTTTGAATATCATCAACGATGTTTTGGATCTGGCAAAGATCGAGTCCGGCAAGATGCAGATAAATCCTGAAGATATAACACTATCAGAGATTAGCAAGTCTATGGAGCAGCAGTTCAAGCCGGTGGCACATATAAAGAATGTTGAATTTAATATAAACGTGGAGGATGGTATATCTGATAAGTTTTGTTCAGATAAAAACAGATTAAATCAGATTTTAAGAAATTTGTTATCAAATGCCTTTAAATTTACTGACTCAGGTGGTGTAAGTCTTGACATACGCATGGTGGAGCCCCGGGAAATACCGGATTCATTAAGGACTGCTGCTAAGAAACCCATGATATCTTTCTCGGTGACCGATACGGGAATCGGTATTCATGAGGAGGACAAGGATATAATTTTTGAGGCCTTTCAGCAGGCAGACGGCACCTCCAGCAGGAAGTACGGCGGAACAGGGCTGGGTTTATCCATCAGCAAAGAGCTGGCAGGTTTGCTGGGGGGATTTATCTATTTAGAGAGCAGGATAGGTGAGGGCAGTACTTTTACTTTATATCTACCTATAAAAACTCCGGAAAATTTGGAATGTTTATTAGATACCGAAATAAACGTAGCGGCTAGCTTGGATTATGATTCTGAAATTAATAAAACATATTCAGATTCCGATATGACATGCGGAGTAGCTGCTTCTAATGATTCGGTAGAAGGTTTTGCCTTGGCGGGAAATAAAATTTTGGTGGTGGACGACGATATGAGGAATGTGTTTGCCATTACCTCCGCCATGGAAAATCAAGGAATAGAGGTTTTATTTGCGGAAAATGGACGTCAGGCTTTGGAATTACTAAATGAGGAGAAAGATATTGATTTAGTATTGATGGATATAATGATGCCGGAAATGGACGGCTATGACGCCATGAGGAATATAAGAAAGGATCCCCAATATACCGATATGCCCATTATAGCCTTGACAGCCAAAGCTATGAAGGGCGATCGGGAGAAGTGTCTGGAGGCTGGGGCATCTGATTATATATCTAAACCCTTGGATATTAATCAATTAATGTCTCTAATGCGAGTTTGGTTGTATAGGTAGGTGATAAATATAAATTTTCCCGCTGCCGGAGAAAAATCTATAGACAACCTGCAAATTATAGAAATTCAACTACTGCTGGAAGGTATATACCGCCATTATGGTTATGACTTCAGGGATTATGCGCTGGCCACAATAAGAAGGCGGGTACTTAATAGAATGTCCAAAGAAAAAGTGGTGGGTATTTCTAAGTTTCAGGGCATCGTTTTGCATAATCCCAGTATTATGAAAAAACTGCTGGACGACTTTTCTATATCCGTTACGGAAATGTTCAGGGATCCCGGTTTTTATAATGCTTTTAGAAGCAGGGTAATACCAATTCTAAGGGATTTACCCGGCATCCGTATTTGGCATGCAGGGTGTGCATCTGGTGAAGAGGTATACTCTATGGCCATTTTGCTGTGCGAAGAAGGACTTTACGAAAAAACCATCTTGTATGCCACTGATATAAACGAAAACGTGCTCATCAAAGCAAAAACAGGTGCATATGACTTAAAAAAAATGAAATTATATACGGCAAACTACCAGAAATCCGGTGGAAAACGGGCTTTTTCAGAGTATTATGACGTATCTTCCGATACTGCCAAGCTGCATGATTTCCTTAGGAAAAATATTGTCTTTTCCCAGCATAATCTTGTAACAGACAGCTCCTTCAATGAATTTGATGTAATAATCTGCCGCAATGTGATGATCTATTTCAATGAAAAACTTCAGGATAAGGTTCATCGACTGCTTTTCGAGAGTTTAAAACCCTCGGGAATTTTAGCTCTGGGTAAAAAAGAGACCATTAGGTTTAACAGTTATTCGCATTTTTACAGAGAGTTGGATAGAGCGGATAAGTTATATCAAAGGCAGGAGTAGAGATGGAAAAAAAGGTTAAAATCCTTATGGTGGACGATCGTCCGGAAAATTTAATATATCTTAGGAGTATTTTAGATTGTCCCGAATATGAACTTATATGTGCCGGATCCGGTGAGGAAGCCCTAAAATGGGTTTTGAAAGAGGATTTTGCGGTAATTCTCCTTGATGTGCAGATGCCGGGGCTTAATGGTTATGATACAGCCAAATTGATACACAGCAGGGATAAATCTAAAGGAATACCGATAATTTTTGTTACCGCTATCCATCAGGCAAATGAACAGGTATTACACGGGTATTCCCTTGGGGCTTTTGATTTTATTTTCAAACCCATAAATTCCGAAGCCTTAAAATATAAGATAAAAGGGTTCGTCCAGCTGTACAATAACCGTGAAAAGCTGGAACTTATGGTTCAAGAGAAAACTAAGGAATTATTATCCGTTAATGAAAAACTAGTAAAAGAGATTCAAAGACACAGAAAAACAGAAAAAGATCTCAGGGAAAGTGAAAACAGATTTAAGACATTCTTTGTGCAGCATATGTTAGGAGTAAGCTTACTGGACTGCCGGGGAAGGATTATAGAATGCAATCCTGCTATGCAAAATATTTTTGGTTACTCTCAAGAAGAGCTGAAGTGGAGGACATATTCTGATTTTTTATATCCCCAAGGCGATAATGATATAGAAACAACTTTGCAAAAATTACTTATGGGGGAGAGCAGTAATTATCAACTGGAAAAAAAATTCATTAATAAAGAGGGGAAAATTATCTGGGGAAGATTATACTTATCCTTAGCCAGGGATGAGAATGGAGTACTGCTTTATTTAATCGGTATGCTAAAGGATATTACCTCCAGCAAGAGGGCTCAGGAAAAAGCCTGTCAACTGGTATCTATTGTGGAGTCCACCGATGACGGAATATTCAGTGCATCTTTATGTGGATATATAAAGAGCTGGAACCAGGGGGCAAAAGGCATTTTTGGTTATGAACCCGAAGAGATAATAGGAAAGAAAATTGATATTTTGCTTTCACCGGATAAAAATGATGATATAGAAAATGTCTGCAAGTCTGTGGCAATGGGTGACGGTTTTAAATGCTTTGACACTGTGGCCACCAGAAAAGACGGAAGTACCGTAGATATTTCCCTAACCATTTCCCCTATAAAGAATAGACAGGGCATTATAAATGGTTTTTCAGCTATAATGAGAGATGTTACTGAATATAAAAGGCTGCAAAGTGAGATAAATCGCTTAGACAGGTTAAGCTTAGTGGGACAGATGTCCGCTACCATAGCCCATGAAATTCGTAACCCAATGACCACCATCCGAGGATTTCTGCAGGTTTTAAGGGAAAAGGCGGAATTTTATCATTATGATAATTATTTTGATTTGATGATAGGTGAACTGGATAGGGCCAATTCTATTATTACCGAATATTTGTCACTGGCAAGAAATAAGCCCAGAGAGCCTATCAGACGGAACCTAAAAGAGCTTCTGAATCAGCTGGCTCCCTTAATTACAGCGGATGCCTTGAATTCCAACAAGGATGTCATCTATGATCTGCAAGATGTTCCTGATTTACTTATAGATGAAAAAGAAATTCGCCAAATGTTCTTCAACCTGGTGCGTAACGGACTTGAATCTATGAAGACAGGCGGAATTCTCGGGATTTTTACTTATTCTGAAGGGGATATTGTTGTGTTATCCATAGAGGATCAAGGCGAGGGAATGGACCCTAGGGTGTTGGAGAAGCTGGGGACGCCTTTTTTTACAACTAAAGATAGCGGTACCGGGTTGGGATTGGCATTGAGCTATAGCATTGCAGACAGGCATGGAGCCACCATTGATGTTGAGAGTAGCAGTGAAGGCACAAAGTTCAAGATAAAGTTTATTAGTCACTATATTGAATCACGATAAAGTTTAACTGCAAGGTGGGGATTGTTATAAAAAATGTAAATGTATTTGATCAGCAGCTGGGCATAATTTTTCCCCTTTGTGCCAATGTCATAGCGGAGGTTTGGGATGCATCGTCTATAATTAAAATCCTTAATGAACTTATGGAGTCAGGC
>CAZHAJ010000125.1:5322-5625 GCA_964530215.1 uncultured Peptococcaceae bacterium | reverse complement strand
AAGGTTATCACCAGGTTTAACAGTGTAAAGAGTTTTTTTTGTCTGGTCCTCACCGGCCAATGCTCCTACTACTCCGTTAAAAAACACGGCAGTTAAAAAAACAACCAAAATTGATTTGGTTAATTTTTTACTCATATATCCTCCTTTCTCATACAATAAGTTTTACACAGCAGTATCGAATATATACATCCATATATTACCATATATGGATGTATATATCAATATGATGGTAAATATAACCTTTAAATAAATGTTTGGGCAAAAAAAACTATGACTAACACTCTTATGTCCGTCCCAGCTCGA
>CAZHAJ010000125.1:0-5312 GCA_964530215.1 uncultured Peptococcaceae bacterium | reverse complement strand
AAATATGGATGTACATATCAATATGATGACAAATAATAACTATATAACAAATATTTGGGCAAAAAAAACTGTGACCAACACTATTATGTCGGTCACAGCTCGATATTTACTCTCAACTAATGATTTACCTCAACAATTAACAGAGAGTCATTTCTTAAAATTCTGGATTCTGACTTCTGACTTCTGTATATAAATCCGTCACCCCTGATAAATTAGGTCTTAAGCCATCAGTAGTAAGGCATTGACGATGGCTGCAGCTATGGTGCTACCGCCTCTGTTGCCCGGTATGGTTATATATTGGACTCCAACGTCAACCAGCATCTCTTTTGACTCCGCAGCTCCCACAAATCCCACCGGGGTGCCCACAACCAAGGAAGGAGTTGTCTTGCCTTCTTTAATCATGCTACACAGAGTGAACAATGCAGTGGGTGCATTACCTATTGCAATAATACCCCCATTAACATCCTTGGCTCCCCTGCTCATTGCAGACATTGCTCTGGTTATTCCTTTTTGTTTTGATTCTGCTACTACCTCCGGGTCGTTTATCAGACAAATTCCTTCAAGACCAAAATTATTCATAAGACGAGAGTTTAAACCCACTCTAACCATATTAACATCAGTCATTATAGGTTTGCCTTGTTTTATAGCTGCAATTCCTGCCTTAACTGCTCCGGATGAGATTTTTATCATGGAAGCAATATCCAGGTCCCCGGTGGTATGAATCACTCTCTTTATTATTGCTCTCTCACCCTCGGGAATCGTCTTTAAAAAGGGCAGGCTTTCTTCAATAATGGACATGCTTTTTTTCTCAATGACGCCGGGGTCTTTAATAATGTACATCAGATAACCTCCCTAATCCTGTCTATGAGTATATCCGTTAATCTGTCATCTGAGCCGATGTTATTAGCCAGCTGAATTTCGATCATAGGGTATTTTTTACGTTCCTGCTCCAATATTTCCGGAATATCTTCTTGCATGTGAATACCCTTAAATATAAAAAGCGGTACCACAATTATTTTTTTAACACCCATGGATACTACTTCAGACATTGCCACGGCCAAGTCAGGTTTATTAAACTGAAGCATTGCACCGGTAACAAAGTCAAATAACCCGGTCCTTTTAATCTGAACAACTAGATCATTGACTACAAGTTGGGCATCTTTGGATCTACTGCCATGCCCCAGCAATATAATACCAGTTTCCATAATTCCTCACTCCTAGCTGTATATGTTTTTACGTCTTTACCAAAGATAAAGCTTTATGTACTGTTTCTTCTATGCCAGTTATTGCTCCGGCAGGTTCAGATGGTCTTTGTATAACCACTGAAGTAATTCCCAGTTTTGAAGCAGCTGAAATCTTTTCATTAAATCCACCTGCTTCACCACTTTCTTTTGTTACCAATATATCAGATTTAAAGTAGCGAAACATTGCTTTATTTATTTCTTCATTAAATGGACCTTGCATTGCCACTATATCTGCCGGATTTACACCCAGCTTTATCAGCATGTTAATGATATCAGGTTCTGGGGTAACCCTTACTATTAATCTTTTTCCTGTCTTTTGAGCAGTCTCAATAAATAAACCGGCATTTTTACTGCCTGCTGCCAGAAAAATACTGTTACCTATCTCAAAGGCTTTCTCAACAGCTTGCTTATACCCACTTACCGTTACCAGTAAAGGATTTTCTTTAATAATACTGACCGGACGGGAATAACGAATGTAAGGGACTCCCGTTGCTATGCAAGCTGCTGCGGCATTTTTACTTACTTCTTCGGCATAAGGGTGTGAAGCATCCACCAATACCTTTATTGAATGCAGGTCAATCGTTTTAATTATACCCTGGCAGTCCAATCGGCCTTGTATACCGTTAAGCCCGTCTAAAGTTGCAAGCTTATAACCGTTTGATGTGGCACTGCTGATTAGGACATTAATTTGATGTTCTTTCAGACGACAAGCTATCTCTCTGCTGTCTGATGTTCCACCAACAATCAAAATCATAGTTTATATCCCCTAGGGGTAATTATAAAACGGCCGGATACCCTTGAATTGCTGTTACCGATAATTACCGTGCAGAGCATGTCAATATTGTGATCAGTCAAATGATCAAGATCTGTTATGATTATTTCTTCGTCAGCTCTTTCAGTGTTTCTTGCAATACCCACCGGGGTGCACCCTAAACGATATTCCCCGAGTATTTTAACGGCTTTCTTGATTTGTTCGGATCGCTTATGACTGGCGGGATTGTATAAGACAACAATAAAATCTGCCATGGCTGCAGCATGTACACGTTTTTCAATTAATTCCCAAGGCGTCAAAAGGTCACTTAAACTAATCACTACATAATCATGCATAAGGGGTGCTCCCAATTTGGCAGCAGAGGCATTTGCTGATGTAATACCCGGAATAATTTCAACTTCTAAATTTATATTTCCCTTATCAATCATTTCCAGCACCAGTCCTGCCATTCCATATACTCCCGGATCACCGCCGGAAACGACAGCCACATCTCTTCCCCTTAATGCCAGTTCAATTGCTGCCGCACAGCGGTCAATCTCTTTGGTCATACCTGTACTTATTATCTCATTATCCAGCTTTAAACCCTTCAGTAAATTAATATATGTTTTATAACCCACCACTACATCGGCCCTTTTAATTGCCTGTAATGCCCTTGGTGCTATTAAATCTTCTGACCCTGGTCCGATTCCCACCACTTTGATTCTTCCTCTGCTACTGCCACTGTTATCCCTGGGCCTTTTGTTTTGCCTACCAATAGCTTCCCTTTGGGGCAAGCCAGTATTGCTGTCGGTTCGCATACTCCACCCACTCCCATTCTCTCCATAACGCTGTTTGATTTATTAAGCTGATATAGGTTGATACAGGACTCAATTTCCTCTGCAGTAAACCCCAATAACGGAATTCCCAAAAAATCGGCGGCTTCCGTTAGGCCTGTTTCCTGAGTTTTTAAGTCAAAAGTTGCCAAGGCTTTCAAACAAGCCATACTTCTGTTTGCCTGGTGTAGAACTTTTTCAATTTCCTGCAGTATTAAAGTTTTGCTTACTCCCCTTTTGCATCCCACACCAACAACCAAGTTGACAGGATAAAGGATAAGATCCCAATCACCACAGATGACATTTTTTTTGTTGGTAATCAAAACCTTTATTCCTTTGTCTTCTGAAGAAAATAAGTCTGGGTCTTTCAATATTAATGAAGTAGAACTGGCTAATGGTATGTTGATCTCAGAATAGACAGATACCTTTTCACCCCTAGCAAGGGCTGAATTAATCCTTTTAATACCGGAAATTGGCTCAGGTTTTAATTTATAATCCCTAGCAATAACATCAATTGCAGGAATATTATTCACGTCTGTTGCAGTAGTAATTACTGGAACGCTGTTTATTGCCGAGGCAACCTGTCTAGCCAAGTCATTGGCACCACCCATATGCCCGCTTAATGCACTGATGACAAAGGTGCCTCCCTCATCTATCACCAACACTGCGGGATCAATATACTTATTTTGTATGTGAGGAGCAATAACTCTGATGACAATACCCATTGCCATAATCATTATCAAGGCACGATAATTTGTAAAAAGCTCTTCTATAATCTCACTCAAAGATCGATCCTGCCACTGAACACCGTGAATTTCTGAAGGTGTGGAAGACAGAGATAGTATATCTACCTGATGTCCATTTTGCTTTAGATAGCTTGATACTTTTAAACCCAAAGCTACTCCTTTATTAGTAACTGCCACTACTGCAATTTTCATTCTTTTGCCGTCCTGTATCCATGAGAAAAATTTTTATCATACAATTTTGACAGCTGGTAATCCCGCATGAAAACATCTCCCACCAATATTAAAGCCTGTCTGACTATCCCAAGGCCTTTTATTTTTTTGGCGATATCCTGCAACGTCCCCCGGATAACTTTCTGGTCTGGCCATGATGCCTTTTCAACAACAACCACACCTGTGTCCGGACTGTATCCCCCAGAGAGTAGTTCCTCTGTTACCCGTTCAATTTGATTTATGCTTAAAAATATTGCCATGGTGCTTTGATGTTTAGCAAGGTCCTTTAACCTTTCTTTTTCCGGTACCGGAGTTCTCCCTTCTAGCCTGGTAAGAATAACAGTTTGGGTAATGCCTGGCAGGGTAAGTTCATGGGGTATAGAAGCAGCCGCTGCGAATAGCGAACTTACCCCTGGGATCACCTGAAAAGGTATTCCCATTGAGGTTAAGGCATCCATCTGTTCTTGCAGTGCCCCATACACAGAGGGATCCCCGGTATGCAGTCTGGCCAAAGTTTTACCTTCCCTAAAAGAGCGTTCCATTATATCCAAAATGGCATCCAGATCCATTTCAGCACTGTTGTATACCTCTGCGTCGGCACTACCAATCTCCACCACCGCAGGATTAACCAAGGAACCCGCATATATAATTATTTGAGCTTCCGACAGAATCTTGGCTCCCTTTACTGTTATTAACTCTGGGTCACCTGGCCCAGCTCCGATAAAATATATCATCGGTTCCCCTCCGGGTTAAAATTTTCAAATCCTTTTTTCTTAATTATTATTAAAGACATATAATCAGGTTCCTGTTGTTTAAGTATGTCCAAATTGTATGTGATAAACTGATCGGGATAACCGCATCGACTTATAAAAGCAGCCTTCTCTTTCATCTCAAGAGATTCCAATATCTTTATGAGCTCAGTTATTTTTTTACTTACTTTTAACAAGATCACTGTATCAAACTGCTCAATAACATCCCTTAAAGATTCAAGTCCATATGCAGCCGGAAGAATAGCTAAAGATTCATAGCTTTCCACTAAAGGTAAACCCAGGGCTGAAGCAGCTGCCGACAATGACATTACACCAGGAACCGTTTCCGTCTTGAATTCAGGATAGTTGACTGAAAGATATCTTAAAATATATCCATATGTACTGTACAACATGGGATCACCGATGGTTATAAAGGCCACTTGGTGCCCGGTCAGCATCTCTCGGGCAATCTTTTCCCCTGCCTCTGCCCAACTCTCCTCTAATTTCGCAACTTCAGTGGTCATAGGGAAGGATAGCTCTAAGCACTTATACTTTTTAGTTATCAACCGACTAACAACTTGCATGGCTAGGCTCTTGCCGTCGGCATTAGAGATTGGATAGCAGAGGACATCCACCTTTTCCAAAATTTTATAAGTTTTTAAGGTAATAAGTTCCGGATCTCCTGGTCCTACCCCCAGCCCGTAAAATTTACCTGTCACAATTTTCCCCCCATCCCCAAGCAGAAATTATAAATATAGGATTGCCTGCCTTCAGGATAT
>CAZHAJ010000124.1:0-5729 GCA_964530215.1 uncultured Peptococcaceae bacterium | reverse complement strand
AGCTGAAAAACTTTGCTTATGCTAATGACGGAGTGGAAAATGCCAGTGTTGAGTTTGATGCGATAACTTTAAGTCCTACGTTCAGGTTATTGGTGGGGCAACCCGGACGCAGTAATGCTTTTGAAATTGCTTCCAGGTTAGGCATGAACCCTATTTTGGTGGAAAGAGCAAGGGAGTTTATGTCAACTGAGCAATTAAAAGCTGCAGATTTGATGGAACAGTTGGAAAAGAACCGTCAGGAAGCACAACGAGATCGTGAGGAAGCTGCAAAACTTCTAGAAGAAGCCCGTGCCTATAAGGAACGTCACCAACATTTAGAGGTGGTGTTACAGGAAAAACGTGAATCTATACTGTCTAAGGCTAGGGAAGCTGCCAATTCAATGGTACGGGAAGCTCGCCTGGAATCTGAAGAAATGATCAAGGTTCTTCGGGAACAACTCTCCAGCGATACTGCAAGGAAAAGGGAGATGGGAATACAGCAAGCGCGTCAACAATTAATAATACTAGAAGATAAACATAAGAATAAAAGGGATTATTCCACATGCAAATCGGATGACAATTTACAGGAGGTTTTCCCTGGTCAAGAGGTGTTTATTCCCCGATTCGATCAAAATGGATACGTTTTGTCTATTTCTGAAAGTAATCAGGTTCAGGTGCAGGTGGGAATTATAAAGGTTACAGTTCCTTTTTCAGAATTGCGGCAGCCCGCTATAGCAGCTAAAGACAAGGGAAGGGTTCAGATGTCCAGTATAATGTCGGCTAAGGCCAAAGATATTTCTACAAATTTGGATTTAAGAGGCTTAACAGCCGATGAAGCATTGGCTGAAATGGATAAATATTTAGATGATGCCCGCTTGGCTGGATTACCAAGGGTTTATATTATCCATGGAAAGGGCACAGGTGCACTTAGGACAGCTGTTCATGAACATCTATCAGGCTTTCCTAGGATAAAATCTTTTCGCATAGGAGAAGTGGGAGAAGGAGGTATGGGTTGTACTGTGGTGGAGTTGTAGTGGAAGTGCTTCATCGCTATTCCAAATAACTTAAAATTTATGATTTGTAACCTTTCTGCAATATTAAACCTTCTAATGGGGCATTATATACCAATATAATTATAAGGTTTGTGAGCAGGAGGCTTTATGGGGGATTACAGAAGACTGCCTAAGCATGTAGGCATAATTCCAGATGGGAACAGGCGTTGGGCTGTTGAAAAGGGACTAAATAAACAAGATGGATATCAATGGGGTTTGGATCCTGGTTTATTGCTGTATGAAATGTGTTTAGAACTAGGGATTCCGGAGATTACTTTTTATGGTTTTACCCAAGACAACACAAAGCGCCCTGAGGAACAACAAAAGGCTTTTAAAAAAGCATGTGTGGATGCCGTTAAGCTGTTATCTCATCGAGATGCTTCATTACTGGTGGTGGGTGATCACAACTCTAGGTTTTTCCCTGAGGAGTTGTTGGAATTCACCACTCCCAAAACGTTCGGTAAAAACTTGATTCGTATAAATTTTCTGGTTAATTATGGGTGGAAGTGGGATTTGAAACATATGCTTAGATCTTCCCAGGTAAAGGGAGTTAATCTGATGAAAAAAATAGCGTCATCAGATGTCTCACGGATAGATCTCATTGTACGTTGGGGTGGCAGAAGAAGACTCAGCGGCTTTCTTCCCATGCAAGCTATATATTCCGATATTTATGTTGTGGAGGAAATGTGGCCCGATTTTAAGCCGGAGCATTTCCATCAAGCCTTAAAGTGGTATCAGGAACAAGATATAACTTTGGGGGGATAATAACATTAATGCATTATTTGTTAATTAAAAAACTGTGACCAACATCTTTATGTCGGTCACAGTTAGTTCTTTTAACTCTTTTAAAAATGCCTGAGATTATAGAAAAGTTGCCAGATGGTAATTTTTTTTACCTTTACGGATAACCAGGTATTTATTGAACAACTTATCTACAGTACTTATCATCAGATTTGGGTCTGTCTGCCGGCCATCATTTAAGTAAATGGCACCACTTTCTATGTCATTCCTGGCCCTGGATCTTGAAGGAGCCAGTTTGGTTTCAACAATTAGATCCAGCAGTGAAAAGGCATTTAACTTATCGTAATCAATACTGGTAGCCGGAACTCCGGACAATGCATCCTTTAACTGACCTTCGGTAAGGGAAGTTAACTCTCCCTTGAAAAGTGCGGTTGCAATCTTTTTCGCTTGAATGGCTTCATCTTCACCATGAACCATGGTGGTCATCTCGATCGCCAACCGTTGTTGTGCTTCTCTCTTTTCCGGTTGATTTCTTGCAGATTGATCTAACATATCAATGGTATCTCGTTTAAGGAAGGTAAAATACTTAATAAATGGTATTACATCTTGATCCGAGACGTTAATCCAAAACTGGTAAAACTGATAAGGTGATGTTTTGTTTCTATCAAGCCAAATTGCACCAGCCTCTGTCTTGCCGAATTTCTTGCCTTCAGATGTGGTAATCAGTGGGAATGTTAAGGCAAAAGCCGGTTTTTGCATAGTTCGTCTAATCAGTTCTATTCCGGAAGTTATATTACCCCACTGGTCACTTCCTCCAATTTGCAGTTTACAGTCATAATGTTTTGACAGATGGTAATAGTCATAAGACTGCAAAATCATATAGCTGAACTCTGTGTAGGATATGCCCACTTCTTTGTTCTCAATTCTTGTTTTGACCGAATCCTTGGACAGCATAGAGTTAACTGAAAAATGTTTGCCCACATCTCTTAAATATTCAATAACATTTATTTGTGAAATCCAGTCATAGTTATTTAAAAGCATAGCAGGATTGTTTTTTGAATTAAAATCTAAAAATCGTGAAAGCTGCTCTTTAATATTAACTAAGTATGAATCCACCAGTTCTTTTGAGTTAAGGGTGCGTTCCACTGTTTTACCGCTGGGATCACCTATCAGTCCGGTGGCACCTCCCGCCAGTGCAATGGGTCGGTGGCCTGCCTGCTGGAAGCGCTGTAAACCCAATAGAGGCAGAAGGTGTCCGATATGTAAGCTATCGGCGGTGGGATCAAAACCGCAATAAAGGGTTACTGACTGGCTGGCTAAAAGTTGCTGAAGTCCGTCAGGATCAGACATATCGTTAATTAAACCACGGTACTTTAAGTCATCTAACAGTTGCATTATCAAAACCTCACAAAGACTGATTTTTCAGGTAAATACACAACATTAATATATATTCCTTTTAAGACAGTGTCAAGCTGTGTGGGTCTGGAGACGGTGTCAACTTTAGGATTTTCAAAAAAAGACTTCCCCTTCTATGGAGCACTCTGTCAGGCAGTGCCTTAAAAATAGGTCTTGGGCGGGGTGCGGTTTTCAGTTCTGCGCTTTAGTCCTACGGTTGAACCGCCTCTATGCTTGTCGTTTACGGATTGCCAACCGCCTGCGTAAGTGCATCATGCACTACTCGGCTGCGGCTGCATCCATGCAGCCAGCTTGACATCCCGTAGACTCCTTCGCCAAGAGTCGAATAACAACCTCCGGAATAGCTTCGACCTGAAATGTCCTCCCCCTTACATGAAGCAACACCGGGGAGTGCCTAAAAATAGGTCTTGGGCGGGGTGCGGTTTTCAGTTCTGCGCTTTAGTCCTACGGTTGAACCGCCTCTATGCTTGTCGTTTACGGATTGCCGTTTTTCTGGTATTTATTATTAGATGCAGGGATTATAAAAGAAGTATTGAATTAACGCAAGATAAAACAACACTTAAGGTGGAATAGTTATCAAGAATCATTGGGAAAAGCTCTACAATTATTTCTATAAATCGGTGAAAATAAATATTTTTGGAGCCGGTTTTAAAAAACCGGATGTATCTGTAGCGGATAACCCATACCTTATAACTTTCGACGGTGAAAGTGTTTATTTCTTTGGAATCACTGAGAGGGAAGCTAAGAAGTATCTAGATGGGGTTACATTGTTAAATGGTAAAACCGGCTGGTTGGCTTACATGCTTCAAGAAGTTTTCTATAATGATTTAATTGAAGAAGAGCTTTACGATGCCCTTTTTGATGCTTTGTATGCCGGCACCATAAATGGTCCGGAAAAATTGACTAAGGGTACTATCCATCAATGGCTGGATAGTATAGCTCCTGATGTCCAGGCCATAATTAGTCTGTTGCTTAAAAAGTCAGGAATAGACCGTACTGCTCCATAGTATCGATGGTATATAGGGGCAAGACTCTTCTCTCTTTATGGAGTCTTCTTCCACCAATTGACGGATGAGAGGGGATTTCAGCAGGGTTTGCCAAGCAGCGGCTACAGTTTCTATAAACTCAGGCTGCAGTTTCATTTTCTGGGTAATTAGCGGGCACTTATAGGGCAGTTCCATGGTTTCATGGATGATTAGAAGTGTTTCATCTTTCAGCAAATGTGCAGTCAGGGGAAAGAAACGGCAGGCTAATGGCCTAGATTCTCTAGGACAAGGCTTCAGGCAGCTAATGAAAGGGACCGGCTCTGTCCAGTTTTCAGGAAAATCGTAGTGTTTAGGATGGTGAAACTCCATTTTGTACCACTTTTTTGACGACCCCAAAAACTCTTGCTCACCGGGGAAGAGATATACTCCCAACTTATGCTTATTGTTGGGTCGGCAGCAAATGCTTTCACATAAGGAACCACAGTCGGTTTTCAGTGGGGTGACATTGTTGGTTAATTCATAAAGATACCTGTAATCAGGGGTAGTATTAATCAAGTAAAAAATCTCCTATTGTTTAAATTAAGGAATTTATGCGGTTTCTGACGATTTCGGTTGCTGAACGGAAAAAATCCTCTAAATCGTCAGAAACCATTTCGGAGGCTAGATCAACCAGTCGGGCGACTTCGTGAATGTTGATATTTATGCCGTGTTTATTATACATTTGAACATCGTATTTTTTTGCCAGACTAATTGGAGTAGTTTTATCCAAATCTGCCAAGGCAGGAAAAGAGTTGATTTGCCGAATAAACTTCTGGGGATTTATAGAATAATAAATTCCCATTTTATTTGAAATGTATTCAATTATAAGGCTGTTATTAAAAGCATCATTAATTAGATAGGAAAAGTCATTTGATGAACTGACAATTAATTCAACGCCCATCTCGATAATATTATGTGCTTTCCACCAGCCCATTTCCGGTGGTATGTTGCATGCAGCAATAGTATCATTAATAATAGGTCGTGCCTTTTCGAAACAATAGCCCTTTTCAAAAGGCGGATTTGTTTCGTCGCTATAATAATCTAATCCATCGGGCTTAACTCCATGGGTAATATTGGCCAGTGCAAAGTCCAAAAGCTTATCATCTTGTCTTAGAAATTCTAAAATTTCTTTACCGCTGCTATGGGTTACCTCTCTGTTGACTCCAACACCGATGGACATATCCGGAAAAATGCTTCCCATTACAACAGCATCGTTTATTCTGCCTAAAACCCGGTGAGCAAAATAAACATGGGTTTGTGAAAACATGTTTCTCACGACCTTAAAAAGTGGATTCCAAATAGTTTATCTTATTTAGGCAGTTAGTTCAATTATGCATATAAGCATATTGACAGAGTTTTAAAAAATTTGTATAATGCAAACATAGGTTCCGGGAACATATGTGCTAATACGGATTTAGGGGATGATTTTATGACGACTATTCAGTGGACAGGTAATTTAGAGTGTGATATATTGCAAGAGCAGTGGAGTAACAAAAAGTCAAAGGGTTGCCGGTCT
>CAZHAJ010000123.1:0-5805 GCA_964530215.1 uncultured Peptococcaceae bacterium | reverse complement strand
ATACTACTCCTTTATCAGCCACTTATATCAAACTCCTGCCTTACCTTTTTCAATACATCTGCCCTTTGAATACATTCCTTGCCCCTTAGGGTGATTAATCTTGGATCTCCGGGACCTGCACCTACTAAATATACTACTCCTTTATCAGCCACTTATATCAAACTCCTGCCTTACCTTTTTCAATATTTCATCTGCCCCTTTGTTCAACATTTGATCTGCCAATTTTTCACCTAGTCCTTCGGCGTCCTCTAACATCCCTGTTATTTTCATTCTTACCACTTGAAGGCCGTCCAGACTTGACACCATAGCTTCCAATGTTATTTCTCTTCCTACCGCTATGGCAAGGGCTCCCACAGGGATTTGACAGCCACCTTCCAAGCGCTTAAGTAATGCTCTTTCAGATTTAACAGCCTGACTGGATGGCAAATGATTCAATCTTTCCGTAAGGCCCAGCATATCTTTGTCATCGGTGCGAACCTCCACTCCGATGGCTCCTTGCCCCACTGCCGGCAGGCAGATGTCATAAGGCAGTTTTTGAGCTATTTTATTACCATAGCCCAACCTTACAATTCCTGCATAAGCCAAAACTAAAGCGTCAATATTCTCAGTTTCAAGTTTATATAAACGGGTGTCCAGATTTCCCCTGATATTTACCATTTTAAAATCCTGACGAAAGCTTTTCAATTGTGCTATGCGTCTAAGGCTGCTGGTGCCGATTATTGCTTCCCGGGGTAATGATAAAAGATCCCCTCGGCTATTGGAAATTAATACATCTGCCGGACATTCCCGTTGACAAATAGCCCCCAGCATTAATCCCTGGGGCAGAGTTGTGGGCAGATCCTTCATGCTGTGTATGGCCATATCCACCTTGCCTGTCAGCAGGGCGTCTTCTAATTCCCTTGTAAAAAGGCCCTTGTCACCTATTTTTGCAAGGGCTGTATCCAATATTTTGTCCCCTTTTGTTTTGATCCCCACAACAGTTATTTTTATGCCGGGCATTTGCTCTCTTAATTTTTTGGCTACCCAATTTGCCTGCCACATAGCCAGCATGCTTTTCCTAGTGCCTATCCGATATTCTCTCATCTATTCTCCTCCACCAGCTTTTTCCGGCAGTTCTCATCTTTATCTAGGTTAAATAAATTGTGCAAAACTTCAGTATATAATGGACCTTCTTCTGAGAGATTGTATTCTTTTAATCTTATAACAGGATTATGGAGCAGTTGATTTACTATTGAATTTGCCATTGTGCTGATTACCTTCTGCTCGTATTCACTAATTTTACCAAGTCGATTAATAGCTTTGGTTAGCTCCTTTTGCTTGATGCTTTCTCCCAGTTCCTTTAAAGAAGTAATTGTTGGTACCGCCATTTGCATCGACATCCATTTGACAAACTGAGCTACTTCATTATCAATAATGTCCATACCTTTCTCTGCAGCTTTCTTTCTCTGCAAAAGGTTATGGCCCACCACATTTTGCAGGTCATCAACATCGTACAAAGATACACCTTCCAATTCAGCCACCGAAGGTTCGATATCCCTAGGCATCGCAATATCTATCATTACCATTTTTTTATTTTGTTGTTCAGACAAGGCATTTAAAATATCAGCATGTTTAATGACATAATGTGATGCCGAAGTGCAGCTGATAACTATATCGGCCTTTTTTAAGTACTCCGGCAATTTATTGAATCGAACTGCCTGTCCTCCAAATTTCTCTGCCATTTCCAAAGCCCGATGATAAGAACGGTTAGATACAATTACTCCGGCCGCACCATTAGACACTAGATATTTGACTGTCAATTCACTCATTTTGCCGGCACCCACAACCAAAACCTTTTTTCCTTCAAGATTGCCGTATATCTGTTTTGCCAGCTCTACAGCGGCATAACTGATGGAAACAGGGTTTTTATCGATACCTGTTTCATTTCGAACTCTTTTGCCTACATTTATCGACTTATGAAAAAGGGTATTTAGCAGTTTGTCACTGCTATTTTGTTCGCAGGCAATCTGATAAGCCCGGCGAACTTGGCCCAGTATTTGGGTTTCACCTAAAACCATTGAATCAATTCCGGCAGCAACTTTAAATAGGTGTTCAACAGCCTGCTGTAGGTCGCAGTATATATACATATATTTTTCAATATGGGATTCCTCAACACCAGACTTCTGAGACATAAATTGGACCAATATCTTTTTACCTTTATTAATGTCACGGGTGGTTGCATATATTTCTATACGATTGCATGTGGAAATAATTACACTGCCATTTATCCCTTTATATTCATTAAGTTTTGCCAACCACATACCCAGTTTGTTTTCAGAAAAAGATAATTTTTCTCTTATTTCAACAGGGGCAGTCCTGTAATTAACTCCCGCCGTTATAATAAGCATTCTTTATGCGCTCCTTTGCCAAGTCAAAATTTCCTTCCTGCAAAGATTTTATTACTTCTCTTTCTAAAAGTGCTGACAGCATCATGCTTCTCTCCTGGGGATCCTTTGTTCTCATAAAGATAGCCTGACGCAATTCACCTAAGATATCCAAGATATCACCGTATTCTTCCGGATATAAGCTACTGAGGTGTTCCTTAATTTTTTTGGCGAGCAATGGACACTTACCTTCAGTGGAAACTGAAATTTGCAATGATCTCCGTTGTATCACTGCAGGAACATAAAAATTGCAAAACTCAGGATTATCTACCACATTAATCAATAAACCCCGTTTCTGACAATGCTGAAATATTTTGGCATTGGTTTTGCGGCAGTTGGTGGCCCCCACAACTATAAAACAACCCTCTAGGTATCGCTCTTTGTATATATCCTTTATATAGTTAATTTTACCTTGTCCAAACATTATTTGTATAGTTTCAACAGCCTCCGGACTTACCACAACAAGATCTGCACCGCAAGCCAATAAAGAGTTGACTTTACGTAGAGCTACCTGACCGCCCCCCACTACCAAGCATTTGGAATTTTTAATTTTAAGAGAAATGGGGTATAGTTTTGACAAATCTTTTCTTCCTTTCCATAGATATTAATGCAATACTGATGTTAATAATTATACTCAGAAGTTTCGTGTTTTAATGAATTCACCCACCTGTATCAATGCTCTTTTAGCACCTATATCCGGTAAACCGGATATTTCCTTCAAAGCTTTTGCTATATATTTTTTGGATATATCGGAAGCATACTCAATTCCTCCACTGGAAAGTACTATTTGGCAGGCTTCTTCAATTTTTTCTTGGCTTATATTTTTATCAGATATTATCCTGTGAAGCTCATCCTTTTTATAGCTGTGTTTAAGTGCGTAAATCACGGGTAAAGTAATTATACCTTGTTTTAGATCACTGCCTATCGGTTTACCCAGAACAGACTGTTTTGCTGTTAAATCCATAATATCATCGGTAATTTGGAAAGCCATTCCGATGTTGTTACCGTAATTCTTTAGTTTTCTCCACAGCTTAATCGGGGCATTACAAGCAATGGCTCCGAGACAGCAGCTGTCAGAAATAAATAAAGCGGTTTTTCTGTGAATTCTGTAGAAATACTCTTTTACTGACTGACCTGTCTGGTTTGCGGTGGCTAATTGCTGAATTTCACCTTCAGACATTTTAACACTGGTATCTGCCAACATACCAGCAATTTGATTATTTTTAATATCGGAAATTAGTTTCAGTGATTTTCCAAAAAGATAATCTCCTAAATGTACAGAAACCTTATTTCCCCAAATAGATTTAACTGTTGGCACATTTCTTCTGGTAACAGACGAGTCCACCACATCATCGTGGACCAATGATGCCATATGGATTAACTCCAAGGCAACAGCGAGGGGCATAACCTTTTCTGGACTATAATTATAAAATTTGGCTCCCAACAAACAAAACGCCGGTCTTAACCTTTTGCCTCCTGCGCTTATCAAATGAACAGAGCTCTCACTGATCAATGGATCACCATTACTTACTGTTTTTTTTAGCTCAATTTCAAGATTATTCAGTTCTTCCTCTATATCATTAAATATCGATAACAATTTTTCACCTGCTCATTTATATTGAAAAACACTTATTTATCATATTATCTTAATATAGTGTTTTAAGATTATTATATTTTTTAGTATAAATCAATGGCACAAAAGTTAACCTCACGGTAAATACCATAACTTTAAATTTTATTATTAATCGGCTTTATGTTATAGTTATATGTAGTATTTTAAATTAAATATCAAATGGGGATGGAGGGCATCTGGTGGTGCTCCCGGTCTTCAAAACCGCAGGTGGGGCGGCAATCCCGTCCCGGGTGGGTTCGATTCCCACACATCCCCGCCATTAAAAAAAAAGCCCGGTAGTAACGGGCTTTTTTTACTTAACTGATTATTCTTCGGTACTATGGTAACCGCCACCATATCTGGGCACCGATAATATAAGAAGAATAAGAATCAAAAATAGTACAAAACTATTATCATTAACTCCGCCTAATCCTCCGCCGATTCCATAACCCATATATATTTACCTCCTATTTGATATTTACATTACATATTATGATAATATTTCAAAAATGTTCCTTATTTCAATTGTAACAAATTAACCGACGCAGATGAAACAAACAGGCCGGTTAATTTGTTATCTATTTGATTATTGAGCAACTACATCGGAATTGTCTTTTATTTCTAGAAAAGTTTTTAAGCTGTCTTTTAATTGTACAGGATCCAATTCACCACATATTATCAAGACAAAGCTGTTATCCACTTTGATGCAACAGTTGCAATCATTCTGATTAGGTTTTGGAGGTTGTTTTTGAAAGTCCATTAATAGTCATCCTTCCTTTCGTATTTTCATTAACAGTTTATCTTCATAAATTGAAACTCTAATCAAAGGGCATGGAAATAACCAAGAGTATTAGAATTAAAAAAAGAATAAAACTGTTATCATCCCGCTTTTTATAATCACTCATTTTGTATCCCCCTTCTGTTTTTCTACCATAATATTCTTAATCAACTAAAAGGTTCCTAAAAACACTTATATATTGAAAAAATTGAAAGGGAACTTTAAATTATAAATCTTATTTAGTATCATATTCGTGCCTTATATAAGAAAAACATTAGCATATTGAGAAATACAACTATAACAAACAAATACTTAGTTTTATTTAAAAATCACATGTTGCATACTTGTATTTTTATAAAATTTTTACACAATATAATATGTTACTGTTATATAATATAAGAAAGAATAAATCTTAGAAGACGATGACAAAATGCTTACTGGGGGCAAGTAAATTAAACTAAGGAGGGATATTATGTCAGCAACATTGATAGTCGTAGGTTTATTTGGATTGGCAATATTAATAGGACTAATATTGCTACCCTCTAAGGAGAAGGAGAAGACATAAGATATGACCCAAGAAAATCTAAACAGAATAGCTAAACGGAAACAGGCCTAGTTTCTCATTAGTATAAAGAGAATATGGCCTGTTTCCATTATTTAATGAATACTGTCTGTACTAAATATGATAGAATATACTTATAAAAATGAAAAGGAGTTATTAATATGGAGCCTACTTCCCTCAGCGGACTATTTAAAATGACGGCAGGAATACTGACTGGCCTGTTTGTATTCTATATAGCTAAAAGATATGATTGGCTATAAAGGAATATCATTCTCTCGGTTTGACACGAAACAGTAAACGCCCAAAACTAAATTGACAATAGCAAAAAATATGTATATATAACTTAGGGCTATATTATCTGTTTTCAAGAAATATAACATAATCATCAACAAAGCAGCAGTCAGCAGGTAGCTTTTGATTTTTTCTTGTG
>CAZHAJ010000122.1:0-5881 GCA_964530215.1 uncultured Peptococcaceae bacterium | reverse complement strand
CTTTGGTTGAACCGGCTTTAAATCTTGTCGCTAACGGTCTGGTCATCGCTTGCGTGCGTACGTGGCATCCATGCACTACTCAGCTGCAGGCCGCATCCATGCGTCCGAGATCTTATAAGAATTCTAGCCCTAAATTTATAATAATTTTGGGGTTCTGACTTCTGCATTCCTCTAAACTTCTTCTTGCCCAAACATAATTGTGAGCCTAGAACTCTAGTGAAAAACAAACAGGCCTTGTGCTTTTTTACACAAGACCTGTTTATTTCTATGCAAGAGGGTCTACCCCAACGATTGACAGCAGAAAGTTATACAGCTTTAGGATTAGCCATTATGCAATTAAGTTCCGCCAAAAGATTGTTAAATATCTCTTTCACCGAAAGTATCTCTTTAATCTGATGAACATTCATCCCTGAAAAGACTACTCCCTCATCTACATCTCCAAGTCTGGCCTTGTCCAAAGCATTTAAGATGCAGTATAATCCGCTGCAGTTTTTTAGGCACCCATCACAATATTCGGGAGGTGGAGCATCATTATTCAAAAGGCGGTTAATCAGTGCATTTTTTAATGCCCTTCCCGGCATGCCCACCGGACTGGTAATGACGGCAACATCTTCCGACTTAGCGTTAAGATACATTTTTTTAAAAGAATCTGCCACTGTGCATTCTTTGCTTAATACGAATCTGGTTCCCATCTGGACACCGTTAGCCCCCAATTTAAACGCTTTAGCCAGACCCTTCCCGTTAACTATCCCCCCGGCTGCTATAACTGGTATTTTCACTGCTTCCCGAATGGAGGGCAAGATGTCAAAAAGAGGTTTATCTGTACCAAGGTGCCCGCCGGCTTCAGTTCCCTCAACCACTACGGCTGATGCCCCGAATTTCTCAGCCAGCATAGCCACTCTGTCAGAGGATACAATGGACACAATGGGTACATTTGACTCTTTACCCCATTTGTAAATATCCCTGGAAAAACCGGCACCCTGAAATATAGCGTCCACCTTTTCCTCCATAGCAGCTTTAACCATTTCCGCAAAATCCCTTATTGCGAACATGATGTTTACACCAATGATACCTTTACTTAACTTTTTGGCTTCTCTGATTTCCATCCTCATTTCTTCAATAGCCATTCCGGTGGCTCCTATTACACCGATACCGCCAGCCTCTGCCACCGCAGCAGCCAGGGGAGCGGTAGACACCCTAACGGCCATGCCACCTTGCACAATAGGAAAGTCGGGAGTGAGATTACCAATTTTAAGCTTGGGAAGTTGAAACATATTATTCCCTCCCTTCATTATTCTAGAATAACTCGTTCAAGATAATATTTCAATCTTATCCTCTATGTTTTTATTCAACATCGGCACACAGGTTCCCTATAAGCAATTGATAATTTAAAAAGTATTTTTAAATATCGCTTATACAAAATTATAACCAACAAACAGATTTTATACAAAATGATTTCTAAAATAATAATTAACAGTACTTTTTGTTATTCAAAGCATATTAACAGTACAAAACCCCGGGCTTTACCCAGGGTTTATGTTGCCTTTAGAAAGATTGCCGCTACCAAACATTAATGAGACCCTTTTCACAACCTTCTTGCTGAGGTCGTCAACAACACTATATACCACCGGTATTAAGATCAAAGTAATCAGTGTTGAGAAAGTAAGACCAAAGGATACCACCACAGCCATAGGCGCCTGTCCCTCAGCACCCTCTCCCCTTCCGAAAGCCAGCGGTAGCAATGCCAAAACAGTAGATAAAGTGGTCATTAAGATTGGTCTTAATCTCACAGGACCGGCTTTTCGCAATGCTTCATCCCGACTGATTCCCCTCTTCCTAAGGGTATTAACGTAATCTAGTAGTACTATGGCGTTATTTACCACTATACCCACCAGCATAATATAGCCGATGATGGCTGTAACGCTTAGATTATGACCTGTCAGCAACAGCCCCAAAGCGACCCCAATCAAAGTGGGAGGGATAGAAAACATTATTACAAATGGGAAAAATAACGATTCGAACTGAGCCGCCATAACCATGTAAACCAAAGCAATAGCCATTATAACCGCCAAACCGAGATCTCCAAAGGATTCTGCCATGTCAGCAGCCTGCCCGCCCAATTCAATATTATATCCCGGAGGAAGGCTCATAGAATCAATCTTTGCCTGAATATCCCTATTTACGCTACCCAAATCACGACCTAAAAGTTCTGCGTCCACTTGTACATACCTGGTTTGATTGTAGCGATATATACTTACCGGAGCAGACTTAACCTCCACTGTTGCTACATCCCTTAAAGACACCTTGGCTCCGGATGGTGTATTAATAACAATATTATAGACATTGTTTATGTCCTGACGGTAATTCTCAGGGAACATCAGCCTAACATCGATTTCATCACCGCCGCTTTTTAATCTTGATGCCACCTGGCCATCAAAGGCAACCCTCACAGAAGATAATATCTGACCCGCTGTAATTCCGTACTGTCCGGCTCGCTGCCTATCCACTGTAACTTGAAGCTCCGGATTAGCTTCGTCCAAGCTGGAAAAGACATTTCTGGTGCCCGGAACCGTTTTAATCTCATCGGCAATCCTGTCACCCAGTTGCTTAAGGGTATCTAAATCATCACCGTTAATTCTAACGCTAATGGGGGCACCTGCCCCACCCATCTCTCCGCCGCCTGCCTTTACAGTAAATTTTGCACCCGGCACATGCTTTAATTCCTCTCTTAGTCCTTCCATAACCTCATTGGTGGACTCAGTTCTATCATCCAAAGGCTTTAATTTTATTTGCATGGTTGCCACATTGGAATTACCTGCACCTAATCCCGCAAACATTCCACCACTTCCCACCTGGGAAAATATCAAGTCAGTAGAAACATTACCGTTAGCTAGGTCCTCCACTTTAGAAACCATGTTTCCTGTTTCAGACAGTTGTGAGCCTGCAGGCAACTCTATATCAACTGAAATTTGCCCCTGGTCCATTTGGGGTATAAACTCTGTACCCACCGCAGTAACCAATATAATACAAGCTGCTATAAAAAGACCCACCGTACCCGCAATAACAGTTTTCCTGTGATTTAAAGCCCAGTTCAAAAGAACGGAATATTTTTTCTCCAGCTGGCGATATTTTTTATCAAATTTTTCTGCCGGAGCATGGAGCATATCTAATGTACGATTACCGGATTTTGTGTCTTCTTCAGCATCAAAAACCCGAACCTTTAACATTCTGGTGGTAATCATGGGAACCAACGTCAGTGCAGCAAATAAAGCCGCCAAGTGAGAGAAAGACACGGTTAGCGCCATGGGACCAAACAAAATACCTGCTAATCCCGAAACAAACACTATGGGCATAAACACCACCACTTGGGTAGCTGCAGACGCCGTTACAGCGTTGGCAACTTCCGAGGTGCCTATTTTTGCCGCTTCCAATATATTAGTGCTGGAACTTCTGTGCCTATAAATACTCTCCAGTACCACTACAGAGAAATCCACCAAGGAACCTATTCCTAAAGCCAATCCCCCCAGGGATAACAGATTAATTGTCTGGCCTCCGAAATACATCATGCTGAAGGTTGCAATAACAGAAATAGGTATAACTAAAGCCACCACTAAAGTGCTTCGGAAGCTCCTCAAAAACAAGTATAGTATTATGATAGACAATATTCCCCCGGCTAGGGCATGTTCCACCACCGACCTGATGGAGTCATTGATGAATTTGGAAGTGTCCATCACAGTGTCAAACTTCATATCCCCAGGCAATTCATTCTGCAGTTCTGCCACTAAAGCATTTACACTATTGGCTACCTGAACGGTGTTGCCGCCTGTTTCCTTCATGACGGATAGACCCACAGAAGGCCTGCCGTTAACATAGCTGACCTGGGTAGTCTTTTTGAAGTCATTTTTAATCTGGGCAATATCCTTTAAGCTAACCGAACCTCCGCCGGGAATTGCCACCGCTATATTCTCAATATCTTGGACGCTTCTGTATTCCCCCAGAACTCTTAAATCCAAATCATTGGTACCCCTAATAACACTTCCTGCGGTACCCGTTATATTATCGGATCCGATGGTTTGGGCAATCTGACCTGCGGTTAAGCCATAGCTTTGCAGCTTTGCAGGTTCCAGCACAACCTTTACTTCTCTTTCCCGTCCACCGGTAATATTGACTGAAGCAACTCCGCTGATCCTCTCCATCCGCGGTTGTATCACATCTTCAGCCAGCCTTTTCATTTCAGATAGATCAGATCCGGACAAGGTATATGACAATATAGGCATACTATTGGGATCCATTTTAAATACTTGTGGTGTTCTTACTTCTGAAGGAAGCGAACCCTTAACCATGTCTACCTTTTCTCGTATATCAAGGGCTGCCTGGTCCATATTGCTTCCCCATTCCAGACGTATGCCGATCATGGAAACACCTGGTTCCGACCAGGAAACAATCTCCTGAAGATCACTTACTGTAGCCAACGCAGATTCCAACGGTCTGGTAACTAAAGTTTCTACTTCCGAAGGGGATGCTCCCTGATAATTGGTGGACACCAATACATAGGGCAAATTCATATCAGGATACAAATCCACCCTCAACTTAGGAAGGGCCACCATTCCCAGCAAAACTACAGCAATTATTAACATGCTGATGGCCACAGGGCGATCTACCGAGAAATTTGATATTTTCATTAGCTGTCACCCCCGGAGGTGATTGTCTCATCCCTCCTGGTGGACTCAACAGTGACTTTCATTCCGTCAACCAACAAATAATTGCCTCTGCCGATTACCTTTTCTCCCTGTTCAAGGCCGTCTTTAATTTCAGTATAACCCTGCCCCATCATACCTATGGTTACCTTTCTCTTTTTGACAATTCCCTCTTCAAATACAAATACTGCATATCCGTCATCCTGATCCAAAAGAACATAGGTGGGTACAACTAAAGTGTTTTCAACCCACTCGGTTATAAATATTACATCAACCACCATTCCCGGTTTTAATTCTTGACTGACACCGTCCAACCTTATTTCAACCTTATATGCCTTAGTGGCAGCATCAGCCTGTGGAGCAACGGACTTGACTTTACCCTGGTAGGTTTTGCTGTTGGCCTTAGAATAAACATCCACCTCTTGTCCAACAGAAACCTTAGATACCACATTTTCTGTTAAATCCACCTTTACAAGCAATGGATCATCTTGAATAACTGTAAATGCAGGGGTTTGCTGAGACACTATTTCCCCAACATTAACAGAACGCTTTGCCACTATCCCGGCTATTGGCGAAGTTAAAATGGTATTGTTATAATCTGACCGTGCCTTATCCAACATCACTTTTGACTGGGCGATCTGAGCATTATTGGCATCCAAAGCACTTTGGGCAGACGCAAGTTGTCCTTTAGCTGCTTCAAGCTGACTCTGCGATACTGCTCCCATATTATAAAGCTCTTCTGTCCTTTGATAATTTAGCTGCGCATTTTGATAAGCGGTGGTTACATGGGGTGTATTAGCCTGGGCCACTGCTAAGCTTGATTCTGCCTGCTTGATAGCTATATCATAATCATTTTGCTCTACAACCAGTAAGGTCTCCCCCTGCCTAACCCTCTTTCCGACATCAGCATGGATAGCGCTTACCCTACCCATCACCTTTGGAGATAGGGAGGTTTCAGTGAAGGCTGTAACTGTGCCTGCCATCCTCACTTCACTCCCGAAGGACCTGGCCATTACACTGACCACCTCCACCGGTTGAACCCTTTCCTCCTCAACAACATTTTTTTCAGAACTTTTATTATGTATTCGAATTGCTATCAATAGTACAATAAATACAATAACACCTATTATGATCCCGGGTTTTACCCACTTTTTCATTTTTTTAATTTACTTTTCTCCTGTTTT
>CAZHAJ010000121.1:0-5901 GCA_964530215.1 uncultured Peptococcaceae bacterium | reverse complement strand
CCTATTATAAGGGATGGATTTGTTTCCTTTAGCTTTTTCAGCCTTCCCAGTAGTCAATATACTTTATTTTCTGCAGTTTCCCTTAGGCAACAAGTGTTAATAAGCAAAATATCGCTGTCTTCCATCGAGTCTGCTTCTAAAAATCCCATTTGTTCTAAAATACCATGCATTTTTTCGGTATCGTTTTCGTTCATTTGACAACCGAAAGTAATGATTTTGTAGCGTTTCAAGAATTCACCATCTTTGTTCAGAGCTTTGTCAGTATTATATCACACATGTTCCATGGGAATGCAACATTATAAAATTCAAGTGGTGCAGGAATCAACAGGTGTTTTAGAGAAATACAAATAAGTGGGTAAAAATATAAATGTCTGTCGATGACAAATAAATTATTTGGAGGAATAGAATAACATGAAATACCTGGTAATTTTGGGCGACGGTATGGCGGACAATAAAATCGATAAGTTAGGTAATAAAACACCGCTGCAATATGCTAAAACGCCCAATATGGATCGATTGGCACAGGAGGGTGAAATTGGTTTGGTAAGAACTGTGCCCGAAGGTTTACCTCCTGGCAGTGATGTGGCAAATCTCGGAGTGATCGGTTACGACCCCAATATTTACTATACCGGCAGGGCACCATTGGAAGCAGTTAGTATGGGGGTCGAGCTTAATGATAAAGACATTGCTTTTCGTTGTAATCTTGTAACTCTTTCTGACGAATCAAACTACGAAGATAAAACTATGACAGACTATAGTGCCGGAGAGATAAAGTCTGATCGTGCAGCCATTTTGATTAGGGAGTTTGGACAATTCCTTGGTGAAGGAGATATGAAGTTTTATCCGGGCATCAGTTATCGTCATTTGATGGTTTGGAATGGAGGGCCAGATGATACTGATTTAACTCCACCTCACGATATTTCGGGAAGGAAAATCGGTGGTTACTTACCTAAAGGTAACGGTGCTGAAAACATACTATCCGTTATGAAGCAAAGCAACAGTTTTCTATCGGCACACCCGGTAAATCATTCTGATTTAGGTATCAGACCTGCAAATTCGGTATGGTTTTGGGGACAAGGCAAGAGTCCCAAAATTGATAAATTTAGAGACCGTTTCGGTGTATCCGGAGCGATGATTTCCGCTGTTGATCTCTTGAAAGGAATCGGTATTTGTGCGGATATGGAAGTTATTGAGGTGGAGGGTGCCACAGGTACCATTAATACAAATTACCGGGGCAAGGCTGCTGCTGCAATAGATGCTTTTAAGCGAGGCATTGATATGGTTTATCTGCATGTTGAGGCTCCAGATGAGGCAGGACATCAAGGCAATATAGAAGAAAAAATAAAAGCAATAGAAAATATTGATAGTCTTGTTTTAGGACCTATACTGGAAGAAATGAAGCAATTTGGGAACTATAAGATTATGGTTCTGCCGGACCATCCAACTCCGATATCCTTGATGACCCACACCTCGGATCCTGTCCCGTATGTTATTTTCGACTCACGTAATCCCATGGATAATAAAGACGCAACCTACTGTGAAGAAGATGGGGTATATGGAACCTTTGTGGAACAGGGCTATACGTTGATGGAGAAATTTATAAAAGGATAGCAACTTACTTTAAATGTAGTGTCGACACATGTAGTTCAGAGGAATACAGAAGTCAAAATCCAGAATCCAGAATTTTAAGAAATGGCCCTCTGGCAGAGAGATTGATGTTTTTTTATATCAATCTCTCTTTTTAAATCAAAAAATACATCTAAATGCAGGCTGGGTGTGCGACCCCAAAATATTCTACCCTTCATTATTTTTCACCTAGTTGAAACTCATGGTGCAGGACATTTACCGCTTCTATAGCCTGTTGTTTTTTGATGGTGCAAGATATCCGTATTTCAGAGGTGGATATCATGTCCAAATTTATATTGTTTCTTGCCAGTGCACCGAACATTCTGGCTGCGACTCCGGGATTTGTGGCCATGCCGGCACCAACTATCGAGACTTTAGCTATACTATCGTCCCATGTGTATCGTGAAAAGCCTACATTATCTTTAATTCTATCCATCAGATCTAAAGCTGTCTGCAGCTCAGTGGTTCCGATAGTGAAGGAAATATCATTGATATTATTCTCCATAGCGCTCTGAATAATCATATCCACATTGATATGATTATCTGCCAGTGCTTGAAAAACCTTCCACGCAACTCCCGGTTTATCGGGTACGTCAAAAAGACTGATTCTGGCAACATTAAAGTCATGAGCTACACCGGTAACCACTACCGCCTGCTCCATTTCCTGTGACATTATACTTCCCTCCTCAACGATTGTCCCAGAATTACTGTTAAAACTGCTCCTGACATGTAGTGGGATGTTATTTATTTTGGCAAGTTCTACAGAACGGGGGTGGAGAACTTGTGCTCCCAAGTGTGCTAGTTCCAACATTTCATCATACGAAATATTGTCTAATTTTATGGCCGCTTTAACTACTCTTGGATCGGCTGTATAAACACCGTCTACATCAGTGTAAATTTCGCAGATATCTGCCTTTAAAGCGATTGCCAGAGCTACAGCAGTAGTATCTGAACCGCCTCTGCCCAAGGTGGTAATATCACCGTTATGATTGAGACCTTGAAAACCCGCTACTATTATCACTTTACCCATCGAAAGCTCTTTATGCAGACGATCTCCCTGGATTTCCTTGATTCTGGCTTTTGTGTGTACACTATCAGTATAAATGCCTGCCTGGGCACCGGTCATTGAGATTGCTTCATGTCCGAGATCTTTTACCGCCATGGCCAGCAGTGCTATAGAAACTTGTTCTCCGGTGGACAAAAGCATATCCATTTCTCTCTCTCCCGGATTGGAAGTTATATCTTTTACTAAGTCAACTAAATAGTCGGTTGTTTCTCCCATGGCAGAAACAACCACCACAATATCATGACCTTCTTTCTTAAAGTTGGAAATTCTTGCAGCCACCCTCTTTATGCATTGGGCATCGGCTACCGAAGTACCGCCATACTTTTGCACTATAAGCATTGTGGATCATCCTTCTTTTGTTATAATCCCATTAGGTTATTTGATTTCCAGAGCCCGTGCTCCAATCGGTGAAACATCCAGCATTACAGATTTAGACGTTATACCATTTTGTCTGAAGGTATCCCTCATTACTCTGGCAACTAAATCCAAATCACTGTCAGAGTATGCTATTATTGAAGGTCCTGAGCCGCTTAATGAAATTCCTTTGGCCCCAGCCAATCGAGCTGCAGCAAAAACCTTTTTCATCCCGGGTATTAGATTTGTTCTATATGGTTGGTGTATACGATCTTCCATAGCTATAAAGAGTTGGTTGATGTCTCCGTCATATAGTGCTGATACCAGAAGGGCCAATCTTCCCAGGTTGAATATAGCGTCACTTATGGGTACTTGTTGTGGCAGAACTTCTCTTGAAGCTCTTGTGAATAATGGGAAGTCAGGTATTGATACCACAGTTTTTAGATCTTTTGGAGGATCTATTTTAACAAATTTAACCTCTCCGTCCGAAGGTGCAGCTATGACTATTCCACCCAGTACTGCAGCTGCTACGTTGTCTGGATGTCCTTCCATATTGTAGGCTAAATTAACAATTTCTTTTTGGTCCAGTCTGTTTCCCGAAATAATGTTGGCTGCAATCAGCCCTCCCACTATGGCAGCGGCACTGCTACCCAGCCCCTTTGCGGGGGGTATATTGTTTTGCAATTTGATTTTCAGACCGGAAGTATTAAACCTTACCTGTTGAAAAACCTTTTGAGCAGCTTGATATACCAGATTTTCGTGATCTCTGGGTAAATCGGGAGATCCTTCACCCTGGATATCAATATGCAAGCCCGATGAGGCGACTGACATCTCCACCGTGTTATGCAGTTTAAGAGCCATGCCAAGGCAATCCAGCCCTGGCCCAAGGTTTGCTGTGGTGGCAGGCACCTGAACTCGGACCATATTAATCCTCCTCTAGTCTTCAACCACCCTAATTAAATTGCATATTTTACCTACTCCTGGAAGCTTTTCCACCATGTCCAGAGCATCCTGAATGTTTTGCTCCATCACAGTATGAGTGACCAGTACAATTTCAGCCATGCTTCCGTCGGTATGCTTTTGAAGTACAGAAGCTAGGCTTACATTTTTATTGCCCAAAGCATAAGCAATGGATGCCAGGACTCCAGGGCGGTCCTGAACCTTTAATCTTACATAATACTTGCTTTCGATTTGCCCCATTGGCTTTATGACTTTACTCTCATAACAGGTGCAGTGCAAACCCGTTACGTTTTTAATTTTATTTCTGGCAGCTTCCATTATGTCGGCCGCCACCGCACTTCCGGTGGGCAGGGATCCTGCGCCACGGCCATAAAACATGGCTTCACCCACAGCGTCGCCTCGAACAAAAATAGCATTAAATACATCATTAACAGATGCCAAAGGATGTGAAATGGGAACAAAACAAGGGTGGACTCTTACTTCTATACCATTGCCGGTATCCTTTGCAATACCTAAAAGTTTAATTAGATAATTAAGATCTTTAGCATAAGCAATATCTTCTTTAGTTATGCTTCTTATTCCTTCCACATATACATCATTAAAAGTGACCCGGGCATTAAAAGCGATGGATGCCAGTATCGAAATTTTGCGGGCAGCATCATATCCGTCCACATCTGAACTGGGGTCTGCTTCCGCAAAACCCTTTTCCTGTGCCTCTTTTAATACTGAGTCAAAGTCGGTTCCCTCATTTGTCATTTTGGTTAACATATAGTTCGTAGTTCCGTTGATGATTCCCATTACATCTTGCATCTTGTTGGCTGCCAGGCAATGTTTGAGCGGTCTGATAATGGGTATTCCGCCCCCAACACTGGCTTCAAAAAAAATGTCTACTTTATTATCTTCAGCAGCTTTTAATATTTCTTAGCCATGGACTGCCATTAAATCCTTATTGGCGGTAACAATACTTTTCCCGTTTTTTATTCCCCTGAGCACATATTCCTTAGCTAGCTCAATACCTCCCATAACTTCAACCAAAATATCAATTTCTTTGTTGTCTACTACATCTTCCGGCTTGTCTGTAAGCATACCGGGATCAACTTCTAAACCCCTGTTTTTTGTAAGATCTTTTACCAATATACCAGCTACTTGGAGTCGGCTTCCCACCTTCTGGGCTATATTATTTTCGTTACCTGTTAATATTGTATAAGCTCCTGTTCCTACGGTCCCTAAACCTAAAAAACCTATTTTAATACTGTCCATATAAAAACCTCCCCACTGCGCAGTAAAATACTGCAATATTATTTAACAGAAACAGATTTAACCCCTGATATATCTTTTAGATTTTTAATAAGTTTGTCCATATCATCGGTAATATTTGATATGTCCAGCTTTATGCCTACTTGAGCCTTCTTTTGTGTGGGTATGTCCTGGTTTATTGTAATAACATTACCGCCCAATTTTGCAATGCTGACTAGAACTTGAGATAAAATACCCGTTCTGTGTTCCAGAGTTAAGTTGACGATAATTTCCTTACCCGTGAAGCCTGATTGCAACGGAAAGACCCTGTCTTTGTATTTATAGTAGGCACTTCTGCTCAAACTTACTTTAGCCACTGCTTCATTTACAGTGGCAGCATCACCCTTCATCAACATTTCCTTTGCAATAACAGTTTTCAATATGGAGTCCGGAAGGATATCGGCCTGAACTAAAAAATATCTGTCTTTAAGTATTTTAGGCATTTAAATTTCCCCTGTCCACATGTGGTGGATAGTATTCCACCAATGGTAGACATTATATCATTGATGGGATGATATAGCAATCAAAAAAAAGAAATTGCCTATTGGGCAATTTCTTTTTAACAAGAAGATGCAATGTCCTTTAAATATAAAAGCAAA
>CAZHAJ010000120.1:0-5949 GCA_964530215.1 uncultured Peptococcaceae bacterium | reverse complement strand
GTGTTATGGTGGGAGCAGATGTTATAAAAAATGAAATCACTGCCCACGCAGTGGCTGCTTCCCTATATGTGCCAACTGTGCAAACTATTATTGAGATCGGCGGTCAGGATTCAAAAATAATAGTTATGCGCAATGAAGTAGTAACTGACTTCGCTATGAACTCGGTTTGTGCTGCAGGAACAGGGTCTTTTCTTGACCAACAGGCAGCCAGACTAAATATCCCCATTTCAGATTTCGGAGAAATTGCCCTAAGCTCGGAAACCCCTGTGCGTATTGCAGGAAGATGCACTGTTTTTGCGGAATCAGATATGATTCACAAACAGCAGATGGGTTACAAGCTAAATGACATAATTAACGGACTTTGCGAAGCATTGGTAAGAAACTATATTAATAACGTCGGAAAAGGTAAAGAAATAAAACCTCCTATTGTGTTCCAGGGGGGAGTGGCAGCCAACGCAGGGATAAAAGCGGCTTTTGAAAGAGCGTTAAATCTCCCCGTTACAATACCTGAACATTTCAATGTTATGGGAGCAATCGGCGCTGCCCAACTGGCTCGGGAGAAAACAGAACATGACGGTAAAACCAGCTTTAAGGGTTTCCAGATTACTGGTTTGCCCTATAGAACTTCCAGCTTTAACTGCACCGGATGTCCCAATAACTGTGAAATTGCCGAGATTTATGAAGATGACAGAGTAATAGGAAGATGGGGTGCTCGTTGTCAAAGGTGGGATATAATTTAATAAATCAATATAGCTTGGCCCTGCCAGCTATATTTTTTAAAGCTATTAAGGATTGGTCCACTTCATCAGCTGTATTATAATATGAGAAACTAAACCGAACCGACATTGTGTTATAAGTACCCAAGGTCTTGTGGGCATCAGGGGCACAATGCAACCCTGCACGGCTTGCTATATCATATTCCCTGTCCAAAATATCTCCCACCTGTTGAGTTTTTAAGCCTTCAATAATAAAGGAGACCACCGGCACTTTGTCTTTGAGGTTTTGGGGACCAAACACTTTAATTCCTGGTATCTCTAAAACACCTGATAAAAATCTTGAAGTTAAATCTAATTCGTGATTTCTTATTTTTTCCCTACCTTCTTTTATTATAAAATCAATACCTGCACTGAGACCTGCAATACCAACGGTATTTATTGTTCCCGCTTCATATCTGTCAGGTAGCAAGTGCGGCATACCATCCATCTCAGAATAGCTGCCGGTGCCCCCTTCCTTTAAAGGATCTAATTCTATATTCTTTTCTATATAAAGTCCTCCGGTACCGGTGGGACCCAATAGACATTTGTGGCCGGGAAAAGCTAGCATACCAATATTCATTTTTACAACATCAATATCCACTAGACCTGCGGTTTGAGCTGCATCCACCAATAGAGTGATACCATATTTTTTAGATATATGACCTATTTCTGTTATTGGCATCAAAGTTCCGGTTACATTGGAAGCATGGGTAATGGCAATCAGCTTTGTATTGGGCCGAATGGCTGCCTCAATATTGTCAATATTTATCCTTCCCTCATGGTCACACTGTATTTTTGTTGTTTCTGCCCCTTTCCTTACCAATTCTTTTAACGGTCGAGACAGAGCATTATGTTCCATCGAACTGGTAATAACATGTTCACCTTTTTTGATAAATCCCTTTAAAGCCAAATTAATAGCTTCGGTTGCATTTAAAGTAAATACAATACGATTATGATATTTACTTTCAATGTTAAACAAATGGGCCAGCTTAAGTCTTGTATTATTTACCATATTATGGGCGACAACTGATTTCTTATGACCTCCTCGGCCGGGGTTTGCTCCATACTCCTTTATACACCTGCTAATTTCTTCAACGACTTCGGGTGGCTTTGGCCATGTAGTCGCCGCATTATCAAAATATATCATGTTTCACCTCGGTTATTTGAACATTATATTTTATTATTTGTATATATTGACAATATATGCTTCTGCTTTTCTAAATGCCCCTTCCACATGGTTATACTGAAGGAGTTGATGCACTTACGCAAGCGATGACCAGACCGTTAGCGACAAGATTTAAAGCCGGTTCAACCAAAGTAACTTTGTCCGGACTGAAATCCGCACCCCCAGCTTGCATTTTATGTGTATTTTTGATTAAAAAAGAGAGATTGATTATACAAAACATCAATCTCTCCATACATTTCTAATATTCTGGCTTTTGACTTCTGTATTCTGACTTCTGACTTCTGGCTTCTGGATTCTGACTTCTGTATTCCTCTGAGATTCTATGTCCATCACAGTTTCGGTTCAATTTATCAGCAAGTCTAAATAAATGCACAGAGCCTTATTCAGAAGCTGCTTTGGCTTTATTTACAACTTCATCCGCTAATTTTCCCGGCAATTCCTCATAGCCCTTAAAATCCATCACAAAAGAACCTCGTCCTTGGGTTATTGACTTTAAATCTATGGCAAACCGGTACATTTCTGACAGAGGAGCCTGAGCTTTCACCTTGGTGTTTTTGCCCCCTGGTTCCATCCCAAGTATTTTCCCCCTTTTATTATTAAAGTGACTAATGATCTCTCCCATAAACTTTTCAGGTACAGTTACCTCTACAGTCATTACCGGTTCCATTAATACCGGCTTTGCCGATAAGGCACCTTTTTTGAAAGCCAGAGAACCAGCTACCTTAAAGGCCATCTCAGATGAGTCCACAGCATGATATGAGCCATCCACCAGTATTGCCTTTACCCCGGTTACAGGATAACCGGCTAACACTCCTTCATTCATAGCTTCACGAATGCCTTTCTCCACTGCCGGAAAATAATTTTTGGGTACCGCCCCCCCGAATACTTCCTCAGAAAATTCAAATTCGGCGTCATGAAGAGGCTCCAATCTTAACCAAACATGCCCGTACTGCCCATGCCCTCCGGTCTGCTTTTTATGTTTACCCTCCACCTTTACTTCTGCTTTGATAGTTTCCCTATAAGGAACCTTAGGAGGTTCGGTAACAATGTCTACCCCTCGTCTTTTAAGCCGTTCCACAATTATATCAAGGTGCATTTCACCCATCCCGGTAATAAGGGTTTGCTTTGTATCAACGTTTTTCTTGATTGTAATGGTCTTATCTTCTTCTAAAATTTTGCTTACTGCACTTCCCAGTTTATCTTCATCACCTTTACTCTTTGGATTGATAGCTAAAGACAAAGTGGGTTCAGGGAAATCAATTCCCTCCAAAATAACAGGATGTTCTTTATCACATAGGACATCCCCTGTATTAATATCCTGCATTTTTACTAAAACTGCTATATCTCCTGCCGACACCTCGGAAGTTGAAGACGTATTTTTTCCGCAAGAATACAATATTTTCCCAACTGTTTCAGGGGTATTTTTGGTATTGTTAAGAATTGTCATCTCAGTTTTTAATTTGCCAGAATAGACCCTGGTAAAGTTCATTTTTCCTACGTAAGGATCTGCCAATGTTTTAAAAACCAATGCAGACAAAGGCTTATCCCCTTCGACATCCGGTGCGGGGAAATACTCCACAATAAAATCCAGTAGATTTCCGATTCCCATGTTTTTTGAGGCTGAACCACATAAAACCGGCACCACTAACCCTTCCTTTACACCCTCAAATAAACTGTTTCTTATTTCCTCTTGGGTAAAATCCTCACCTTCAAGATACTTCATCATTAACTCGTCATCGCCCTCAAAAGCTGCCTCCATCAAATTTTCGCGATATTTCTCAATTATATCTTTCATATCCGAGGGAATATCGATTTCTTCGGTTTTTCCGTCCTTAAAGCAATAAGCTTTTTCCTGAAGCAGGTCGACTATTCCCCTAAACTCAGATGCCTGGCCTATAGGTAATTGAATGGGTGCAAAAGGAGCATCGAAACATTCTTTAAGTTCATCTAAAACCTTATAAAAATTAGCATTATCCCGATCCATTTTGTTTATAAAAACCATTCTGGGAGCATCATTTTCTTCTGTGAAGTCCCATATTATTTCTGTTTGAACTTCTACACCGTCAACAGCAGAAACCACAAAAAGGGTACTGTCAGTTACCCTAAGGCTACATTTTACCTCACCGATAAAATCAGAATACCCTGGTGTATCCAATAGATTTAACTTATTACCTTTCCATTCAATAGGGATCAGGCTTGTGTGGACGGTAATTTGGTGATTTATTTCTTCGGGATGGTAGTCAGATACAGTGGAGCCGTCCTCTACTTTTCCAATTCTGCTTATGGCTCCGGAGTCAAATAGTGCAGCCTCCACCAATGATGTTTTTCCTGAATTTCCATGGGAAACCACCGCAACGTTACGGATCTTATCACTGGGATAACTCTTCAATATAGCCTGCCTCCTTTTGTAATTCAATTATTTATCTGTGCGTTTGCACCAATATACAAAAAAAAGAGCGTCTGATATTTTATGACTGAATCTTTTTACTTTGAACTATAAAGTTATTTCTACGCAGTAAAATTGTTTTCCTTTTAATTGTTAATTATTTTTTAAGCGAATGTTAAGGGAAGCTTAATATACTGGCAGCCTCTTACTATTACGTTATTTAATGGCAGTGGACAGCATATATATTTCCAGGGGTGAAAAATGTATGCCGTCACATTCTCTACTGCATGGAACTCTTATTCTTCTTTCTGCCAGTATTTTAAACAAAACAGTGGGCTTTATATACCAGATATTGGTGATCAGACTTATCAAGCCTGAAGGAGTAGGTCTGTTTAGCATGATCTTTCCAGCTTACATAATGATGCTGGTAATTGCATCTATGGGCATACCGGTAGCAATATCTAAACTAGTTGCCGAAGAGGTTGCCCGAAACAACCTTCCGGGTGCCTATCGCATTTTTAAAGTTTCTATACTTCTTATTACTGTCAGCAGTTTAATTCTTAGTTTCATTTTGCTATCTGTATCACCTCAGCTGGTTGAAAAATTATTTCCCAATCCAAAAGTATATTTATGTTTTATCAGCCTCATCCCGGCAATATTGATTGTATCTTTGTGCTCAGCCTTTAGAGGATTTTTTCAAGGCCTGCAGAAAATGACTCCCACCGCAATTACTCAAGCCGCAGAGCAGTTTGTCAGGGTAACTGCAGGTCTGTTATTTGCATGGTTACTGCTTCCCAAAGGAGTGGAATATGCCGCACTGGGCATTTCGATAGGAGTTGTTTCGGGTGAACTGGTGGGATTTATAATTATGATTTATATTTATACAAAGAATCGTCCTAAAATCTTTAATGCCTCTGTTTCTTGCCAAAGGCGGCCTCCGGTACCCTTTGGAAAAATATTTCGTCTTGGCATTCCGGTAACCATGACCCGCCTGATTTCCACCGGGCTGATGTCACTGGATGCGCTGATTATACCCAAAAGCCTACTTCTGTCAGGTTTGTCCTTGGGTATGGCTACTTCTGCATACGGTCAGTTTGTGGGGATTACCCAAGCTCTTATCTACTCACCGGGGGTAATCACCATTGCACTGTCTACCGTGCTTGTACCCGCCATTAGTGAAGCTCAGGCATTAAGTAAAAACAGCCTCGTTAAAAGCAGGATCCGTAGTTCAATAAAAATAACCCTAATGATGAGTTTCCCATTGGCCGGCATTTTTTTCGTCCTGCCCCATGATCTCAGCCAAATTCTTTTTGGCTACCGCTCTGCAGGAGATGCACTATTAATATTGGCTTTAAGTTGTCCCTTTCTGTACCTGCAGCAAACCACTATGGGAATACTGCACGGATTAGGCAGAGCTGACATCCCTTTAAAAAATCTTATACAAACCTCAATCTTTAAAGTACCCTCTATATACCTGCTGACATCAATACCCCATTTCGGCATTAAAGGTGCAGCTATATCTTTGGGATGTTCGTATATTTTAATGTCTTTACTAAATTACCGAATGTTAAAAAAAATAACAGATTTTATTGAAAAGCACCCGCAATATAAACAACAGGACA
>CAZHAJ010000119.1:0-5980 GCA_964530215.1 uncultured Peptococcaceae bacterium | reverse complement strand
GCAAAGGAATAGCAATCCTAATAACGTCCAAAGGAAGTTTGATAATATAATCGCCCTTCAATGAAAACATAACCACAATGGTAAATAACAGTGCCAGCAATGACAAGGGTCCAATTTTAGGTATGAATTTCTTTTCATACCACTCTTTTCCCTTTTTAGCCATAAGGGTGAATCTAGTTAAAATTGCAGCCAGCAAAGGAATCCCCAAGTAAATAGCAACACTTTTTGCTGTTTCAGACATGGTAATATGAACTTCCATGCTTGTTAATCCTAACCACTTGGGAAATACGGTAACAAAAATATAAGCATATACTGAGAAGAAGAACACCTGAAAAATGGAGTTTAAAGCCACCAAGGCAGCTCCATACTCAGAGTCTCCTCCAGCCAAATGGTTCCAAATAATAACCATGGCAATACAGCGGGCAATACCAATAATGATGAGTCCCACCATATATTCTGGGTAATTGTGCAAAAAAATAACAGCTAAGAAAAACATCAGCAGGGGACCTATGATCCAGTTTTGAATTATAGACAATGATAATACCTTGGTATTAACGAATACTTTACCTATCTGTTCGTACTTAACTTTGGCCAACGGAGGGTACATCATAACAATAAGTCCAATGGCAATGGGAATATTGGTGTTGCCTACCTGAAATCTACCCCAAAAGTTAGCAACAAATGGATATATATAGCCTGTGCCTACACCAATGGCCATGGCTAAAAATATCCACCATGTTAAGTTTCTTTCTAAAAAAGACATTTTTTTCATTAATGATTGCGCCATAATTCATCTCCTTATTTGTTTGGATTAGCTCTATCCTAGCCCAAATGATGTTTAAATAGCAGCATTCCCCCTTCGGCACCACACATAAACATTTTTTTATATGTTACTATATAAAAAAGGGGACTAATCCCCGAAAGTTTTTTTATTATACATATAAACAATTGTTTATGCAACATCTTAAAAATTTTATCCGAGAAGGAAGCACACTTCTAATATACTACTTGCAACATGTGTCCTTATCATTACAGCAATTTAGTTCCGATTCTTGTTTTTTTAGTTTCATGGTGGCATAAAAATGCTTTAAATTATCGGGGATGATATATTCCTTCACTTCAGTGTTACTATCCCCACTTTCTCCATATATATTTTTAAAGATTGCTTCTATAATCATTGCCTTGGGAGGTATAATGTAATCCTTTCCCTGAAAGACCCAGATACGGCAGTCAACTTCATCACCACATAAATCACCACACGATTCGCAAAGACTCTCCTTGCACTCTACTTGAATATCTCTGCCATTCACGCGTATTGTTGGTGAACTTGCAAACTTATATTTAATAGCTAACTCTTCTGTTGTTACATTTATTTTATTAACAACCACTTCTACTCCTGTTGCTTCAAGAACTTTAGAAACCTCTGCCAATGCCTCATCAAGGCTTGATTCAGCCCCTTGGCACCTTGTGCAAACACTTAAATCCAGATATAGGAAATCTGTGATTATACGTCTTTTGTTATCAGGAGCATCACAGCAACCGGATTCACATGAACAAGATAACGTGGAAATAAAGTTTCTCTTTGCCAAGTTAAAACACCCCTTTATTAAATGCTAGTATTTATATATATAAAGACGCAAAAAGTTAAAAAAGGATGCAAATAAAAATAAAAATTAGTAAAACACCATAAAATTGTTGCATCCTTTTGAAAGATCTTTCGTCTTTATTAGTAGAATATATTTCAGGAGGTCAAGTAAATGAAAACACTAAAAATTGAATGGCGACACCTCGATGTGGAGGGGGAAACCTGCGACCGCTGTTATGATACCGGCGAGAATCTCTATTATGAGGTCAAAAGGTTAAATAGAACCTTAAAATCATATGGTTATGTTGTGGAGTTTCAAGAAATTAAACTTGATGACACCAAAATACCTGAATCAAATACTATCTTATTTAATGGGATTCCCATTGAAAATATTCTAAATATTAAAATATCGGAAAACTACTGCGACTCATGTACATCTTTACTGGATAAAGAAACTTATTGCCGGACAGTAATTTACGAAGGCAATGAATATGAAGATATTCCCGCAAAGGCTATCCGTCAAGCGGTATTTAAAGTGTTGGGTTTAGAGGAAGTAAAAAACACCCCTGCAACAGACAACGGCTGTGGATGTGATAACGGCTGTTGTTAACACTTTCTACCATAAAGATAATGATTTGGGCATATCTGCCTGGCTTATTATTTTTATGGTTTTTTATCATGACCTTAACAGTACTTGCACGTAGAACTTTTATACTGGTAGTCAATGATATTTCCTCTTCTATCGAACTCAATATTGCAACAATTTAAAAGCATTGTTTTTAGCATATTCCTACCCCTTTGAACCCTAGATTTTGCACCTGACAGTGATAATCCAATTTTTTCACTTAACTCTTTTTGAGTTAGATTTTGAATTTCGGTCAGGATAACTGCCTCTTTGTATTTGTCTGGCAAAGTTTCTATCATAGTCTTTAAACATTCTGAAATTGCTTTATTGATAGATAAATCTTCATCCTCCGGATTCAACAAATCATCAGGAATTTCTATAAGTTTTTTATTTCTATAGTAATCTACTATAGCATTACGGGTTATCCTATATATCCAGGCATGGATTTTTTTATCGTCAAATATAGTACTTAGATTGCTAAAAATTTTAAAAAAGACATCGTGTAAAACATCCTCAACATCCTGTTGGTTTGATATTCTGCTACTTATGAATCTTTTTAATGGCAAACGAAAATCATCCCAAATCTGTTCCATATGGCTTCTCAAGTCTTTTCCACCTCTTGCTTTCACTATGATTTTCCCTGCTTTTATATACTAAGTATTATACAACCCGGAACAGAACATCCGTCAACCAGATTTTAACACCACAGATTACCAATTGGTTGGCCTTTTGTGAAAATAGCTCGTAAAATATTTTCAGAGGAACTTAAAGGAAGCATAAGTTTGCCGCTGCGGCAGACTTATGCTTCCAGTTACACAACAAACTAAAATGGAGCGGGTGATGAGAATCGAACTCACGTAGCCGGCTTGGAAGGCCGGTGCTCTACCATTGAGCTACACCCGCACTAATTAATACCTGACAGCTATTACATTTTACAAAAAAAAAGGCCATTAGTCAAACTATAAATAATATATCTGAGGATTTATATTATTACTATCTATCTCTATAATACCGTAACTGACTTTATCTCCCCATCTTGGCTCAGCTATACTACCCGGATTTATTAGAAAAATTTCCTGCCCATGGGGTTCATCGGGTTCAATCTTCTGTATATGTGCTATATGAGTATGTCCGTATACAGCAACCCGAGCATTTAGTTCCAGCGCCCTGTAATATAGATTATTTAGGGAGTTCTTCACTTGGTACCGATGACCATGGGTAATAAAAATCGACAATCCCTCTATTTCCAATAGTTTTTCCTGTGGACCGTCTCCTATGGCATCGCAGTTACCCATAACAGCATGCACCGGCACCTCTAATTGGGAAGCTATGGTAAGGGCATCCTTATAATGATCTCCGGCATGAATCAGCAGATCGATACTCCCCATTTTCTCTATTGCCTTATAAGCGTTCTCCAAAGACCTATGAGTATCACTTAACAAGCCTACCCGCATAAACATCACCCATTTAAAAGATCTTTTCTCACTATATTTTTGCCTTTTCCTCAATAAGTCCAGAAATTATTTCTTTTATCAATACCAAAGCCTTCCCCCTGTGGCTAATATTGTTCTTTGTAATTGCATCCAACTGAGCAAAGGTTTTACCCAACTCCGGAATAATAAATAACGGGTCATAGCCAAAACCCTTGTCTCCTTCGGCTTTAAAACCAATATAACCGCGGCATACTCCTTCAGCAGTATATATCTGACCGCTGGGCAAAGCAAGGGCAATTACACACCGAAAGCCTGCCCCTCTCTTTTCTTTGGGAACTCCCTTTAACAAGCGCAACAATTTTTCATTATTTTTTTCATCGCTCTTATCTGTTCCGGCAAATCGTGCGGAATGAACCCCGGGGGCACCATTCAAAAAATCCACCTCAAGACCGGAATCATCAGCCAAAGCAACCAGGCCGGTGGCCTCACACAAGACCTTTGCTTTTTTAATAGCGTTTTCTGTAAAAGTTTCGCCATCTTCTATAACTTCCGGGATACCGGGATAGTCCGCCAATAAAGAAATTTCCACACCCAATGGGCTAAGTATTTCAGTTAATTCATCAAGTTTTCCCTTATTACTACTGGCTAAAACTATATGCAAACTATTCACCTGCTCCAATTTTCATAGCGATGCTTCCCAGCACATCCTTTTGACAGTCTATTAGCTGCTTTACACCCTCATCAGCCAAGCCCAGCATCCGATCCATATGTTGCTTACTGAATGTGGACCCCTCACCTGTACCTTGTATCTCCACGTATTGTCCTGCTCCGGTCATAACAACATTCATATCCACATCCGCGGAGCAATCTTCAGTGTAACAAAGATCCAATAATGCCTCTTCACCCACAAGGCCCACACTGATAGCCGCCAAAAAGTCCTTAACCGGGAAGCTTCGTATAGCCTGTTTTTTAACCAGGCCATCTATAGCCAATACCAAAGCTACAAATGCCCCTGTTATTGAAGCCGTTCTGGTACCTCCATCCGCCTGGATAACATCACAATCCAATGTAATTGTTCTTTCTCCCAGGGATTCCAAATCCACCACTGACCTCAAGCTACGCCCTATAAGTCTTTGTATCTCCTGAGTTCTTCCTCCCAGTCTACCTCTAGCCGCCTCTCTAAAGGTGCGAACTCCTGTTGCCCTGGGCAACATTCCGTACTCAGCAGTAATCCAACCGTTTAATCCTTCCATTTTTCTAAAAGGAGGCAGTCTATCTTCAATCGAAGCTGTACAAATGACCTTTGTATCACCAACCTCCACCAAAACTGATCCTTCGGCATATTTATTATAATCTCTTGTTATCCTTATGGGTCTTAGCTGTCCAGGATTTCTTCCGTCTGTTCTGCTCAACTCACTACCTCCACTTTAAATATTGATGTCTGTTATTAATTCCACCCTTATTTACTAATATACAAAATATGTATCGCCCTCCACTGCGATTTCAACCCTGCTGCCGTATCCCTCTTGGGCCTGTGCCCTTAACTCCTCTTGATTATATTCAGGCCAGAAATGAGTAAGAATCAACTGTTTAGCTTGGGCCTTTTTTGCCAAAATACCTGCTTGTCGAGCAGTCATATGACAACCATCCATCTTTTTTTCGTCTTTATCCAATCCGCTGGCCTCGCACATCAGAATATCTGCTCTTTGGGCAAAAAGGGCTAATTCTTCAGTGGGAGCAGTATCACCCGAGTATACAAAATAACCTGAACCATCCACTCCTACTGCATATGACGGTATCGAGTGCTGCACGGGCAGAAAATAAAATCTGACATTACCTAAATCCAACACCCTTACATCAATACCCGGCGGAACCTTTTCCCAAGACAGATCTTCTATATATGTAACCTTAAAGGCCTGCTTATAATCAGCAAGTATTTCAGCAGTCTTACTCGGTTCGTTTGGCAGCACTAATTTAACCGGTCCCTGCATTCTGCTACCATCCCTTATGGCACCTTCGATGGCATGCCTGAGGCAATCAACATCTGCTATATGATCGGGATGGAGATGTGTTAATAACAGCGCCTTAATAGTACGAAAATCAAAAAGTTTACACAAGTTGCTAAAGGCTCCGTTTCCCATATCTATTGCCACATTGGCATTTCCATCCTGAACAATATAGCCGGAACAAGCTCCACCTGCTCTGGGATAAGGTGCCCAACATCCGAGTACAGTAATTCTCATTATTTCACATACCTCCATATGAGCTATAAGCTATAAGCTATAAGCTATAAGCTATAAGCTATAAGCTATAAGCTATAAGCTATAAGCTATAAGC